>NZ_JAAIXZ010000012.1:0-300000 GCF_010894435.1 Pyxidicoccus trucidator | reverse complement strand
ACTCCGCCTACCAGAACCTCAAGGCGGGCGTGCGCTACCCCAAGCCGTACATCACCACCAACACCAAGGACGACCGCGTCCACCCCGGCCACGCGCGCAAGTTCGCGGCCAGGCTGGAGGCCATGGGGCTGCCGTACCTCTATTACGAGAACACCGACGGCGGGCACTCCAACGACGCGGACCCGCTGCTGAATGCGCGCCGCTGGGCGCTGCACCATGTGTACCTGGCGCAGCAGTTGATGGACTGACGCAACAGGACTCAAGCTGCAACGGGATTGCGCGGACGTCATATCGGCGGAGGCCGAAGTCGTTGCCCGGCGCGGGGCATCCGGGGGCGCGAGGAATACGACGGGAACCTCCTCGCGGAATTTCGTTTCTCCAACACGGGTCGCGCATCGTGCGCGGCCCGCTCCTTGGAGTCCCTCATGCGGAGAAGTCGATTCCCAATGCGTCGCTCGTTGCTGGGCGCCGCGTCCCTGGCCGTCGCGCTGAGCACCGGCTGCGGCAGTCCCACCAGCTCCCCCGCGTCGGAAGTCCCGGAGGCTCCCGCCGAGGTGCTACCCGTCACCCTGGATGAGACCTTCGTGGCCGTGCCGAAGGAGGTGGGCGCTGCGCGCAAGCAGCAGGTGGAGCAGAAGCTCCAGGGCGCGGTGGACGACTCCGGCACCAGCTTCTACCTGGCCATCCGGCGCAGCGAGCTGGGGCAGAAGTGGTTCATGTCCGCGTTCCTCAAGCAGCACCACCCGGGCGGCATCCTCTACTACGCCGCCAGCACGCTGGGCACGCGGGTGGTGAGCTTCAAGGAGCAGAACGGCAAGCTCTTCGTCCTGGACGTGGACGACACCAAGGTGCTCAGCGACGTGTTCGACCCGGAGGTGCTGGTGGAGGCGTACCCCGTCGTCACCGACCACGGGCCCTTCAACCGCGCGCGCGGCTCGGACCAGTACGTGCTCATCGACCCGACGGCGGGTCTCAACCGCTTCGGGGTGCTGGGGGACCTGCACGGACGCCAGAACATCCGGTTCCAGGTGGAGCTGAGCTTCGCGCAGCGCTTCCGCCGCATGGCGGACGGCGTGGCCTTCGAGCAGGTCTTCACCGGCTACATGGACGTGCCGGACGACCTCTCCCACGGCTTCCTGGAGGCCAATCCCTACCGCCGCTCCGGCACCCTGGGGCTCACCCTGCGCAAGTACTCGGAGAGCGCGGGCTACACGCCCACGCCGCCGCCACCGAAGGACTTCTACATCCAGGGCGCGGAGCGCCTCATCCCCAACAGCGGCGGGTGGACCGAGCTGGCGGTCGCGAAGTGGAACATCCACCCGGGGATGAAGCCCATTCGCTGGCACATCACCGACAGCATCCTCACCGTGCAGGACGACCCGTTCTTCAGCGAGTACGACGTGGTGGGCGCGGTGAAGCGCGGCATCGAGGGCTGGAACGCGGCGTTCGGCTTCAAGGTGCTGGAGGCCGTCGTGGCCGACAGCTCGCTGAACTTCGCGGATGACGACAAGAACGTCCTCATCTTCGACACGGACCTGGCCATGCCCCTCGCTTTCGCCAGCCTGCGCACCAACCCCAACACGGGCGAGATTCGCGGCGCCAGCATCTACGCCCCCGCGGCGTGGATGGCGAACGCCATCTATGAGGCCGGCGGCGAAGGGGCCGCGCCCACCCTCGCGGCCGATCCGCTCCAGGCCCTGCGCATGTCCTGGTCCGGCATGCGGGACGACACGCTGTGTGACTTGTCGCTGGCCCGGGTTCTCGAGGGCGAGGGGGCCCCGGTGCACGTCTCGGCGGATGACTCGCTCACCCCCAAGCAGAAGGCGGAGAACGCGCTCACCAACCTGGTGCTGCACGAGATTGGCCACACGCTGGGCCTGCGCCACAACTTCTCGGGCACGAGGGTGTACGACGGCGGCGACTCGGTCCTCCGCTCCAGCACGGTGATGGACTACCCCGAGTTCGACGACGCCATCCACGGGACCCAGCCCGGGCCGTACGACGTGCAGGCCGTGCGCTACCTCTACGGACTGTCCGAGCAGCTTCCCACCCAGGCGTTCTGCACGGACCCGGACAGACGCCTCGACCCGTACTGCAGCCCGAATGACCGCTTCGATGAGCCGCTCACGAAGTGGTTCGTTCCGCAGCTCCACGCGTACCTCGCGCCGCTGCTGCGCAACTCGGTGAACCTGGACCGGCAGAAGGGGCTCTTCGGCCTCTACGTCAACGACGTCCTGAAGTTCGTGCGCGCGGGCAACGCGCAGGCCCAGGTCACCGCCTACCAGGGGGCCCTGGCCCAGGTGCGGCCTCCGCTGCACGTGCCCGCCGACGCGCCCCCGCAGTACGCCGCCCGAGCGGATGAGCTGGCGCGGCGACTGCTCTCGCGCCTGTACCTGGACCCGGTGGCGGACCGCGGCTTCTTCTCCGCCAACCCGCCCGCCACGTCGGCGCTGCTGCCGCTGGTGATTGCCGACGTGAAGGCCATCCTGCTCAACGCGGACGGTGTGCGCACCTACGGCTCGCGTCGCGTCATGGTGGACATCCTGAAGACCCAGCAGACGCTGGCGTCCTATTCCGCCCTGCGGAACGCGCAGGAGACACTCACCGCGCAGCTCCCGGCGCTGAGCGGAGATGCGCGGCTGGAGGCCGAGGACCTGGTGGCCCGCATCTCCGAGGCCGTCTCGCCCTACTACCGCTGAGGCGGGGCTCCCGCGCCGGTGGCTCGCACCGCCACCGGCGCGGAGGCTTCCCTCGGCGCGCGGCGGAGGCGCTCAATGCCTCACCTGTAAGCGTCCGCTACTCCACGCCGCCGCTGTCCCGCTGCCGACGCTCCTTCTTGAGTGGACGTGGCCTCCGCAACCCGGCGGAGTGGCACCGCGAAAATCCTCTCAAGGGGACGTCACCCTCGACTCCACAGCGCGACCCGGATGTCCCCAGCGGCCTCGAAAGAGGTCTCGGTCAGTGACGTCAATGACTCACGATTGGGGGGAGCGCATGCGGTCCAGACATATTGAGAGCGTGCTCGTGGTGTCCATGGTGGCTGTCTTCGCGGGCTGCGGCCCGGTGGAGGAGCCCCTCGAGGAGCCCCCCGGCGAGGCGGCCACCGCGGAGCAGGAGCTGGGCTCGCAGAATGGTTTGTCCTTCAATGGGTTGTCATTCAACGGCCTGTCCGCGAATGGCCTGTCCTTCAATGGGCTGTCATTCAATGGCCTGTCCGCGAGTGGTTTGTCCTCGGCCCCCTTCGCCTCCTGGTTCCAGTCGAACCCGGCGCTGGCGGACATGGTGATGCGGTACCTGGTCCGCTGCGCGGTGCCAGCGGGGCAGGTCCGCGGCTACACCAACCCGCGCACGGGCGTCTCGTACTTGTGGGCGGGGCTGCTCGGACTCGCGCCGGACTGGGCCCAGGGGCAGCTGCCCACCACGGCCGAGCAGCAGGTGGTGTCGGCCTGTCTGGCCGCGCACACCACCAACACCGGTGTCCAGATGGCCATCTCCGTGCTGGGGGTGAATGGCAGGGGGCAGGCCATCCCCTACGGCTCCTGGGAGCTCTCGACGTACTCCGAGGAGGAGGCCTGCTTCTTCGGCAACCTCTTCACTGGCGAGGGGCTGTTCGTGGCCAGTGACCAGGGGCTCCTGCGCGGGAGCCAGAGCTCCCCACGTGGGTGTGCGCTGTCTCCGGGCCCGCTGCAGCGAGTGGAGGACAACTGCCCGCCCATCATCCCGCTCGGGAGCTGCGACGCGTACTGCACCGCGGGCCTCCTTTCGCCCTTCCACACGCGCTGCACCCGCAACGGCGTCCACTACCGGCCCATCACCACCCGGCTGCGCTCCAGGGATGTCTTCCGCTGCGGGGACGGCGTCTGCCAGTACACCGAGTCCTGTGGCCTGGGAGTTGGATACCGGGACTGCCTGCTCGACTGTGGCCTCTGCCTGGGCAGAGACCGCTGAGGCTCCGGCGGGTGGAGACTCGCTTGTGGCTAGGGCGCCGCCTCCGCGCGGCGTACTGTCCCGGGTTGCATGCGCACACTCCACGGAATCGGCTACTCGGGTTGGACGGAGAAGGCCCGCTGGGCGTTGGACCACCATCGCGTCGCCTTCCGGTACCGCGAGCACGTCCCACTCACCGGCGAGCTGGGGCTGCGCTGGCGCACGCCGCGCGGCGTGCGCCCCTCTGTCCCGCAGCTCGCCGACGAGGGCGGCGTCATCACCGGCTCGTTCAACATCGCGAAGCGGGCGGAGGAGGTGGGGCAGGGCGCGCCGCTCTTCCCCCAGGACGCGCTGGAGCTCATCTCCCGCTGGGAGGAGACGAGTGACCGCGTGCTCGGCGTGGCTCGGGCACAGTTCATCACCGGACTGCTCCGCAACCCGCGGGCCCAGAAGGAAAGCCTGCCCTCCTTCGTGCCCGGGTGGCTTGGGGGCGTCATGGCTCCGTCCGTACGGATGGGCGCGAACTTCATCGCCCGGAAGCACAAGGCGGCCTTCGACGTGGAGGGCGCCATCCAACAGACTGTCGTCCCCGCCCTCGAACAGCTCCGCGCCGAGCTTGGCGGCCGTCCCTACCTGAAGGGCGGCTTCACCTACGCGGACATCAACGCCGCGGCCATGCTCCAGATGCTGCGCCCGGCGGAGGACCGCTACATGCCGCTGGGGGCCGGGACACGCGAGGTGTGGACGAACGCGCCCCTCGCGGACCGCTTCCCGGACCTGCTCGAGTGGCGGGACGGGCTCTACGCGAAGCACCGCAAGCCCTGAGCCTGTGCCTGTCGTGGGTTGCGTGCACTCATGCCGGGGCCGTGCCGGAGCCCCAGGAAAGCGCTGTCTCCGCCGTCGCCCGTGAGCCACCGTCCGTGAGCGGCGGGCGCGAGGCTCAGGGCTTCTTTCCGCCCCCCTGCGGCGGCGGCGCGCCCTGGCTCATGCGCTGGCGAATCAGCTCCTGAATCTGCGCGGGCGTCTTGCCCTCGAATGGGGACGCGTCCATCTTCTGGTAGTCCGGCGGGACGGCGAAGAGCGAGTCGGGCTGCGCACCCTGCTGGATGTTGGTGAGGTTGATTTCCATCACATTCCCATCGGCGCCGAAGGTCTGCGCGCGCACGTAGGGCACCTCGGGCAGGCCCGTGGGCCGCCACATCTTCTGACGCATCGGCTTTCCGTCCATGCCCGGCACCGTGCCCTCGTACACCGTGCTCGGGTGGCCGTTCACCTTCTCGGTGCCGGTCTTCTTGAAGCCCTGCGCCAGGAAGCAGGCGTCGTAGTCCTGCCCCTCCCCCGTGCAGGACATGGGCAGCTTCATGGGCAGCTCATCCAGGCTCCGCTGGGACGCAATCTTCTGCGCATGCATCAGCGTGGTGCCCGTGCGCTTCTCGAAGTCGAACAGGATGGACATGCCCGGCGCGTTGGCGGGCTGGCCGGGCAGCTGCGTGTCCATGCGCAGCATCAACTTGCGCCCGTACACCTTCCCCTGGGTGGCCGGGGGCGGCTTCTGTCCGGGCTGGGGCACCACCTTCGTGGTGGCCTCCGCCGACCAGTCGGCGAGGGCGGGGGTGGCCACCAGCAGCGCGGCGGCGGCGAGTCCTGACAGCCTGCGACGAAGGGAAGAAGGGCGCATGCCGCCACCACAGTCCAGCGCCCGCACGCCTGTCAAACACGCCCGGCGCCAACGGCTGGAAAAGCGAACGGCGCCGGCCCTCGCGAAGAGTCGCGGGAGCGCGGCGCCGTGGCCGTGAAGCACCGTGCTGGGACTCAGCCCGGCTGGCAGACCTGGCGGAGGATGTCGAGCGACTCCAGCGCCTTGCCCGCGCCAATCACGACGGCGGACAGCGGGTCCTCGGCGAGGAACACGGGCAGGCCCGTCTCCTCGCGCAGCAGCGTGTCCAGGTTCTTCAGCAGCGCGCCGCCACCGGCGAGGACGATGCCGCGGTCGGCGATGTCACCGGCGAGCTCGGGCGGGGTGCGCTCCAGCGTCAGCTTCACGGCCTCGACGATGCCGTTGACGGGCTCGGCGAGCGCGTCGCGGACCTCGTCGCTGGACACGGTGAGCGTGCGCGGCACGCCGGCCACCAGGTCGCGACCCTTGATCTCCATGGTCATGACCTCGTCCGTCGGGTACGCGGTGCCGATGCCCATCTTGATGAGCTCGGCCGTGCGCTCGCCGATGAGCAGGTTGTACTTGCGCTTGACGTACTGGATGATGGCTTCGTCCAGCTTGTCGCCGCCGATGCGGACGCTCTTCGCGAAGACGATGCCGGCGAGGCTGATGACCGCGACGTCGGACGTACCGCCGCCGATGTCGACAATCATGTTGCCGCTGGGCTCCGTCACCGGCAGGCCCGCGCCAATCGCCGCGGCCATCGGCTGCTCGATGAGGTAGACCTCGCGGGCGCCCGCGTTGGCCGCCGCCTCGCGCACCGCGCGGCGCTCCACCTCGGTGATGCCCGAGGGGATGCCGATGATGATGCGCGGGTTGACGAGCGTCTTGCGGTTGTGGGCGCTCTGGATGAAGTAGCGCAGCATCGCCGCGGTGATTTCGAAGTCCGCGATGACGCCGTCCTTCATCGGACGGATGGCCACGATGTTGCCCGGGGTCCGCCCGAGCATCTCCTTGGCCTCCTTGCCCACCGCGAGGACCTTCTTGCCCCCGCGCGCGTCCTGCTGCACGGCCACGACGGAAGGCTCGTTGGAAACGATGCCCTGGCCGCGGATGTAGATGAGGGTATTCGCCGTGCCCAGGTCGATGGCGAGGTCACGCGAAAAGAGGGTGTGAAGCCAGTCAAACATACGGGGGCGGGAACTTTCAGGGAGGCGGCGGAATTTCCCCCAGAGCGTGGGGGAGACGCGCGGAAGGTACTACGCGCCGCAGCACGGAGGAAGAAAAGCCGGAAGCTGCTTCCACTTCAGGTTGGATAGCAGTCGGCCAGCGGACGCGCACGGCCCTGGCTCTCACTACAGGGAAGCAGCCTCGGCCTGCGCCTGCTCGAAGCGGCTGGCCACCACGCCGGCCTCTTCGGGAATCCCCTCTGGGAGCGCCCCCTCCGGCAGCGTCCCGGCCTCCTCGGCGTGCCGGTACTCGGGCGTGTGGCGCAGGGCCTCGCTGGTGACGTGGAGCAGCGAGTCACGCACGGGCTCGAACAGCAGCGCGGTAAGGTACCAGGCAGGCGCGTAGTCCAGCCGGATGAGGCCGTGCACGCTCCAGCGGTGGGGTGAGTAGTCCCACGGACAGCGGCCGAGCAGGCGCTTCAGGGCCCAGCCCGTGCCGTACTCGGCGGCGAAGATGAGGGCGGTGTAGGCCAGCGCCCGCAGCGGCCGGGGCAGGGGCTTGAGCCGGGCGGAGACCTCCTCCAGCGCCAGCGCCGTGCCTCCGTAGATGGGGTGCATCCACAAATAGGTGCGCGCGGTCGCGCTCCTGTCTCGCTTCAGGGCCGCGCCCGCGCCCGTGAACAAGACCTCCAACACCCACCCCGTGCACCCGTAGAGCAAGAATCGTGAAAGCACATCCGGAACCTAGGAACCCTCGGCAGGAGGGGGCAGTGCCTGGACCGACACGGGCCGGGGCTTCCGGATGCCTGCCCCCGCCCGACGTCTGACTCTGTACACCCGAGGACAGGGCGCCTGTCCTCAGGGGCGGGGAGGACATGGGCCTACAGCGGGGCAAGCCGTCTGGAGCCGCCCGTGACGTGCGTGCTTTACTTACCCGGAGGGCGCGTCGTAACAGGATGGAGTGACTCGTTCCCCCGGCCAGAACTCGCGGATGCCCGGTGCCGGGAGTGGAGCGTGCGGGCCGTGGCCCCTCGTCCTGGTGGGCGCGGTCCTGCTGCTCGGGCTGGCCCATGGGAGCGCGGGCCTGCCCGAGTCCGTCCCGGAGCGGAGGAGCCCGTTCTCGGCGGCCCGTTCCCTCCAGGGCATCGGGGTCGAAGGCGAGGCCGGGCACCGGCTCCTCACCCGGGGCCCCACGCAGCAGCCGTGTGTGCGGTTCCAGGGCACGGGCTTCGACACCTGGGCTGCCTTTGGGGGCGCGCCGTCCCTCTTCCCCGCGCACGCGCGCTGGTGCGCGGCGCGCGGGCGCTTCCCGGTGGACTCCTTCACGGTGCAGCGCTGGGGCCGGGCGCGGCAGGCCATCGCGGACACGGCCATCGCCCGTCGGGTGCGCTACCCGGTGGTGTCCGGGTCCACGCGGAGCGGCCTCGCGGACCAGCCCTCCATCGTCACCTGCCCCCTGCGCGGACCTCCTGCCTCCAGGTGACGCGGTCCTGCGAGGGCCCCGCTTCCTGCAGGCCCTTGCCGGCCCGTCGTCCGGATAGCGCGGGCCGGGCGGGTCGTCCTTCCGGCGGCCGTGCCCGCGGGCCCAGGCCTTTCTTCCATTCTTCGGTAGTGCGCGCCCTCCGGGGCGCGGAGGTGACTTGATGCACGGAGCCCACGAGGTCCTCCAGGCCATCGCCATCGTCCTGTGCGTGGCGGCGGTGACGACCGTTCTCTTCCAGAAGCTCCGGCAGCCGGTGGTGCTGGGGTACATCCTGGCCGGCCTGGTCGTGGGCCCCTACGTGCCCATCCCCCTGGTGGCCAACCCGGAGGTGGTGACGACGCTCTCGGAGCTGGGCGTCATCCTGCTGATGTTCTCGCTGGGGCTGGAGTTCAGCCTGCGCAAGCTGTTCGCGGTGGGCTTCACGGCCGGACTCACCGCGGTCATCCAGTGCACCATCATGGTGTGGCTCGGCTTCGTGGTGGGGCGCGCCTTCGGGTGGACGTCCCTGGAGAGCATCTTCACCGGGGCCATCATCGCCATCTCCAGCACCACCATCATCGCCAAGGCCTTCGACGAGCAGGGCATCCGGGGGCGGCTGCGTGAATTGGTGGTGGGCGTGCTCATCGTCGAGGACCTCATCGCCGTGCTGCTGATGGCGACGCTGACGGCCATCTCCACCGGCACGGGCCTGTCGCTGGGCGAGCTGTCGCTCACCACCGGGCGGCTCATCGCCTTCCTGGTGGGGCTCGTTGCCGTAGGGCTCTTCATCATCCCCCGGGCCGTGCGCTACGTGGTGCGGCTGAACCGCCCGGAGACGACGCTGGTGGCGAGCGTCGGCATCTGCTTCGCGGTGGCGCTGCTGGCGCAGGCGTTCGGCTACTCGGTGGCGCTCGGGGCGTTCCTGGGGGGCTCGCTGGTGGCGGAGTCCGGCGAGGAGAAGGTGGTGGAGCACCTCGTCCAGCCGGTGAAGGACATCTTCGCCGCCATCTTCTTCGTGTCCGTGGGCATGCTCATCGACCCGGCGCTGGTGGTGAAGTACTGGGCGGCCATCCTGGTGCTCACGCTGGTGGTCATCACCGGGAAGATTCTCAGCGTGTCGCTGGGCGCGTTCCTCACGGGCAACGGCACGCGCACGTCCGTGCAGTCGGGCATGAGCCTGGCGCAGATTGGCGAGTTCTCCTTCATCATCGCGGCCCTGGGGCTGTCGCTGAAGGCGACGCGCGAGTTCATCTACCCGGTGGCGGTGTCCGTCTCGGCGATTACGACGCTCACCACGCCGCTGCTCATCAAGCTGTCCGGGCCCACCGCGACGTGGGTGGACCGGAAGCTGCCCAAGCCGCTGCAGACGTTCGCCACGCTGTACGGCACCTGGGTGGAGCGGCTGCGGGAAGCGCCCCGGCGCGAGACGCTTGGCGCGGGAGTCCGGCGGCTCATCCGGCTGCTGGTGCTGGACGCGGCGCTGCTCGTCGCGCTGGTGATTGGGACGTCCCTGGCGGCGGGGAGGGTGGCCGTGCTCATCGAGGCGCGCACCGGCCTGGGGCAGGAGCTGTCGAAGAACCTCATCATCATCGCCGCGGTGTTGCTCTCCGTGCCGTTCCTGGTGGGCGTCGTCAGCCTGGCGCGCCGACTCGGGACGATGCTGGCGGAGGTGGCGCTGCCCCGGCGGACGGATGGGAAGGTGGACCTGGCGGCGGCGCCCCGCCGGCTCCTGGTCGTCACGCTCCAGGTGGTCACCGTCATCATCATCGGGGTGCCGGTCGTCGCGATTACCCAGCCGTTCCTCCGGGGCGCCACGGGGTTGCTCATCATCCTGGCGCTGCTGCTGACGCTGGGCGTCGCCTTCTGGCGGAGCGCGACGAACCTGCACGGGCACGTGCGCGCGGGCGCGCAGGTCATCGTGGCGGCGCTGGCCGCGCAGTCCCACTCGAAGGAGCCGGGGGCGGAGGAGCACGCGCTGGACGACGTGCCGAAGCTGCTGCCCGGCCTGGGTGAGCCGGTGCCCGTCCGGCTGGAGGAGACGAGCCCCGCGGTGGGACGGACGCTGGCGCAGCTCAACCTGCGCGGGCTGACGGGGGCGACGGTGCTGGCGATTCAGCGTGGCGAGGAGAGCGTGTCCGTGCCCACGGCGCAGGAGGTGCTGCGCTCCGGGGACGTGCTCGCGCTCACGGGCACGCACGACGCGGTGGAGGCGGCGAAGGGCCTGCTGTCGCCCGCGCCTCCAGCCCAGGGGCCCGTGGAGCCGGCTACCACGCACGCGTGAGCTGCGCGGTCAGCGCACCTGGAGCTCGCGGAAGCCCACTCCGTCCAGTCCCAGGCGCCGCGCCGCGTCCACCAGCCGCTCGCTGACGACGATGAGCGTCCAGCCCTGGGCCAGCCGGAACAGGTCCACGTGCCCGGGCAGCGTTTGCCTCTCAATGAGAATGGAGTCCGGGCGGGTCAGCTTCTCGTCGCCGCACACGGGGCAGGGCGTACCCATGTCCGGCGGCAGGCAGTCGGGATGGAATCGGCCGTGAAGCTCGAGTTCAGGCTCCAGCAGCTCGGGTGTGGGCTTTACGCGGAAGCGCACCTCCACGGGACAGGCGACGAGCCCACGTACACCCTCGGCGCGAAGGGACTCCAGCGCCTCGCGCCGGAGGAAGAGTGACCACGGGTTCTGCAGGAACAGTGCGCCAAAGGTGCCCGAGCCTGTGCCCGTGAGCGGGCCGAGCC
The DNA here is from genome assembly GCF_010894435.1 of Pyxidicoccus trucidator. Lineage (NCBI taxonomy): Bacteria > Pseudomonadati > Myxococcota > Myxococcia > Myxococcales > Myxococcaceae > Pyxidicoccus > Pyxidicoccus trucidator. The sequence goes on along the minus strand of NZ_JAAIXZ010000012.1, from coordinate 289,055 downwards.
GTGTCCCAGGTTCCAGTCTTGCTCCAGGGGGGGCCAGGGGCCTCACCTGCTCACGCAGCCTGCTGAACTCCGAGAAGGGGACGGGCCATGCCTCGGACAACCTCCGCTGCTCCTCTTCCGGGAGCCGCGACACGTCCACGCACGGATACTGGAGCCCCATGACGCCCCCTCCGGCACCACAGTGAGCGCAGGGCTGGACTCCGGGCAGCCCCCATCTGTGAGCGGCATTGCCCAGGTTGCCCGTGTAGCGCCGGGAAGTGTCCTGCTCGACCTCGAAGAACTTCATTCTTTCCTCGGGTGGTTCGCCCCTCAGCGGCTGTAGTAGGGCTCGATACGGCCCATCAAGTCGAAGCGGTGAATCAGCACCCCGGCATGTTTGTAGATTTCCTCCGCAGGGGTCCGCCTGCCCAATCTCCCCTGCACGAAGCTCCTCCACGCCTGATTCCACTGGCCGCCACTGGGGCCTCCACCATGGATGCGGAAGTGGATGTGCTGAGGGATGGGCATCGTGAAGTCGTGGATGTTGATGCCCGCTGCGGTGAAGAACGGCCGGAACTCGGCGGCCTGGGGGAAGATGTGGTGTTTGACGAACCGTCCGGCCGGCAGGGGAAGTGGGCGGACCACCTCCGGCGTCCGGTACATGGCGAAGACCAGGATGGGCTCGGCATCACCTCGAAGCCCCATGCGACGGTTGCGCAGGTGCCTTGGCAGGAAGGGTGCTCTGACGAATACCCCACCACGTGACGCCAGCAGCGGGCCTGGCTGCTCCGAAAGCTCCTCCGTCCCCACCACTGCTTCGTCGGGGAGCATGTCCTCGCAGCCATAGAAACCGCACTCGGCGGTGTCTCCGGCACAGGCGAAAATCACGCACCTGTCAGCGCCTCGCGCCCCGCATGCCCCCAAATGCTCGGCCGCATTCCAGGCGCGAACCGCGGGTGAAGCGGTGCCGCATGCGGTGAGCACCAGGACGGAGAGCAGCAGGGGCCAGCGCGGAGCGCGAGTCATCATGGCGCTGTCTACTCCAGGTGGGCGCCGGCCCCGAGCGCCCCGGCTACCGCTTCACCGCATACTTGAAGATGACGTAGAGGGCGCGCACGCCGTCCTTCCAGCCAATCTTCTTGCCCTCTTCGTACGTGCGCCCATGGTAGCTGATGGGCACCTCGAACACGCGCCAGTTGCCGCGGGCCACCTTCGCGGTGATTTCCGGCTCGAAGCCGAACCGCTCCTCCTCCACGTCCACGGAGCGGAGCACCTCGGTGCGGAAGGCCTTGTAGCAGGTCTCCATGTCCGTGAGGTTCAGCCCGCTCGTCATGTTGGAGAGCGTGGTGAGCGTCTTGTTCATCACCGTGTGCCAGAAGTACAGCACCCGGCGCGGCGTCCCCGTGAAGCGGCTGCCGAAGACGACGTCCGCGTCCCCGTCGAGGATGGGCTGGATGACCTTGGGGATGTCGCGCGGGTCGTACTCCAGGTCCGCGTCCTGGACGATGATGATGTCCCCGGTGGCCTCGGCGAAGCCCCGGCGCAGCGCCGAGCCCTTGCCCTGGTTCTGCTCCTGGAACAGCACCCGCACCTCGTTGCGGTTGCGCGGCGTGCCCCCCAGCACCTCCACTCCCTGCTCCTGGAGCTGGCGCAGCAACTCCCGGCTGCCGTCCCGGGAGCAGTCGTCAATCAGGACGAGCTCCTTGGGGAAGTCGACGGCGATGCAGCGGCGCAGCAGCTCCGCGAGGGTGGGAATCTCGTTGTAGACGGGGATGATGAGCGACACGAGCATGGCGGCTCGCGCCTCTACCCCATTTCGCCGCCCGGGGCGACCCAGAAGGAACCCCGGGAGGCAGCGAGGGAGGCAGGGAGCGCCAGGTCATTGGCTGGATTCGCGCTGTTCCCCTTGCATGAAAGTGCTTTGACGGCCAAAGACTGATGCATGTCATGGCCCCCGCGCATCGTCAGCCCCGCCCCCGGAGGGCGGGAACCGTCGGACATCTTTCGTGAGCTTCGACGACAGCTGGGGCCCCTTGTCGGGCGCCAGCTCCTCTTCGTCCTGCTCGGCCTGGTGGGGCTGACAGGCGTATTGACCAGCTATGCGCAGGTGGAGCCCGATGAGGTCGGCGTCATCCTCCGGCTCGGCCGCTTCGTCGGCACCGTGGAGCCGGGCCCCCACTTCCGGCTGCCGTTCTGGGTCGACCGCATGGTCAAGGTGCCCGTGCAGCGGCAGCTCAAGGCGGAGTTCGGCTTCCGCACGGAGGCATCCAGCGCGCGGAGCGCCTCTTCCTCCTATGCGGCGAGCTCCCCTGACCTGCAGCGCGAGTCGCTGATGCTCACCGGCGACCTCAACGTCGCGGTGGTGGAGTGGATCGTCCAGTACAAAATCAAGGACCCGTACAAGTACCTCTTCAAGGTGAAGAACGTGGAGGCGATGCTGCGGGACATCTCCGAGGCCTCGATGCGGGCGGTGGTGGGCGACCACTCGGTCAACGAGGTGCTCACCACCGGCCGTCAGGCGGTGGCCACCCAGTCCAAGCTGCTGCTCCAGGACCTGGCGGACCGCTACGAGACGGGCGTGGACATCCAGCAGGTGGTCCTCCAGGACGTCAATCCGCCAGACCCTGTCAAACCCTCCTTCAACGAGGTGAACCAGGCCATCCAGGAGAAGGAGCGGGCCATCAACGAGGCCTACGCCGAGCGGAACCGGGCCATTCCTCGCGCCCGCGGCGAGGCAGAGGAGGCGCTGCGCGCCGCCGAGGGCTATGCCATCGAACGTGTGAATCGCGCCCGGGGTGAGGCCGACCGCTTCGCCCGCGTCCATGAGGAGTACCGCAAGGCTCCGGACGTCACCCGCCGCCGGATGTACCTGGAGACCGTCAGCCAGGTCCTCCAGGGGGCTGGACACAAGGTCGTCGTGGACGAGTCGCTCAAGGGACTCACCCCGCTGTTGCGGATGGACGGGGACGACCCCGTGCCCGCGAGCGCCACCCACAAGCCGGAGGCCCAGCGATGAGCCGCGTCACTGTCGTAATCGCCGTGGTTGCCGTGCTCGCCATCGTGCTGGGGTTTTCCAGCACGTACACGCTGAGCGAGAACGAGCAGGCCGTCATCACCCGGTTCGGCGAGCCCAAGGGGCAGTCGATTGTCGCGCCCGGACTCCACCTCAAGCTGCCCTTCGTCGACACGGTGAACCGCTTCGACAAGCGCTGGCTGGACTGGCGGGGAGACCCGAACCAGATTCCCACCAAGGACAAGAAGTACATCTGGGTGGACACCTTCGGTCGCTGGCGCATCGTCGACCCGCTGCGCTTCTTCCAGCGCCTGCGCGACGAGCGCAACGCCAAGTCCCGGCTCGATGACATCATCGACGGCGAGACGCGCAACACCATTGCCTCGTTCGCCCTGATTGAGGCGGTGCGCTCCACCAACCGCCCGTTCGAGGACGACGAGTACATCACCGAGAAGGAGCGCGGCGAGTCGCTGGAGCAGGTCGCCCAGGGCCGGGACAAGCTCACCCGGCAGATTCGCGACCGGGCCGCCGACATCGTCAAGGAGTTCGGCGTGGAGCTGGTGGACGTGCAGATTCGCCGCATCAACTACGTCGACGAGGTGCAGGTGAAGGTGTTCGAGCGGATGATTTCCGAGCGGCGGCGCATCGCCGAGCGCTCCCGCTCGGAGGGCATGGGCCGCGCGGCGGAGGTCCGCGGCCAGCGGGAAAGAGACCTCAAGGAGATTCGCTCGGAGGCCTACCGCAAGTCCCAGGACATCACCGGCAAGGCCGACGCCGAGGCGACGAAGATATACGCGGACGCCTTCGGCAGGGACCCGGAGTTCTACCAGTTCATGCGCACCCTCGAGGCCTATCCCCAGGTGGTGGACCGCTCCACCTCCCTGTTCCTCGGGAGCGACTCCGAGTTCTACCGGTACCTGCGCAGCTCGAAGAAGTAGGCGGAAGAGGCCCCGGTGCTGCTCAATGACGGCTACGTGTACCGCGAGCAGCTCGGGCACCGCCGGGGCCTCAACGCGCTCGCCCACCTGGCGGACCGGTACCGTCACTCCTCGGAGTCCGAGTGGCGGGCGCGCTTCGAGCGGGGCGAGGTGCAGCTGGATGGCGTCATCGTGGGCGGGCTGGAGCCCCTGAGGGCGGGGCAGTGGCTGTGCTGGCACCGTCCGCCGTGGGAGGAGCCCGACACGCCACGGACCTTCGAGCTCGTGCATGAGGACGCGGAGCTGCTCGCCGTGGTGAAGCCGCCCGGGCTGCCGACGCTGCCCGCGGGGGGCTACCTCCAGAACACGCTGCTCTCCCTGGTGCAGGCGCGCTGGCCCGAGGCCGTCCCCATGCACCGCCTGGGGCGCGCCACGTCGGGCCTGGTGCTCTTCACGCGCACGCCCGCCGCCGCCTCCCACGTGGCGAGCAGCTGGCGTGAGGGCCTCGTGCACAAGCGTTACCGCGCGCTCTCCCTCGGGCTCGCCGCCCATGGGGACTACGACATTCGCGCGCCCATCGGGCTGGTGCCCCATCCCCGGCTGGGCGAGGTGCACGGCGCGAGCGAGCGGGGACGAGCGTCCCACAGCACGGCTCGGGTGCTGGAGCGGCGCGCCGAACACACGCTCTTCGAGGTGGACATCCACACGGGGCGTCCCGAGCAGATTCGCATCCACCTGGCCTTCATCGGCCACCCGCTCGTGGGGGACCCGCTCTTCGCCGCGGGAGGCCTGCCGCGGGCTGACAACCCCGGGCTCCCCGGCGACGGCGGCTACCTGCTGCATGCCGAGTCGCTCGCACTCCCCCACCCGCGCTCGGGCGTGCGGCTGCGACTGCACGCCCCGCCTCCCGTCGCGCTCCGCTGCTGACGGCGGCTCGCGCCTCTACGCCATTTCGCCGCCCGGGCGACTGTCCTGCACCCACCGCGCTGACCTGCTTCCCCAGGCGAGGGGGGTGGCGCGGCTTGCCCGACTTGCGTGAAATGCCATTTCGCGTCGGGAGAGGAGGGGCCAGGGGGGCCTTTCCGCCCCATGCGAAAGCTCAGGGAGCGTCATGACTGACCACCACGGCCACGCGGGCCATGGAGTGCTGTCCGTTGAGGCCCCACCCGGGACGGAGGGAGCGCTGGCCGAGGGCCTGAGGGATTTCCTCTATGGCGCCTGGTACATGCCGCACGGCCACTGCTACCAGTGGCAGCCGGACCTGGTGGTGCTGCACGTGCTGTCCGACACGCTCATCGGCGCCGCCTACCTCTTCATCTCCCTGTCGCTGTACGTGCTGGTGCGGCGCATCCGGCTGCCCTTCGGGGGGATGATTCTCTCCTTCGGCCTCTTCATCGGCGCGTGCGGGCTGACGCACCTGGTCGAGGTGTGGAACGTGTGGAACTCGGCCTACTGGCTGGCGGGAGGCGTGAAGGCGGTGACGGCGGTGGCGTCCGTGGCCACGGGGCTGTACCTGGTGCCGCTGCGGCGCCGGGTGGCGGAGGTGGTGGCGTCCGCGCGGCTGTCCGAGGAGCGCGGGGTGCGGCTGGAGAAGAGCAGCCGGGAGCTGGAGACGCTCTACGCGAAGCTGAAGGAGTCCGAGGCGCAGCGCACCGGCTTCTTCGCCAACGTCAGCCACGAGCTGCGCACGCCGCTGGCGCTCATCCTGGGCCCGGTGGACCGGCTGCTGGAGCGGGGCGGGCTGTCCGCGCAGGACCAGAAGGACTTGGAGGTGGTGCGGCGCAACTCGCGCGTGCTGATGCGGCACGTGAATGCGCTGCTGGACGTGGCGAAGCTGGACGCGGGGCAGATGCGGGCGTCCTACGCGGAGACGGACCTGGCGCGCCTGGTGCGGCTGTGCGTGGAGAACTTCGAGGGGCTGATGGCGGAGCGGCGCCTGCGCTTCTCGCTGGAGCTGCCGGGCATGCTCCCCGCGCAGGTGGACCCGGACAAGCTGCAGCGGGTGGTGCTCAACCTGCTCTCCAACGCGGTGAAGTTCACCCCCGAGGACGGAGCCATCCGCGTGGCCCTGAGCGCGGAGGCGGGGTGGGGCCGGCTGGTGGTGGAGGACAGCGGGCCCGGCGTGCCGCCGGAGCTGCGCGAGGTCATCTTCGAGCGCTTCCGGCAGGGCGAGGGCGTCACCTCGTGCCAGTTCGGCGGCACCGGCCTGGGGCTGGCCATTGCCCGCGACTTCGTGATGCTGCACGGGGGGCGCATTCGCGCGGAGGAGCGCCCGGAGGGCGGAGCGCGCTTCGTGGCGGAGCTGCCGCTGCTGGCGCCCTCGGATGCGCGGCTCCAGACGGTACCCGAGCCGGAGCCCTCCCTGCTGGCGGCCCGCGCCGAGGTGGACGTGCTGCGGCCGACGGCGGACGCGCCGGAGGAGGCGGTGCCCGAGGACCCCTTCCGCCCGCGCGTGCTGGTGGTGGAGGACACCCGGGAGATGCGGCGCTACGTGGCGGAGACGCTGGCGCAGGACTTCCGGGTGGCCACCGCGACGGACGGCGAGGACGGGCTGCGGCAGGCGGAGACGCTGCGGCCGGACGTCATCGTCAGTGACTTGATGATGCCGCGCATGGGCGGAGACCAGCTGGTGCGGGAGGTGCGCGCGCGAGCCGGGCTGGAGTCCACGCCGATTCTCCTGCTCACCGCGCGGGCGGATGACGCGCTGAGGGTGGACCTGCTGCGCGCCGGCGCGCAGGACTACCTGGTGAAGCCCTTCGTGGCGGAGGAGCTGTTGGCGCGGGTGTCGAACCTGGCGGTGATGAAGCGCACGCGCGAGGTGCTGCAAGGCTCACTGGACGCGCGCTCGTCGGACGTGGAGGTGCTGGCCCGCGAGCTGGGGCTGCGCAAGCGCCAGCTGGAGGCGGCGCTGGAGAGCACCAGCTCGGCGCGCGCGGCGGCCGAGCGGGCCAGCGAGTCCAAGAGCACGCTGCTGCGGCTGGTGTCCCACGAGCTGCGCACGCCGCTGTCGGTGCTGCAGCTCACCCAGCACGCCTTCCTCCGTGAGGTGGGACCGCTCCAGCCGAAGGCGATGGAGATGTTCGAGCGCATGACGCGCTCCACCTCGCGCCTGCGGGAGATGACGGAGATGGTGCTCCAGTACAACCAGCTGGAGGAGGGACGGCTGGTGGTGCGGCGCGAGTCGGTGGACCTGGTGTCGGTGGCGGAGGATGCGCTGGTCGAGGTGCGCGGCGAGGCGGACCGCAAGGGGCTGCGGACGACGGTGTCCCGGCCGGCGGGGATGGTGGTGGTGCAGACGGACCCGCGCATGCTGCAACTGGTGCTGCTGAATCTGTTGATGAACGCGGTGAAGTACACCCAGCAGGGCGGCATCCACGTGGCGGTGGAGGTGGTGGCCGGCGCGAGGCGGGTGCGGGTGCGGGACACCGGCCCGGGCATTCCTCCGGAGGCCCAGGCGCGCATCTTCGAGCCCTTCCAGCACCTGGAGCCGTTGGACAACAAGTCCAAGCCCGGCGTGGGGCTGGGGCTGACGCTGGTGCGCGAGCTGGTCTCGGTGCTGGGTGGGAAGGTGACGCTGAAGTCCGAGCCCGGCGTGGGCAGCGAGTTCATCGTCGACCTGCCGTCCTGAGTCCTGGCCGTCCTCGTCGCGCACACGCCGCTGCACTGGCTCACCGCCGTCGCCGTGCCAGGGCCACTGACGGAAAAACCGTCAGATGCAGGCGAAAGTTCCTTCTTTTAAAAGAATTGCATGGGGCGCATCACTGGCCCCATGAGAACGAAGTCAAAAGCAAAGCAGCTCAAGGTTGTCGCGACGCTCCTCCTGCTCCTGGTGGGCTCTGCCTGCGGTGACTCGGACCCGCGGGACCCGGAGGACGCGGGGAGTCGGGCGGACGCCGGGAGCACGGCGGACGCGGGCAGCGCGACGACGCCGACCCTCCTCTCCAACTCGCCGCTCGCGGCCGCCACTGGCGTCCCCGTCAACGAGAGCGTCAGCGCGACCTTCAGCGAGGCGATGGACCGCGCCACGCTCACCCCGACCACCTTCACCCTGACCGCCGGGGTGGCGGCGGAGCCGGTCCAGGGGACGGTGCACTACGCCAACGCGAAGGCGGTGTTCTGGCCCGCCGCCCACCTCGCGAGCAACACCGTGTTCACCGCGACCCTCACCTCCGGCGCCCGGAGCGCCTCGGGTGTCGCGCTCGTGGCGCCGCACATCTGGAGCTTCACCACGGGCAGCACCCGGGTGGCGGGGACGCCCGTGAATCTCGGGACCGCGGGTGACTATGTCATCCTCGCGAAGAGCGGCATCTCCACGGTGCCGACCTCGGCCATCACGGGCAACCTCGCGGTCAGCCCCGCTGCCGCCAGCTACATCACCGGCTTCTCGCTGACCTCGGACTCCACCAACGTGTTCTCGACCTCCCCTCAGGTGACGGGGAAGGTGTACGCGGCGGACTACGCTTCACCCACTCCGTCCAACCTGACCACCGCGGTCGGTGACATGGAATTGGCCTTCACGAGTGCCTCGGGGCGCGCTCCCGACTTCACGGAGCTGGGCACGGGAAACCTCGGTGGGATGACGCTCTCCCCGGGTGTCTACAAGTGGGGGACGGCGGTCCTCATCCCGACGGACCTGACGCTCACCGGCAGTGCGACGGACGTGTGGATCTTCCAGATTGCCCAGGACCTGACCCTGAGCAGCGGCACGGACATCGTCCTGGCGGGTGGCGCACTGCCCAAGAACATCTTCTGGCAGGTCAGCGGTCAGGTGGACCTCGGCACGACGGCGCACCTGGAGGGAATCATCCTGAGCCAGACGTCCATCAAGCTGAGGACGGGCGCTTCGGTCAACGGCAGGCTGCTGGCACAGACGGCGGTCACCCTCGACGGCAGCACCGTCGTCCAGCCGGCCCCGTAACGGAGCGGAGCACCCCTCGGAGTCCCCGGCTCTGCTGGGGACTTCGTCATTTCGTGGCGAAGATTTCCTGCCGCGCGGCCTCGAAGATGGCGACCACCGAGGGGTGACGAATCTTCCTCTCGGAGGAGATGGCATAGAACTGCTGGCGGATGGCTTCCGCCCGGCCCACCACCCGCACTCCATGGTCCAGCATGACCTCGGCTTCGATGACCGTCGGGGCCGCGAAGACGCCCATCCCCTGCCTGCCGAAGTCCTTCATCAGGGCGCTGTCGTCGAACTCCGCGACGATCCGCGGGTGGATGTCCTGGGACTCGAACCACTGGTCCAGGGCACGCCGCACGGCGGAAGGTGCGCCCGGGAGCAGGAAGGGCGTCCCATCCAGGGAGCGCGGGAACTTGCGGCGCGTCGCGGCGGCGAGCTTCGGGGCGGCGAAGAAGGTCGTGCCGCACTCGCCGAGCAGATGGTTGAAGACCCGGACCGGGTTGGGCCCCGCGGGCCCGTCGGCGATGACCAGGTCGACGGTGTGGACCGCCATCTCCGCGATGAACTCCACCACGGACTTGTCGGCGCGGCAGACCAGGCGGACGGGCTGGGCGGAGCGCAGGGCGGGTTCGAGGAACCGCCGCACGAGGGACGGGGGGAGCACATCCGCGACCCCCACCACCAGGCGCAGCGGCCTCTCTCCGGAGGCCCGTCCCTTGATGGTGTCGAGGAACTCACCGCCCAGGGTGAAGATGGCCTCTGCGTAACGGAGCGCGACGCGACCGGCCTCGGTGAGCACCAGGTTCCGCCCGCTGTGCGCGAACAGCTTCTCGCCCAGCACCTCTTCGAGCCTGCGAATCTGGCCGCTGATGGTCGGGTGCGCCAGGCGAAGCTTCTTGCTCGCGGCGACGATGCTCCCTTCCTTCGCGACGACCCAGAAGTAGTAGAGGTGATGGTAGTTGAGCCAGTCCACGGTGGACGACCCTATGTCGAACCCGCGGAGGGCGGCACCGGGATTGCCAGCTCCGGCCGCGTCCGCTCGTGGGCCGCCGCGCTCAGGCGAGGAGGTGCTCCAGGAGCGTCTTGAAGCCGAGCCCGATGAGGACGATGCCTCCGACGACGTCGAGCTTGCCCTCGAGCGACTCACCGAACCGTCGCGCAACGCTCATGCCCAGCAGGCACAGGACGAGCGTCACCCCGCCAATGATGGCCGCTGCCATCGCGATGTGGACGTTGAGCGCTGGGAGCGTCACCCCCGCCGCCAGCGCGTCGATGCTGGTGGCCAGCGCCATGACGGTGAGCCGCGCCGGGTGGAACGGGTCGCTCGCGACGGGCGCCTCGCCCGCCTTCGGTGCGGCGCCCGTCCCCAGGTGGCGGTGGGTATAGGCCTCATGCAGCATCTTGCCCCCGATGCCCGCGAGGAGCACGAAGGCCAGCCAGTGGTCCCAGGCCGCGATGGCATCCGCGAACTGCGCCCCCACGGCCCAGCCGATGACGGGCATGCCCGCCTGGAAGAGGCCGAAGAGTGAAGCGACGAGGAGGGCGTCACGTACCCGGACGCGCGGGGCCGCGAGCGCACTCGCGATGGAGACGGCCGTGGCGTCCATGGCCAGGCCCAGCGCGAGGAGCAGCAACATCGTCAATGGCATGGGTGCCCTCTACCCCGAGGCGCGTCGCCCCGGAAGCCTCGAGCGCTACCCGAAGGGGTGAGGCGGGCGCGGGCTCCGCCGGCTCGCGCGCGGGAGTCCCTCCTGGAGAACCACCAGGGGCCTGCCTGCTCGCCAGTCGGAAGGGACGGGCGCGTTTGACGGCGCTCCGTCCCCTCTGGCGGTCTGCGCTGGAGTCAACCCCGACCGGCTCAGGCCTTGATGTAGCGCTCGAACACGGAGCCGAAGTCCTTCACGTGGTACTTCTGCTGCGCGCCGCTGAGCCAGGCGAAGGCGGCCTGGTTGAGCTCCTTGAACGCCTCCACCGTGGGCGTGGCGCCCGCCTGACCGCGACCGAGCGTGGACGAGGCGACCTCGACGCTGGCCTTGGCGTGGCCGAGCATGACTTCATTCTCCCGAATCAGCTCGGAGATGCGGAACAGCGCCTTGTAGAGGTCCTTCACCTGCTCCAGCTGCTTCTTGTGCACGTCGATGGAGAAGTCCTTGTTGCCAAGGTGGAACTTGATCTCCACGTCCATGTCCATGTTGCCGGCCGTCTCCAGCATCACATTCGAGACCGGATGGGTGCTGTAGCTGTAGCGGCGCAGCATGCGCTTCTTGCTGGCGGCGCTGGTGCCGTCCAGGTGGATGAGCGCCTTGTTGGTGAAGCAGTACTCGTCGGACTTGGACTTGATGAGGAAGAAGATCTTCTCCTGGTCCTCGTGCATCACGTAGTCGTCGGAGTCCACCTTGTCGTAATCCGCCGGAGCGATGACGGAGCCGATGTCGCTGAGACCGAGGGCATCCGCGGCGAGCTTCCCAAACATTTCGTTCTCCTGCCGGGTGCTGGACCCGGTTGTCGTGGCGTGGGCATGACGCCCACATCCTCATGGACGAGGCAGACCCGTCATAAGCGAGCTCCCGGAGCGACGAAAGTGGCTTGGCGCTACGTCCGCTCCCAGGGCCGGGAATCGGGCCGCTGATGCACTCCGACCGAAGTGTCACGGGCCGGGCAACGGGCCCGGTGTATTGAGCTCCAGCCCACGCGGCGCTTCGCTTCCTGAATGGACCGGGGCGCAGTGTCCTTGCGGCCACCGGGGAATTGGAGCAGGAGGGCGCGGACCGTGATTGTCCGTCCCCGTCCCAGCCCTCTCCGACTCCTCTTCGTCGTGCGCGGCACCATCCTGCCGCGCGTCCTGCCTCACGTCCTGGGCATCGCGGTGCTGTCCTGCCTCGTCGTCTGGGGCTTCAGGCAGAGCGGCATGCGCCCGCTGGTCGCCTCACCCGCGCCCCTGTCGTTGCTGGGCATCGCACTCTCCATCTTCCTCGGCTTCCGGAACAACGCCTCCTACGAGCGCTGGTGGGAAGCTCGCAAGGTCTGGGGCGCACTCCTCATCGAGCTGCGCACGTTCTCGCACGAGGCCATCACCCTGCTGGACGACGGCCGCACCGAGCTGCCCCTGGCAGGGCAACAGGTGGCGCGGCGGCTCGTGCACCGGAACATCGCCTTCGCGCACGCGCTCGCCGCGCACCTGCGGGGGCACGATGCCGGGGAGGATATCTCCCGCTTCGTCCCGGAGCCGGAGCGCTCGCGCGTGCTGGCCAGTGCAAACCGGCCGAATGCCCTGCTGCGCGGGCACGCCGAGGAGCTGGCCGCGTTGCGGCGGCAGGGCCGGCTCTCCGACATCCCCTGGAGCACGCTGAGCGAGCGGGTGCATGCGCTGATGGGCGTGCTGTGCGCCTGCGAGCGCATCCGCTTCACCCCCGTGCCCTTCGCGTACACGGTGCTTCTCCACCGCACCGCGTACCTCTTCTGCCTGCTGCTTCCCTTCGGGCTCGCCGAAGCCGTGGGTTGGTTCACGCCGGTGCTCTCGGCGATGATCGCCTACACCTTCTTCGGGCTCGACCGGTTGAGCGACGAGTTGGAGGAGCCCTTCGGGGATGCCCCCAATGACCTGCCCCTGCTCGCGCTTGCCCGCACGGCCGAGATGAATCTGCTCGAAGCGCTGGGCGAGCCACAGCCCGAGCCGCTGCGGCCACGGGACTTCATCCTCGAATAGCCGCCGATGAGCGTGTCAGACGTGCTGCACAGGATGCTTCATGGCCGCCAGCTCGCGGCCAGCGCAGCAGTCCCCTCTACGTGTGGAGCATCGACTTGTCCGTCAAAGCGTTCTTGAAGCCTTCGTTGGTGGGAGCAGTCTTGGCCGGTGCGATGGCGTTGCTCGGCTGCGGCGGCGACGCCCAGGGGGATGCCACTCCGACTGGCGACAAGGGGGGCTCCACGCCGGTGGAGTCCGCTACGGGCTCGCTGGCGGCGAGCTGTGTGCTCGGTGATGGGTATGTCATCGCCAGCGGTTCCAGCAAGACGATCTACCCGGTGTCGTGTCCCTCCGACTGCAATGACTTCCCCAATGGCGGGCTCGACCTTGCGATGTTCTGTAAGGACGGCATCCTGGGCGAGAACGATCCGCTCCTGACCGGCGGAACGGTGGGCCCTCCGTTCCTGAGCGGCTCCACCTTCAACGGTTACAGCCGGTGTACCGCGCGCCCGAACCCCTACAGTGGCTGGGCGCAGAGCGCGGATAGGAAGACCTGCGTGAAGCTCTGACCGCGCGCCATCAACCCTTGGGCCTGTAGCCGGGGAATCGCGGCGCGAGGGAGCACTCGCGCCGCGTGCCGTCTTTCCACCCGGGGGCCTCCTCAGCCGTCCAGTCGCTCGAGCAGCTCGCGCACCAGCGTCTCGAAGGCGCGGGGCTGCTCGAGGTTGGGCAGGTGCGCACAGCCCGGCATCACGCGCAGGTCCGCGCCGGGGATGCCGCGCGCGAGCAGTGCGCAGCGCTCCTGAAGGTGCGGCAGGTCCAGGTCCCCGTACACCACCCGCGTCGGCACGCGCAGCTCGCCGAGCCTCGGCAGCGCGGGTGGGGGCTCCCGCTCCGCGCCGGGGGACGGTGCGCGCAGCGCCACGCCGTTCATCTCCAGGAAGAGCGCACGCGCCGCGCCGTCCACCCGGCCCTCGGGACCTTGCGGCCCGTCCAGCCACAGACGGGCCTCCAGGGCATTGACGCGCTCCACATCCCCCCGGCCTTCCGCCTCCTCGATGCTCGCGGCGAGGCTCGCCACGGAAGGCGCGGGCGCGGCGGGGGCAGGTGCGCCACTCACCGCGGGCGCGACGAGCACGAGGCCCCGCACCCGGTCCGGATGCGCGAGCGTGAAGTCGAGCGCCACGCGTCCGCCCTGGGAGCAGCCCACGAGCACCGCCTGGCGCTCGCCCAGCGCATCGAGCACCGCGGCGAGGTCCTCCACATGGCTGAAGGGCGCGGGTGCCCCGTGGCTCTCTCCGAAGCCGCGCCGGTCATACGCGAGCGCGTGGTGTGTGGAAGCGAAGGCGGCGAGCTCGGCGCGCCACATCCGCCGGTCCGCCACTCCCGCGTGCAGGAACACCAGCGCTGGCCCGCGCCCCGCGTGTTCGCCCGCGAGGCGCGTCTGCCCCCGTTCGACTTCGAATCGCTCGTGCGCCGTCATGGCTCCAGCATAGTTCGCGGCGCTCACCGGGGGAGTTGGCATGCGACGTGCTCTGAGCAGCGCCGTCGTCGTGAACACCCCCAACGTCAGAGGACCCAAGAACATGAGAAGTCACTCGAAAGCCACGAGCCTCGCGGGGCTCGCCATCGGATTGCTGCTGCTCGTGGGCGCCCCCCGAGCCGAGGCGCAGCAGCAGGTGCCCGCGGTCGCGCAGGTACCGGCGAACGCTCCCCCCGCCATTCCTCCGGGGATGAAGGTGACGTGCACGCAGGGGCCGGGCACCGGGGCCGCGGCCACCACCTGCCCCGTACTCAAGTGGTACGGCTACACCTACTGGGCCTTCAGCTTCAGCGACAACCGCCTGGCGATGGGCATCGTCGCCTATGACTCGGCGGGCAAGGTCGTGGCGCAGTGGGAGAAGCCCGGCGCCCGCTACGTGTACGCCATCACCGTGGACGCCACCAACAAGAGCGTGACGTTCGCGGGCCAGTCGGATGCGAAGATCTCCATGACGTGGGACGCGCTGTTCCCGCCCCCCGTGGTCGTCCAGGTCCCGGCGAACGCGCCGCCCGCCGTCCCCGCTGGCATGAAGGTGACGTGCACTCAGGGGCCGGGCACGGGGGCCGCGGCCACCACGTGCCCCGTCATCAAGTGGGGGGGCTACACGTACTGGGCCTTCAGCTACACCGACAACCGGCTGGCGATGGGCATCGTCGCCTATGACGCCACGGGCAAGGTCGTGGCGCAGTGGGAGAAGCCTGGTTCCCGCTACGTGTATGCCATCACCGTGGACTCCGTCGGCAGGAACGTGGTGTTCGCCGGCCAGTCGGACGCGAAGATCACCATGAAGTGGAGTGACCTCTTCCCTCCGGCCGCGCCGCTGGCGACTCCGCGCTGGGAGCTGGTGGCGGGGCCCGCGGGCGCCACGCTCAAGCAGGTCTCGGTGGGCAGCGCCAACGCCATCTGGGGGCTGGATACCGCCGGCTTCCCCTGGCGGTGGACCGGCTCGGCCTGGGAGAAGAAGGCCGGCACCGTCAGCACCCTCTCCGTCACGGCCGACGGCACCGTGTGGGCCACCAATCCTCCCGACTCCCTGCGCGTGCTGAAGCTGGACGTCGCCAACAACAAGTGGACCTG
Source organism: Pyxidicoccus trucidator (assembly GCF_010894435.1). Taxonomy (NCBI): domain Bacteria; kingdom Pseudomonadati; phylum Myxococcota; class Myxococcia; order Myxococcales; family Myxococcaceae; genus Pyxidicoccus; species Pyxidicoccus trucidator. Next base: position 273,941 of record NZ_JAAIXZ010000012.1, on the reverse strand, counting down.
GAACATCCCCACCGGCATGAAGCAGGTGGCCGCCATCACCGCCACCACGGCCTGGGGCCTGGACAATAGCGGCTCGCACTTCTGGCTGAACGGCTCCACCTGGGAGAAGAAGGGCTGCTGCGTCAGTCAGCTCGCTGTCGGCTCGGATGGCGTGCTGTGGGCCACCAACCCTCCGGACGCCAACCGCGTCCTCCGCTGGGACGGCACGAAGTGGGCCTACAACATCCCCGCGGGGATGACCTTCGTGACGGTGGGCAATGCCCAGAACATCTGGGCCCTGAACGGCTCGGACCAGGTCTTCAAGTGGACCGGTGCTGCCTGGCAGCCGATTCCCGGCGCGCTGCGGAACATCTCCGCGGCTGGTGATGGCACCGTCTGGGGCCTCAATGCCCAGGGCATGGTCTACAAGTGGGTCCCCTAGCCGCGAGCGCATGAGGGGCGCCGCGGCGCTCCCTCGTCGCGAGCACTGACGTGTCAGGGGAGTGCCCTGACACGTCAGCAGGGCCACCGGAGCGCGTCCCCGCCCGCAAAATAGCAAATCCAGCACTCCCTAATTGCCAGGGAAATCATGGCGCACCGTATCCGTGGTGACTCACCCACCACGCGAGGAGTACGCGATGAAGTCCGAGAAGACGTCGCAGCGGTTGTCCGTGAAGGAAGCGGTTGGCATGTCACGTCTGGTGCGCAAGGGGGCCCTGGCCTTCTCGCTGGCCGGAATGCTGTCGCTGTCCGCCTGCGGAGACACGGCCGGGACGGCGGTGAATGACAAGGATGTGCTGGCGAAGACGACGACGACCGCGCTCCAGGCCGTCTCCAAGGCGAGCAATGCCGACGAGGCGCTGCTCGCGCTCGAGCAGAGCCTGCCCAACCTGGGAGGCTTCTACCTGGACGAGACGGGAACGGCGCGCATCCTGCTCACCGGGAAGGCCAACGCGGCGGAGCGCTCGAATGCCGCGGCCATTGGCAACGCCCTGGCGGGCCAGCGCGCCTCGCGCTTCAAGGACATCGCCGCGCGCCGGCCCACCGTTGTCGAGGAGGCCCGCTTCCGGTTCTCCGAGCTGGTGAGCATGCGGGACAGGTCGGTGGAGGTCCTCAATGTGCCGGGCGTGCAGACGCTCGACGCGGACGAGCGACGCAACCGCGTCGGCGTCGGCGTGGCGTCCGCCGAGGCCGCGGAGCGCGTCCGCGAGTGGTGGGCGAAGCAGGGCCTGCCGGTCGAGGGCCTGGAGGTCTCCGTCCAGGAGCCCGTGCGGCTGCTGACGACGCTGGATGACGAGGTCCGCCCCGTGCCGGGTGGCTACAAAATCACCAACGACAACGGGAGCGGCTGCACCATCGGCTACTCCGTGCGCCACAATGACCGGAACGGGGAGATGGGCTTCATCACCAACTCCCACTGCACCAACGTCCAGGGCGGCACCGAGAACACCGAGTTCGACCAGCCCCAGTCGGGCTTCCTGGACCCGAACGACATCGGCATCGAGCGGATGGACCCGAACTACATCAGCACGCTTTCCGGCTGCCCCAGCGGCAAGCTCTGCCGGCACAGCGACTCGGCGTATGCCAACTTCAAGAACTCCTCCTGGGCGCGGCTGGGACGCCTCGCCGAGCCTGTGTCCTACTGCAACAACCCCACCACCCACTGCACGCTGACGGTCAACACCTCGACGGAGATTCCCGTGGGCGTCATGTCCGGCGCTCCCCTCATCGGGCAGGACTTCGAGAAGGTGGGCCAGACGACGGGCTGGACGTTCGGCCCCATCGCGAACACGTGCTTCACGGTGAACCAGAGCGGCTCCTCGATTGCGCTCCTGTGCCAGTACTCCGTGAACGCGGGCGTCGACTCCGGGGATAGCGGCTCGCCCGTCTTCACCTGGGACGGGACGACGCACCCTGTCGGTGGGCTGCTGTGGGGTTCGTTCAGCAACTCGACCTTCATCTTCAGCCACCACAGCAGCATCGCCCTGGACCTGGGCTCGCTGACCTACTTCTAGCGGCTGGTGGCGCTGCCCAGCATGCGCAGCGCCAGCTCGGCGTGGGCGTCGGCGAGGGTGTCGACGTCCAGTGCGCCTCCTGGCTCGTACCAGTACGGGAGGCGCACCCCCATCGCGGCAATCGCGCGCGCGGTGACGAGGGGATGGGGAGGCGCGAAGCGTCTCTTGGAGACGCCGCGCTCGATGACCTCCATGAGCAGGGCGGCCGACTGCTCACGGAGCGCCAGCGCGGGCGCGGCCATCTCCGGTGTCAGCGCGTAGAACTCCTCGTTCACCACCAGGGCCAGCTGCGGGTGCTCCGCGTGAGCGCGGGTGTGGGCCCGGACGAGCGCCCGCACCTGCTCGGCGGGCTCGGCGCCCGCGTCCAGCAGGGCTGCCCGGAGCAGCTCGTGGTGGGCCTCATGGCCGATGCGCACCAGCTCCATGAGCACGTGCTCCTTGGAGGGGAAGTGCGCGTACAGCGCGCTCGGCCGCAGCTCCAGCACGGCGGCCAGGTCCCGAATCGACGTGTCGTGGAACCCCCGGCTCGCGAAGAGCTGCAGGGCCGTCTCCAGGATGCGCCGACGCGTGCCGTCGGGGCCGGCCGAGGGGGGAAGGCTCGCGGGCTGGGCTCGCAGCCGGGGGCGGGAAGGGGAACTCATGAAAGAACCTTGAAAAACGAACGTTCGTTCAGATAGGGTGGCGCTGCGAATCGAAGCACTTTCTACCTGAACCCGTGAATGGCCGTTCGTTCAGCCGGCGGCCGGAGTCTGGAGACCGGCATGCCCATGCTTCCGCTCGACGGGGTGTCCCTCCATTGCGACACGCGGGGTGACGGGGCGCCGGTGCTGCTCCTGCATGGCCTGGGCTCGTCCGGGCGGGACTGGGAGCTGGTGACGCCCCGGCTCGCGGCGGGCCACCGGGTCATCGTCCCGGACGCGCGGGGACATGGCCGGAGCGAGACGCCGTCGGGGCCGTACGGGGTGCCGCTCTTCACCCGGGACATCGCCGCGCTGTGCGACGCGCTGGGCCTCACCCGGGTGCACGTGGTGGGGCTGTCGATGGGCGGGATGATGGGCTTCCAGCTCGCGGTGGACCGGCCGGACCTGGTGCGCAGCCTGGTCATCGTCAACAGCGGGCCGGAGCTGAAGGCCCGGACGCTGCGCCGCAAGTTCGCCTTCGCGCTGCGGCTGCTGGTGCTGCGGTTCCTCGGCCCCATGGGCATGGCGAAGATGCTCGCGCCCCGGCTCTTCCCCAAGCCGGAGCAGGCGGAGCTGCGGCAGCGCGTGCTGGACACCCTCGGGCACAACGACGCGGATGCGTACCGGCGGGCGACGCGTGGGCTCCTCGGCTGGAGCGTGCTGGAGCGCGTGAAGGACATCGCCTGTCCCGTGCTGGTGCTCCACTCCGAGCGCGACTACACGCCGCTGTCCGAGAAGCAGGCGTACGTGGCCCTGCTCCGGGACGCCCGCCTCCAGGTGTTGAGCGACTCCGGACATGCCGCGCCGCTCGACCAGCCCGAGCAGCTCGCCGAGGCGGTGGAGGGCTTCCTGCGCGAAGTCGAAGGCGCGGCGCCGGCCACGCGGCTCCCAGCCTGAGCGGTCCGAAGTTCCCCCGAAGGAGGCAGGCCATGTCGATGAGTCGGAGTGTTGGCGCGCTCGCGCGGATGCTGCTCGTGTCTCTCGCACTCTTCACGGGAGCACCGGCCGAGGCCGGCTCCTGGGTGCACGGCTACCATGGCGGACGGGGCTTCCAGCTCTGGGTGCCCGAGGGCTACCAGCCCGACGCGCCGCTCCCGCTGGTGGTGGCGCTGCACGGCTGCCTCCAGAACCCGGACCAGTTCGCCGGCCTCACTCGGCTGAACGTGAAGGCGGACGCGGAGCGGTTCCTGGTGCTCTATCCAAACCAGGCGGTGTTCGCCAATCCCACTCAGTGCTGGAACTTCATGCTCGGCACCAACCAGGAGCGCGGCTCGGGCGAGCCCGCGCTGATGGTCGGCATGGTGGACCTGGTGAAGCAGCACTACGCGGTGGACGCGCGCCGCGTCTACGTCGGCGGAGTCTCCGCCGGGGCCGTCATGGCGGGCACGCTGATGGCCTGTTACTCGGACGTCTTCGCCGCCGGCATGGTGGGCGCGGGGGCGATGTACAAGGCGGCCACGACGATTTCAGGCACCGCGTGGGCGATGACGTTCGGCAGCATCTACCACCCGGATGACCGGGGCAGGGATGCGTGGGTGTGCTCGGGCCGGCCGGGCCGGACGGTGCCGGTGCTCGTCATGCATGGCACCGAGGACGACGTCGTCAACCCCATCAATGGCGAGCAGGCGGTGCGGCAGTTCCTGCAGACCAGTGACTACGGTGATGACGGCCTGAACAACGACAGCGTGCGCTACGTGGCGACGTGGAAGGCGAGTGCCAGCGTGCCCGGAGGCCGGACGTATACCGTGACGGACTACGTGTACGGGGGCGAGCTGCTGGCAAGGCACTACTCCATCCGCGGCATGGGCCACGCCTGGCCGGGAGGAGACGCGCGCTACCCGTTCGCGGACCCCTCGGGCCCGGACGCCACCACCTTCATGTGGGACTTCTTCCGGCAGCACGCGCTGGACGCGCCGTAGCCTGCTTGGGTCGGGCCTCAGCGCGGTAGCGCCTCGTCGGCATACTGCGCTGCGAACTCGGCCGACGGGGGGATGGGCTTGATGACATCAATCATCACCCCGTTCGGGTCCGCGGTGATGAAGTGGCGCTGTCCGAACGGCTCGTCGCGCAGGGTCCGGAGGATGGGCAGGTTCGCCGCCTGGACTCGCGCGTAGACTTCGTCCGGGTCGTCCACCTCGAAGTTGAGGAGCAGGCAGGAGGTGCTTCCCCGCGAGGCCTGCGGGAGCGTCTCGTGGTCGTTCCGGACGATGCCGAGGTTGACGCTCGAGCTCCGGGTCGACTGCAGGTGCACGTACCAGTCGCTCTCGAACAGGGGCTTGAACTGGAAGTGCGTGACGTAGAAGCGCGCGGCCTCCGCCACGTCGGGGGCCAGCAACACCGGGTAGTAGGCGGTGGTCTTCATCTCTTTCGCTCCTCCTCCAAGGTACATACAGTCTGTATGTAGCTTCCATTCCACTAACATACAGGCTGCATGTATGCAACGTAGAGCAGGCAGGCGCTCGAACCGTGAGCGGACGGAAGTGACTCGTGGGGACCTGATTGGGGCCGCGCGCAAGCTCTTCACGGACCAGTCCTATGCGGAGACCAGCACGCCGGAAATCGCCGCCGCGGCCGGCGTGACTCGGGGCGCGCTGTACCACCACTTCGAGGACAAGCAGGCGCTCTTCCGCGCGGTGGTCGAGCAGGAGGCGCTCGCCGTCGCCGAGGAGATTGAGCGCGCCACGCCGCCAGCGCTCCCGGTGCGCCGGGCGCTGCTCGCCGGAGCGGACGCCTATCTCGCGGCCATGGCCCTGCCAGGGCGCACCCGGCTGTTGCTCCTCGACGGCCCGGCGGTGCTCGGCCGCGCGGAGATGGATGCCATCGACCTCCGCCACGCGGGCCGCACGCTGCGGGAGGGGCTGGCCGCGGCGATGCGCGAAGGCACGATGGTCAAGGGGCCGCTCGACGCGCTCACGGGGCTCTTGTCGGCGGCGTTCGACCGCGCGGCGCTGGCCATCGACGCGGGCGCGTCCGCCGCGGACTACCGTGGCGCCATCGTCGCGCTCATCGAAGGGCTGCTCACCGTCAAGGCGCGCGCCCGCCCGTGAGGAGCTGCTCCTCGTGCATGGCCTCGCTCATCTCGAAGTAGGGAATCTTGGGCTCCCGGTCGAGCAGGCGGGCGTACTGCGCGAGGGCCCCGCGGTGGTGCGCCGTGTGGTCAATCATGATTTCCAGCGCCTCCTGCGGCGTCCGGAGGCGGATGGGGTTCTCCGGGAGCGGCAGCAGCAGCTCCTCCCGGCTGAGCTGGCCATACAGCTCCGCGGCCAGGTCCATCGTCTCGTCGAAGGCGCGGAGCGCGAAGGCGAGCGGGCTCTCCGCGTCGCTTCCACCCGACAGGTTCTCGTTGGAGACCTTCGTCCACTCCATGCTGGTGAATCCTGGGCCCAGTCCGAGCCAGACCTGCCCCTCGCCCCGGCGGCTCTTCCACTCCCGCCCCTGGAAGCGCTCCATGGCCGGGAAGACGCCCGCGAGGAACAGCTCCAACCCCGCGGTGACGTGGTGGACGTGGCCCGCCACGCTCAGCATCCCCGGACGGGGCTGGAAGGCGGCGTCCTGGTCCTGGAAGGCCTGGAGGGTGCGGCGGAAGAACTGCTTGTGCGCGCGGATGCGGACGGCGGACTCCAGCTCCGGCGGGGTGGCTGCATCAGGGGTGTGGGCGGTCATGCGCGTCCAGCAAGTCGAAGGTGCGGGTGGCGAGCGGGCACGGGCAGCGAGTGCGACGCGCCCCAAGAGGGACGAGGGCCTGAGCAACATCGGGGCCAGGGGGGCTCTCCGAGGGAGGCACCTCGTCACGTGTAGAGCCGGGAGCAACAGCCGCGCTGGAGCTGTGGCCCCGAAGGCAACGTCCCCGGGCGCGCCCGACAGCGGGCCTACCGCCGAGCCGCCGTCCGGAGCGCCTCCAGCATCGCGTCCAGGTCCGCGTCGGTGGTGAGCGGGTTGATGAGGGTGACGCGCAGGTACACGCCCTTGGGCAGCTTCGTCTGTACCAGGTAGAAGTCCCCGCGCGTCACCAGCCGCTCGCGCAGGCGGGCTTGCAGCGCGTCCCACTCCTCGGGCGGCACGTGCGCGGGCGTGTGGCGGAAGCAGAGGATGTTGCAGTCGGGCGGCACCGCCACCTCGAAGTCATCGGCGGCGGACAGGCGCTGCGCGAAGCGGCGGGCCTGGTCATACGACTCCGTCACCGCGTCGGAGAACAGGCGCGTGCCCAGCACCGCGAGGCAGGCGTACACCTTGAGCGCCATCATCTCCTTGGTGCACTCCATGGTGCGCAGGGCCACGTCGCTCCAGGGGCGCTCGGCCTCGCCGTGGAAGAGGTAGCTGGCCTCCTGGGCGAAGGCCTCGAAGGAGCGCGCGCCGTCGCGGAAGAGGACGGCCGTCACCAGCGCCGGCATCAGCAGGCCCTTGTGCGCGTCCCACACCACGGAGTCCGCCCGGTCGATGCCACGCACCAGGTGGCGGTACGTGGGGCTGAGGACGGCCGAGGCCCCGTGCGCGCCGTCCACGTGGAACCAGAGGCCGTGGCGCTCGCAGAAGTCGGCCACCGGCTCCAGCGGGTCGAAGGCGCCGGTGGCGGTGGAGCCGGCGCTGGCCACCACCGCAATCACCTTGCGCCCCGCGAGGGTGGCCGTCTTCAGCGCGGCATCCAGCGACTCGGGGCGCAGGCGGAAGTGCTCGTCCACCGCGACGGGCGTCACGCCGCCCTCGCCCCAGCCCATGATGCGGGCGGTGCGGGCGACGCAGTAATGCGCGGTCTTCGCCACCAGCACGGTGAGGGGCGGGCCCGCGTGCGCGCCCTGGTTCCAGGCGTCATAGCCGGCCTTCGCCTGGCGCGCGGCGAGCAGCGCGGTGAGGTTGCCCAGCGAGCCACCGGAGGTGAGGATGCCGTCGGTGCTCCCCGGCAGGCCCAGGCGCGCGGCCATCCACCGCAGCACGTTGCGCTCCATGGCGGTGGCGACGGGGCCCATCTCGTACACGGCCATGCCGTTGTTGAGCAGCGACGACACGGCGTCGCACAGCGCGGCCAGTGGCACTGGCGCCGTCACCTGGTGGCCCACGTAGCGCGGGTGGTGCAGGTGGTTGGAGCCGGACAGCACCCGGGCCACCAGGTCCGCGAAGTCGCCGTTGGGCTCCTCGGGGAAGGAGGCGGCGAACCGGTCCACATTCACCGCGGGCGCCGTCCAGGGCAGCACCGGCCCCTCCCCGCGCTCCGTCCCGGCGAGGTAGCCGGCCAGGGTGTCCACCAGTCGGTGGCCCTCGCGGCGGAACGTCTCTGCGTCGTAGGCGGCGGCGACCCGCTGGTGGAAGTCCGTCATGGTGCGGCGGAACCTAACCGCGCGGGCGCACCGGTGGAACGGCCCTCTCGTCGGTTTCCAAGGCTCCGGTTCTCTCCCAATCAGAGCGGCTCGTCTCCGGGCGGCCGGGTGGGCGCCGCGCCGTGGGGGAGATGGCAGGCGGCCGGGCTGGCGTAGGGCCGGGCGGCGCACTAATTCAGGGGTACGGGCGCACACGCCGTGCGTCCCGTGCACGCGCAAGGAGGCCCACCATGGCCGACCCGAAGGTGTCGATTACGTACTGCAACTCCTGAGGCTACAAGCCCCGGGCCGCCCGTGCGGCGGCCGCATTGAAGGACGAGCTGGACCTGGAGACAGAGCTGAAGCCGGGACCGTCGGGGGTCTACGAGGTCGCTGTCGACGGCAGGGTGGTCATCAAGAAGCAGACGCTGGCGTTCCCCACCGAGCAGGAAATCGTGGACGCGGTGTCGAAGGTGCTGCCGAGGTAGGCCCGCCGGCTCGATGAGTCCAGGCTCGCGGCCGGCACGCCCTCACGGGTTGCCGGCCGCGTTGCGTCTCCCGCCGGATGGCGGCGACCGGGCCCAGAGCGTGAGGAACTGGAGCGCTCCGTGGGCGGTGGCCTGGCCCAGGGGCTCGCTCAGCACCAGGACTTCTCCAGGCTACCGGCATTGGCTGCTATCTAGAGCCCTGTCTCGCTCGACTCCTTGGGAGCGTGTGCATGAGGGGCAGTGCCGATGAGGCTTCGTGGGCTGCTGGTACTCGGGTTGCTGTCCGCTTGTAGCAGTGGGGACTGGTACACGAGGAAGGGCGAGGGCACGCTGTACGGTCGCCGCAATGGCGATGTCTGGGTCCGTGGTCCCTGGGAGGAGATTCAGTCATCCCGGGATGTGGACGTGGTGATTGACCAGTTGTGCCCGGCCATCATGAAGCTGCCGCGCTCCAGTGCTGGCGCCTACGGCCAGGAATACTGTGGGGCTATCTACAGCCTCGATGGCGTCTACTACGCAAGTTACGGCTCTCCGCTCGGGAAGACGGTGCTCATGTCCCCGGAAAATCGGAAGCAGTGCCATGTGCCTCGTTACGTGGTGGATGTACGTGGGCAGGCTTCGATCCTCGCTGACTACCACAGCCATCCATGGCAGCCGTCCCCCATGTCGGACCGCGACTTGTGGAGTCATAGCCAGCGCTGGTTGCTACGAATCCAGTTCGATACGGCATGCCGCGTCATGAAGCTCATCCCGTATGCCGGTGAGAGCCGCCCAGGCGAGGTGTACGCAAGAGAAGCGCGGCGCTGGAGGTTGGTGGGTCGCATCCTGCCCGAAGACAAGCCCTATGGGATTGTCACGGCCGTGGATGGGGAATGAGTCAGGTGAGGACGCAAGGGAAGCCCATGAAGTGCATTGCATTGCTGGCCTGCTGCTTGTTCCTCTCGGGCTGTTCGCTGTTCCGTCGTCCCTTCCGCCCGGTCCGGGCGCCTCCCGAAGAGGCAGCCCGGGTTGTGTTCCCATTCGCGCTGTCCGAGCAGCAGAAGCAGGGGTTGACGCGAATCTCCGGCCCGGTTGCCGCTGCAATCGAGCTGGCGATGGATGATTTCCGTCCTCGGGACATCAAGCCTCCTCGTGGAGCCACGCCCGACGAGGTGTGCATGTACCAGCGCCACTCCTTCGACGTGACGACCATTCCCGGAACGGACGGGGTCCTGTTCGTCCGATTCACGCTGAGCCCCGGAGCGTGTGAGCAGGAGGGAATGATTCTGGATGCGGGCGCCACCTATGCGGTGGATGTCCAGGGGTGGCGCATCCTGTCGGTCCAGAAGTAGGGCTCGCGGCCGGCACGCCCTCACGGGAGTTGCCGGCCGCGTCCGTGTCCAAGGCTCAGGGCTTCTTGATGAACGTCAGCGGCGCCCTGTCATTGCGGCCCTTGCCCGCGGCCTTGAGCGCGGCCGGGTTCAGCCCGGACAGGTACAGCGCCGTCGAGTACAGGTGGCCCGAGTCGGTGATGAAGCTGCTGGTGCTCTTCGTCCGGCCAGGGACGAGCAGGCCGGTGTCCGGGTCATACGCCGGGTCCAGCGTGCCGTCCGGCATGAGGGGGATGCCCTCCAGCGACGTGCTGCCCACGCGGCCATACTGCGTGTTGCCGCGCACGGTGCCGCCCAGGAAGGCCGCGCTGCTGACGCGCCAGTGCTGGCAGCAGTCCTGGCCCAGGATTTCGTCGTACTTCTGCGTGTCCGTCAGCCCGGTGTTGGCGAGGATGGACTCCACGTCGCCGGAGATGGTGCGGCCCATCTCCGAGGCGAGGACGATGGTGGTGAAGTCGTAGTAGCTCTTCCCCGTCGTCCCGTACGGCGTGGCCTTGAGCTTCGCCACCAGCGTCTTCAGCGGGCTCCAGAGGTTCTTGCGCATCATGTCGCGCTGGTCCGCCTGGCCCTTGTTGTTCATGATGAAGCGGCGGTCTCTGTGGCTGTCGAAGTGGCGCAGGCCCCGGTTCTCGATGAAGAAGCCGATGGACAGCCCCTTCGTCATCAGCTCGTAGGTCATCAGCGCCTGCACGTTGGTGTTGGGCGTCTCCTTCGAGCGGGCGGGGTTGCCGTTGATGGACGAGGAGTCCGTCGCCTCGTCCGCCGCGGTGATGCCGAACTCGGCGCGCAGCGTGGTGTTGGTGAAGAGGGTGCGCGGGTCCAGGTTGATGGTGCCGCCCGCGGTGAGCGAGCGGTGGATTTCCAGCGCGGAGGCGAAGGCCGCCACCGACTCGCTGTTCTTCGAGTCGAGGAAGTTCTGCTGGAGGTTGTCGGTGAACTGGCGGATGCGCGCGTCGCGCTGGCCCTGGGCCACGCTGCCCAGCGAGGACAGGCGCTCGCGCATGGCGGCGGGCGTCTTGCCGTAGATGGTGTGCGCGTGCACCGGGCCCAGCCGCTCGTAGTAGCCGGTGCCGTCCGGGTAGGAGGGAATGGACAGCTCGCCGTCCGAGAGCCACCGGTGCCACGAGACATGGGGCAGCAGGAAGCCGTTGCCGTAGGCCTCGCAGAAGGCCTGCATGACGGTGCGCTCGTCCGGGTTGCGCTTGCCGGACAGGGACGCGCTGTACTTGCCGTAGTGGTACTCCCAGCGGCCGCCCGAGTGGAACGTGTTGCCGTTGTGGCTGGACACCACCGCCAGGTTGTTGAAGAGCTCCAGCCCGTCCTGCGCGAGGTAGCCGTACTGGATGTTGCCCTGCGTCCTGGGCGGGTCCAACGGCGAGGTGCCGTAGCTCTTCGGGCGGTAGAGGTGCTGGCTCCAGGACGGCGTGGGGCGCAGCGTGCCCGCGGGGATGACGCGGATGGCGTCATTGGGCGTGTGGACGGGGTTGAACATGCTGTACCCGTCCCAGCCTCCCTCCTGGAACCAGTAGATGAGGAAGTGCGGGTCCGTGGCCTCGGCGGCGGCGGCCTGGGCCAGGCCCAGCTCCTTCTTCGTGCCCGGGACTCCGAAGGCCCGGAAGAAGCGGAGCCAGTCCAGGGCGCTGATGGCGGTGCCGGCGGCGGCGCCGGCGAGGAATTGGCGGCGGTTCATGGCGGTCCTTCCAGTCAGCGGCGCTGGTACTCGGGCGAGGTGGCGACGGCCTTGAGCACGGCCTTGAGGTTGCCGTTGTTTTCCTGTGTCACGTCCCACAGGCGCTTGTAGATGACGCGCTCGTCCTGCGAGTGGCGCATCTCCCGGCCGAAGAAGAGGGCGAACTGGGCGTTGAGCGTGCGGCGCACGAAGGCTTCCTTCTTCACCGCCTGCGTGGCGAAGGCCTCCATGCCCGTGCCCTTGTACGCGTAGACGCCCACCAGCCCGCGGTCGCTGTCGTCCAGCGGCTTCCCGTCCTGGTCCGTGGTGCGGTAGTTGCCCTCGTCGTCCCACTTGAGGCGCTGGTGCGCCAGCGGCGTGAGCGTCTGGTGGCAGGCGAAGCAGATGCTGGTGGGGTCCACCGTGGAGGCGGCCGTGGCCGCGCCGCGCATGTCGAAGACCTCCGAGGGCACCTCGTACATGGCGCCCATGAAGTCCGTCATGACACGCGCCGCGTAGTTGTAGTGCGGCAGGCCGGGCTTGTTCTTGATGAAGCCCTTCATGGTGAGCACGCCCGTCTTCCCGTGCTCGGGTGCGCGGGCCACCTGCTGGAAGGCGGTGTCCACCGAGTAGTCACCGGTGAGCAGCTCCGTCAGCGGCTTCCCCTCGGCGACCAGGTGCGTCCACAAGCGCGCGGGCTCGTCCGTGTCGGGCGTGCCCTCGCTCTCCGTCCGGATGCGCATCCGGTGGTAGTAGTACGTGCGGAAGTCCGGGGACTCCAGGTACGTGTCGACCATGGCCTCCCACGTCTTCTGCCCGCTCTCCAGCGCGGTGAACTCGGCGGAGGTGGGCGGCCGGCCCAGCAGGTCCTGCGCCAGCTTCACCAGCAGCAGCCTGTCGCGCTCCTTGCCGCTCAGCCCTTCGTAGGAAGGGGGCAGGGTGAAGAGGAAGTCGGGAGCGCGCAGCAGCCCCTCGCACAGGCCGCTCCACGCCTTGGTGAGGTTGGGCTCGAAGTCGTTGAGGTCCTTCACCAGCGCGTAGCCGTTGGTGCGCTCCTGCGCGGTGGCGGCGCGGTACAGCATGCGCCGGTAGAGGGTATCCACCTTGGCCTTCGCCGCGTCCGCGCGCTGGGTGCCGGTGGAGGCCTCCGTGGGGCCGTACACCTGGAGCGCGTCCACGTGCAGGTTGCGGTCGCAGACGCCCGTCTCGCCGTAGTCGTTGGTGAAGTGCACCGACAGCACGTGGTCGCCGGCCGTCACCGCCTGGCTGTGGACGAAGTCCGCGTAGGCCGTGTTGTTGGGCACGTCCCACTCCTTCACGATGACGCCGTCCACCTTGAGCTGGAGGTGCGGCAGGTCAGGGCCACACAGGTCGCCCTTCGACTTCACCGTGAAGCGGTACGTGGCGCTGGCGGTGAAGGGGTAGGGCTGGGCCGTCGTCAGGCTGCCGGTGGTGTAGAGGTTCCAGCCGGTGCTGCCAGACCTTCCCCCATTGCTGGCGAGGATTTGCGTGCCGGCGGGGATGGTGCCGTCCGTGCGGGCGGCGCCCTCCATCTCATACTGCTTCGTGGTGGGGGCGGGGATGTCCAGCAGCGGCTGCGCCAGGTCCAGCCCGGAGAAGGGGCCCGTCTTGTTGGTGGCGGCGACGAGGCACACGTCGCGGGCCAGGTCGTCCAGGCCCAGGAGGAAGTCCGCGCTGGCCGCGCGCGCCTCGACGTAGTGGTCCTTGTAGTCCACGCCGCCGAAGAGGCCCACGTTCTGGGCGAAGCGGTCCACGCCGTTGCGCACCCAGGTGTCGTTGAAGACGGCCTTCACCTTCCCCTTGAGCTGGTCGAAGCCGATGAAGGGGTTGTCGTACGTGGCCACTGAAGGGCCGGTGTAGGGCTGGAGCAGGGCCTGGGGGAACTCCTCGTCCGGCCGGGCCGCGGGCTGGCGCGACTCCACCGCCTCCAGCTGGCAGGTGAGGCTGGCCACGGCGGCGATCTCCTGGGCGCTCCAGGAGGGCTGGCCGCGGGGCATGCGCACCGCGGCGTCGGGCGTCACGAGGCGCGACAGCAGCGAGCCGGACTCCGGGTTCATGAAGCCGGCCGCGCGCGCGGCGTAGAACGTCTCCACGCCCTCGTAGCTGACCTTGAAGAGACGGCCGCTGGTGGTGGCGTGGCAGGAGATGCAGCCGGACGACTCGCGCACCATGGCCGGGTGCACCTGCTTCGCGAAGTCCGCGGCGATGGTCTGCAGCGTCACGCCGGCTGGAACGCTGTCCAGGTCACACGGGAGCGTGCCGTCCTGCTGCACCGGGGGTGGGGGCGGGTTCGGGTCGCTGTAGTCCGGCACGCCGTTCTGCAGGTCCTGGGAGACCTGGCCGTAGCAGCCGGCGACGGACAGCGCGAGCACAGCGAGGGCATGGCACCACGGGCGCCGGGGGGTTGCGCGCATGAGCCCTCCAGTAGGGGGGTGGGGGGTGACTCAAGGGTGTCATGATTGTCCGCTGGAGAACCAGACGGTTGCTTGGAAAATGAAGAAATCCCCGTAAAACCGCTGAAAAATTCCAGGTTGAGAGCGGGCGGACGGGCAGGAAGCCGGGCGCCCGGCATGTGCTCGCGGACAGGCGGGCGGCGCCCCAGCTTGAGTCCAGGAGGTCTCATCCATGGCGTGGCCAGAGCCGGCGTCGCCGTATGCACGGCGCTCCATCATCCAGGGGATGCGGGTGCACGACGGGGGCGGGAAGAAGCTGGGGCACGTGGCCCTCATCGGCCAGGAGCACCTGTATGTGCGGCGCTGGCCCTTCAGCCGTCACTGGACGGAGGTGCCGCTGGCGCGGGTGCGGCAGGTGACTCGGGGCGAGGTGGTGCTGGACGGGCCGGAGGGCGGCCGGCGGGTGGAGGCGGGCAGGGGGCTCCACGGGGAGATTCCGACGCAGACGCACCCGCTGACGGAGCCGGTGGGGTGGAACAGCGCGCACTCCTGAGGCGCGACGCGCCAAATTGTGATTCAAGGAGGCGCCATGTCTTCCGCCATGTCTCCGCTCGATGAGCTGTCGCAGAAGGTGTCCGCCGCGTTCGCGGACAGGACGAAGCTGAAGGACCCGGCCCACGTGGCCGCCGTGCGCGAGACGCTGGCGCGGCTGGACTCGGGCGAGCTGCGCGTGGCGGAGAAGGGCGCGGACGGGTGGAAGGTCCACGCCTGGGTGAAGGAGGCCATCCTCCTGTTCTTCGCCGTGTCGGAGATGCAGGTGATGGAGGTGGGCCCCTTCGAGTTCTACGACAAGGTGCCGCTCAAGAAGGGCCTGGAGGCCGCGGGCGTGCGCGTGGTGCCGCCGGGCACGGTGCGCTACGGCGCCTTCGTGGAGCGGGGCGCGGTGGTGATGCCGGGCTACGTGAATATCGGCGCGCGGGTGGGCGCGGGCACCATGGTGGACACGTGGGCCACGGTGGGCAGCTGCGCCCAGGTGGGCAAGCACGTGCACCTGTCCGGCGGCGTGGGGCTGGGGGGCGTGCTGGAGCCGCCCACGGCGTCGCCGGTCATCATCGAGGACGGCGCCTTCCTGGGCAGCCGCTGCGTGGTGGTGGAGGGCGTGGTGGTGGAGGAGGAGGCGGTGCTGGGCGCCAACGTGGTGCTGACCGCGTCCACGCAAATCATCGACGTCACCGGGCCGGAGGAGAAGGTCTACAAGGGCCGGGTACCGGCGCGCAGCGTGGTGATTCCCGGCATGCGGGAGAAGCAGTTTCCCGCCGGGAAATTCATGGTTCCGTGCGCGCTCATCATCGGCCAGCGGACGAAGTCCACGGACCAGAAGACGAGCCTCAACGCCGCCCTGCGGGACTTCGCGGTGCCGGTGTAGCGGTGGAAATCCAAGCGAACCCACATTCCGTAGTTAGGGTGGAGTGGGGTGGAATGTGACGATGGAGCATCTGGACGACATCCTGCCGGAGTGGGCGCTGGGCACCCTGGATGCCCCCGCCCGGGACGCCGCCGAGCGGCACCTGGAGGGGTGCGCCCGGTGCCGTGCCGAGGCTGCCCGGCTGCTGCCCGTGCGTGAGGGGCTGACGGCGCTGGTGGTGCCGGTGGAGCCTCCGCCCCAGGTGCTGGCGCGGGTGATGGAGCAGATGGAGGGGCCGGGACGGCTGGCGCGCTTCGCGGACCGCGTGGCCGCGTTCTTCGACGTGACGCGGGAGCGGGCGCTGGAGGTGCTGGCGTCCTTGAGCGACCCGTCGGTGTGGATGCCGGGGCCGGTGGGGGGCTCGGAGTTGCTGCTGGTGGAGACGGGGCCCGCGCGCAAGGCGGCTCTGGCTGGCATCCTCCGGTTGAACCCGGGCGTGCGCTACCCACGGCACCTGCACCATGGCCGCGAGTGGAACCTGGTGCTGGAGGGCGGCTTCCGCGAGGACGATGGCCATGAGGTGTGGCCCGGCGAGGAGCTGATGAAGACCGAGGCCAGCTCGCACGGCTTCACCGCGCTGGAGGGGCCGGCGTGCCTCTGTGCTTCGCTGCTGGAGGGGGTGACGAGCTTCGAGGAGGAGGGGTTGGCTCCGCTCGGGTGAGCAGGGAGTGGTCCAGCACGCGGATTTCTCCTTGGCGATTCGTTTGTCATCCCAGGGAAGTCGGTCGGCAGGCCAACTCCAATCCGAGGTGGCACGGGGGTATGGTGGCTGCCGCATGTCCTCCACCGACCTGGCCGCCAGGCTCGCCCGCACGACGCTCGAGCTGTGCCGCATCCCCAGCCCCATCACCCACGAGGGCCCCATCGCCGACCACGTCGAGCGCTGGGCCCTCCAGCACTTCAAGCGCGACGAGGTGTTCCGTGTCGGGCACACCCTGCTCCTCGGGCACCTGGGCGACCCGCGCCCCACGGTGGCGCTCATCGGCCACCTCGACACCGTGCCGGCGCACCCGAGCGACCAGGGCCGCGAGCCTCGAATCGAAGGTGAGCGCATCTTCGGGCTCGGCGCCTCCGACATGAAGGGCGGCCTCGCCGTCATGATGGCGCTGGCCGAGGACCTGCGCCGCGACACGCTGCCCGTCAACCTCGCCTTCCTCTTCTACGAGCGCGAGGAGGGCGCCTACGCGGAGAGCGGCCTCATCCCCCTCTTCGAGAAGCGTCCCGACCTGGCCGGCGTGAAGTTCGGCATCGCCATGGAGCCCACGGACAGCGTGGTGCAGGTGGGCTGCGTCGGCTCCATGCAGGTGACGGTGCGCTTCACCGGGCGCAGCGCGCACTCGGCGCGGCCGTGGCAGGGGGAGAACGCCATCCACAAGGCGGGCCCGTTCCTCACGGAGCTGCTCGGCCGCCAGCGCGTGGAGGTCAACGTCGCCGGCTTCCCCTTCTACGAGGTCATCAACGCCACGCTGGCCAAGGGCGGCCGCGCGCGCAACGTCATCCCCGAGGCCTTCGAGCTGAACCTCAACTACCGCTTCGCCCCGGGCAAGAGCGTGGCGCAGGCGAAGGAGGACGTGCTCGCGCTCGTCGCCGGCCGCGCCGAGGTGGAGTTCAGCGACGCGTCCCCGAGTGGCCCCGTGGTGGCGGGCAACCCGCTGTTCCAGAAGCTGCTGGCCGTCACCGCCCTGCCCGCCGCGTCCAAGCAGGCGTGGACGGACGTGGCCCGCTTCGGCGAGTGGGGCGTGGACGCCATCAACTACGGGCCCGGTGAGACGGCCCAGGCGCACCAGGCCAACGAGAGCGCGCCCATTCCTCCCCTGGCCGTGGCGTACGAGAAGCTCGCCGCGTTCCTCCAGGGCGCGAGCTGAAGCACCGGGCCCGGGCTTGCCGGTGCACCCGGCGGGCTCCAGGGCGCGAGCTGAAGCACGGGGCCCGGGCTTGCCGGCGGGCCTCGGGACGCCAACGCCCCGGCGGTGTGCCTACAATCCCGGCCCACCATGCCGTCGAGTCCTTCCGTGTCCTGGCCTGCCTGGCTCCTCCGCTTCGTGCCGGAGGGCTCGCGAGCGGGCGTCCCCCGGCGCTGGCTCGGGCCCGTGTTGGTGCTGGCCGGGTACACGGTGCTGGCGCTCGTGTACGGCGCGCAGCACTCCGTCTACCGCGCGTCCCGGGCCGAGCCCTCCGGCTTCGGTGAGTCGCTCCTCATCGGCGCCATCGAGTGGGGCGGCTGGGCCCTGCTCACCCCGCTCATCCTCGCCGTCGCTCGCCGCGTGCGCGCCACCGGACGGCCCTGGCCCGTCCAGCTCGTGCTCCACGTGCCCCCGGGGCTCCTCTTCGCCGTGGCGCACATGGCCCTGCACGCGCTCCTTCGCCGGTTGCTGCTGGAGCCTTCCGGTGGCTGGGACGCCACGTGGACCTACTTCACCTGGATGCTGTCGAAGACCACCGACTTCGACCTGCTCGTCTACCTCTCCGTGGTGGGCCTGGACGCGGCCCTGCGGTACTCGCGGCAGGTCCGCGAAGAGGCCGTGCGGGCCTCACAGCTCGAAGCTCAGCTCGCGCAGGCGCAGCTCCACCTGCTGCGCAGCCAGCTCCGCCCGCACTTTCTCTTCAACACCCTGCACGCCATCTCCGCCCTCATGCACCGCGATGTGACGGCCGCGGACCGCATGGTGGGACAGCTCAGCGAGCTGCTGCGTGCCAGCCTGGAGCGCGACGGGCGTCACGAGGTGCCCCTCTCCGAGGAGCTGGACCTGCTCACGCCGTACCTCGACATCGAGCGCACCCGCTTCTCCGACCGGCTCCAGGTGGAGGTGGACGTGGCGCCCGAGGCCCGGAATGCGCTGGTGCCGCCGCTCCTGCTCCAGCCGCTCGTGGAGAACGCCATCCTTCATGGCATCGCCCCGCGCCGGGGGCCGGGGAGGGTGTGGGTCCGTGCCGCCCGCTCCGGTGAGCGGCTGTCCGTGGAGGTCCGTGATGACGGGGTGGGGCCACCCTCCGCCGGCCTGGAGGCACTCCGCGAGGGTATCGGCCTGGGGAGCACCCGGGCCCGGCTGGAGAAGCTCTATGGGGCCGCGCAGTCGCTGACGCTGGCGGCCAATGCTCCGCGCGGGTTCACCGTCTCCCTCTCGCTGCCGTACCGGAGCGCCCGGCCATGACGGTCCGCACGCTCATCGTCGACGACGAGCCCCTGGCCCGCGAGCGGCTGCGCGCCCTGCTGGCTCCAGAGACGGATTTGCACCCACTGGCCGAGTGTGGCGACGGGCAGGAGGCGCTCTCCGTCATCGCCCGGGAGCGTCCGGCGCTGGTCTTCCTCGACGTGGAGATGCCCGAGCGGGATGGCTTTGGCGTGCTCGCCGAGATGGCCGTGGCGCCTGCTCCCGTGGTCGTCTTCGTCACGGCGTGGCCCCAGCACGCGGTGCGCGCGTTCGACGCCGCCGCGGCGGACTACCTGCTCAAGCCCTTCACGGTGGAGCGCTTCCAGCGCACGCTGGCCCGTGTTCGTGAGCGCCTGGCCTCGCCTCCGGGAGACCTGCGCCAGCAGCTCCAGCACCTGCTCCAGGAGCTGCGTCCCCTGGCTCCAGCTTCCGAGCGACTGGTGGTGAAGACCGGCACCCAGACGCTGCTCGTGCCCGTGGAGGACATCGACTGGGTAGAGTCCGCGGGCAACTACGTCACCCTGCACGTGGGCCGTGAGCAACACCTGCTGCGCGAGACGATGGCGGAGCTGGAGGCCCGGCTCGCCTCGCGCCGCTTCGCACGCGTCCACCGCTCGGCGCTCGTCAATGTGGACCGCATCCACTCCCTGGCGCCCACGCTGTCCGGCGACCACCGGCTGCTGTTGCGGGATGGACGGGAGCTGACCCTGAGCCGGACGTACCGGGCCCGGCTGGAGCAGGTGCTCGGCCATCCGCTGTGATGGGCCCGGCGCGCTTCGCCCCTCCCAGCCCGCGACTCATCCCCTCCTTCCGC
Organism: Pyxidicoccus trucidator; assembly: GCF_010894435.1. Taxonomy (NCBI): domain Bacteria; kingdom Pseudomonadati; phylum Myxococcota; class Myxococcia; order Myxococcales; family Myxococcaceae; genus Pyxidicoccus; species Pyxidicoccus trucidator. The sequence goes on along the minus strand of NZ_JAAIXZ010000012.1, from coordinate 254,604 downwards.
GACTCGTCCCACGGGCGCCCTTCCTGTCCGGCACCCCCCTAGCTTTCCGAGAGCTGGGAGGCCGGGGCGCCTCCACGGGAGGAAGACATGCGGCACATCATGTTGGTGGGACTGGGACTCGTTACCGCCTGCGCTGCCGGACGGGCGGAGCAAGGGCGTGCTGGAGGCGCGGAAGCGGTGGGACAACCCTCCTTCGCGTCCTCCGCCGTGGCCGTCATGGCGGCCTATGACCTGGAGAGCCGCTTCCGCGAGGGGGTGGAGCTGGGCCGCTTCGCCATTGAGCGGGCCCGGCTGCTGAAGGACGCCGCGGGGGAGGCCCGCCTCCATGCGGAGCTGGGACGCATCCTCACGCGCCAGCTCCGCCATGAGCCAGGGATGAAGGCAGCCGACGTGCTCGCCGTCCTCCAGCGCGCACGGCAGCTCGCCGAGGCCTCGGGAGACCGGCGCGCGCAGGCCGCCGCGCTCGATGCGGAAGGCAACTTCCTCTACTGGGACAAGGTGGTCTCGGGGCGAGGGGAGTGGGAGCCCATCATCGCCCTCTTCGAGCGGGCCCAGGCCCATTCGGAGCAGGCGGGAGACGCGCGCGGCGTCAGCGAGGCCCTCTTCCACCTGGGCCTCACGCGGCAGTTTGGCGGGGACCCCGCGGGGGCGGAGGACTTCTTCGAGCGCTCCCTCTCCATCGCACGGGAGTCGAAAGACGCCCTCATGCAGTCGTACAGCCTGCGGCACCTGGCCGACTTCTCCGAGAAGCGCGGGGACCTGGACGGGGCGCTCGCGCAGTTCCAGGAGAGCCTGCGCCTGCGCGAGCAGGTGGGCTTCCGCACCGGGCAGGTGTTCGCACTGATTTCCGTGGCCAACGTCCTCACCCTGCGCGAGCCCCGGAGTGACGAGGCGCTCGCGGCCGTGCAGCGGGCGCTCCGCATCGCGGAGGAGACGAAGGACCCGGCGAGCCTGCGTGAGGCCCAGGCCGCCCTGGGCCGGGTCCACCTGCGTCGCGAGGATGCCGCCGCCGCGCTCTCGTATCTGGAGCAGGCCATGGCCAACGCCGAGGCCCACCAGGACTGGCTCACCACGGTGGACCTGTTACTCGACACCGCGCGCGCTCATGCCCTGCGGGGCGAGAAGCCACGCGTCGAGGCACTGGTGCGTCGTGCCTGGGCCCTGGCCACCGAGCGCGGGCTGAGCATCATGTTCGAGGACGTGGAGCGGCTCGGACGCGAGCACGGCATCACGCTTCACTGAGCGGCATCGCGAGGTGCATTCGTCCGCTGGCGTTCATCTGCGTGAGAACAGTCCACTGCGCGTGCAGGAAGAGGCGTACTCTGTTCATGCATCCCAGGCTGTTCTCTTTTCCCGGAGCGTTTGCATGACGAATGAGACCCTCGTGAACTCGCAGATTACCGACGCCATGGCGTCCTCCCCCAACGCGGGCACCGCCGGCACGGGAGGCGCCTCCACTCGGCGTCGCGCCACCAAGTCGCGCCGCACGACGGCTCGCAAGACCTCGACTCGCACGGGCGCTGCCCGGAAGCCCGCTCGCAAGACCACCGCGAAGCGCCCGGCCGCTCTTGGCAAGACCGCCGCTCGTGGCAAGACGGCTACCAAGAAGACCGCCCGCGGCAAGGCGGCCACCCGCGCCACCGGCCGTGGGGCTCGCAAGGCCACCACGCGCAAGACGGCCGCCGCTGGAAGGACTGCTCGGAAGACCACCACCGTTCGGAAGACCACCACCGTTCGCAAGGGCACCACCGCTCGCAAGGGCACCGGACGCGCCAAGGCCCGGGGCGCCGCTCGCCGCACCACGCGCCGCTAGAGCACGGGCCACAGGGGCGCGGACGGCCTCCGCGCCCCGTGGCCCTCGACGCGTCGCTCGGAGTCGAGCGTCAGCGCTTCAACCGCAGGAGGAAGACGTCACCCCGCTCTGCGAAGCGGCGGCCCGTGCCGAGGTCGCTCTCGCGGTCCGTGTGGCCGAAGAGGATGGCGTCTCCGCCCGGCAGCACCGCCACGGTGGGCATGGCCTCCAGGCCCGCCAGCTCGCCACGCGGCTGGGGCGGGTCCGACAGGAACAGGCGCGTGGCCACCGAGGCACCCGTGGCGTCGTAGCGCAGCGCGACGGGTTGCGAGGAACCCAGCCCATCCGAGCCGGCCGTGCCGTCCTCGACGCGGTTGTACGTGAAGCCTCCCAGCACCACCTCGCCCTCGGCCCCCACCGCGAGCGAGCCGACCTGGAGCCCGTCGCCCAGGTTGCGGCTCCAGCGCTCCTCGCCTCCCGGCCGCACGGCGAGGAGGAAGGGGCTGGAGCGGTAGGGGTGGCCCTGGAGCTTCTTCCCTGCCCAGTCCACGGTGCCCAGGAAGGGGCCGGTGGCCACCACCGCGCCCTGGCCGTCCACGCCCACCGACTGCACCGTGCCGCGCGCGTGGTGCAGCGCCTTGGCCCATGCCAGCGCGCCCTCCTCATAGAGCGCGAGGAAGGGGCTGCCGTCCCGGGCGGACTCCGTGCGCTGGCCGCCGAAGCGCACCGCGCCGACGTAGCGCCCGCCCACCGCCAGCCGCCCGCGGCTGTCCACCGCCACGGCGGCCAATTCCACGCGGTCGTCCTCCCCCTCGGGCCGGCCGACTGGCAGGGTGTGCTCGGCCTTCCCTTCCTGGGAGTACGTCACCACGCCGGCGCTGGTGCCGAGCGTGGCGCCGCCGAAGTCCGCCGGGCCGGAGGTGTTGACGGCCACCAGCGCGCGGCCCTGCGCGTCCACCGTGAGGTCCACGACAGTGAGGCCCTCGCCCCGGGGCGTGCTCGCCCAGAGGAGGTTGCCGTTCGAGTCCAGCCGGGCGACGAACGCGCCGCTCCCCAGCTCTCGCGTCTCGAAGTCCAGCAGGCCCTGCACGTTGCCGGCGAGGAAGAAGCCTCCCATCGGGTCCGCTGCCACGTGGGCGCGCACGTCGGCGCGCAGCTCCGCGGGCGTCTCGGGCACGCGCACCTCGAAGGCCCGCCGCCAGCGCGTCTCGCCGTCCGGGGAGCGCCGCGTGAGGACCAGCCGCACCCGGTCATCCGTCGGGTGGCGGGTGTGCAGGTCGTCAATCCCGTGGACGGCCGCGGTGAGGATGTCGCCGCCCACGTCCACCGTGGCATCCAGCGCCAGGTCGTCCTGCGGCGTGCCCTCGCGCGCCAGCCACAGCGTGGCGCCCGGGCCCGGCGGGAGCGGCGGTGGCAGCGGAGGAGGTTGCTCCTCCGGCGGAGGCTCTTCCTGGGGCTGCTCCTCGACGGGCGGCGGAACTTCGTTGCTGTCGTCGGGCGGCGTCTCGTTGCAGCTCCCCGAGAGCATGTCCTCGCAGCCGACCACGTCGGGAGGCTCCTGGACCTCGTCGTCCGTGCTGCAGCCCGTCACCAGTCCCACCCAACCCAGGACCGTCATCCCGACGACGGTCCGGACCCAACGCCATTCCAGACGCATGATGAAACCCCCTCCACCGCAGAGGGAGGGTCCGCATGCCATGCGGTGCCAGCAACAAGAGGTGCGACGTCTGCCCGCCTGCCCGCTCCGTTGCGCAACGCGCTTCTCGTGAGTGGAACGAACGTTCCTTCCACCGCACCCCCGCGCCCCCCACGGCAGGCCCGCGCTTTACCCACGGGCGGGGGCGCGCGGGCCGGAGTGGCCCGGCCTTGCCTCAGTGACGGGTGGGGGGCGGCTCATCCCCGTCGGCGGTCGGCGGCGCGAGCTTCTGGGAGAGGAGGGCGAGCAGCTGCTTCGTGGTGAGCCGGCCCGCCTGGTCCTTTCCTTCGAGCACGCCCGCCACCAGCGCGCGCTTGTGCTCGTGCAGCGCCAGCATCTGCTCCTCCAGGGTGCCGCGCGCCACCAGCCGGTAGACGGTGACGGGGCGCTCCTGGCCGATGCGGTGGGCGCGGTCCGACGCCTGGTCCTCCACGGCGGGGTTCCACCAGGGGTCCAGGTGGATGACGCTGGTGGCGGCGGTGAGGTTGAGCCCGAAGCCGCCCGCCTTGAGCGAGATGAGGAACAGCGGCGCGTCCCCCTCCTGGAAGGCCCGCACCCGCTCCGCCCGTGCGCCCTGCGGCGTCTGGCCGTCGAGGTACTCGTACCGGATTCCCTCCGCGTCCAGCACCTCGCGCACCAGCGACAGGTGGGAGGTGAACTGGCTGAAGACGAGCGCCCGGTGGCCCTCGGCGCGCAGCTCGCGCACCAGCTCCATGAAGCGCTGGAGCTTGGAGGACTCCAGCGTCGAGGACGGGTCATAGAGGCGCGGGTGCGACGCCAGCAGGCGCAGCCGGGTGAGCGCGGCCAGGACTTCCACGCGCCGCTCCTGCTCGCGCATCGTCGGCCTGCTCGTCTCCAGGTCCGAGAGCGCCGCGAGCCGTGCGTCCTCGTAGAGCTGCCACTCGGGCGAGGAGAGGACCACCGGCACGCGCACGTCCGTCCGGGGAGGAAGCTGCGCCTCCACCTGGGCCTTGGTGCGCCGGAGCAGGAAGGGTTGCAGCACCCGGGCCAGCGCGGGCGCCGCCGTGGGGTCGATGCCCTTCTCAATCGGCGCGGCGAAGCGCTCGCGGAAGGCCTCCCAGCTTCCGAGCAGCTCGGGGAAGACGACGGCGAAGAGGGCCCACAGCTCGCCCAGGTGGTTCTCCAGCGGCGTGCCGGAGAGGGCGAAGCGGAAGTCCCCCTGGAGTGCCCGCGCGGCGCGGAAGCGGTGCGTCGTGGCGTTCTTCAGCGTCTGGGCCTCGTCGAAGACGAGGGTGGCGAAGCGCACGGCGGACAGCCGTTCGATATCGCGCGTGAGCAGGCCGTAGCTGATGACGAGGACGTCCCGGGGGCCCAGCCGCTCCAGCGTGCCGCCCCGGTCCTCCGAGTCCGCGTAGAGCGTCATCTTCAGCGAGGGAGCGAAGCGCTTCGCCTCGTCCATCCAGTTGAAGGCCACCGAGGTGGGCGCCAGCACCAGCGCGGGGCCGAGCTTGCTTCGCTCCAGCAGCACGGCCAGCGCCTGCACCGTCTTGCCCAGGCCCATGTCGTCCGCGAGCACGGCGCCCGCGTTCCAAGAGGCCAGCCGCGTCAGCCAGCGGAAACCCTCCTGCTGGTAGTCGCGCAGCTCCGTCTTCAGCGTGGCGGGCACCCGGGGCCGCAGCTCCTTCGCGGCGAAGATGCGCTCGGCCAGCGCCCGCCAGGCGGCGTCGGACTCCACCTGTGCGCCCGAGGCGCCGAGCGCGCTCAGCGCCTCCACCGCGGACGGCCCCACCTCCAGGCCGTGGCGCGAGAGGTACGCATGGTCCGACAGCCGCTCCAGGTGCTGGCGCAGGGCGTCCTCAATCTCCACATAGGACTGCGCGCCGACGTGGATGAAGCGCTCCTTGCGGCGGGCCGCGTCCAGCAGCCGGGCCAGCTCCACGCGCTCGCCCTCCACGGCCAGCTCGCCCAGCACGCCGAACCATTGGCGCCGGCGCCCGACGGAGACCTTGAGGGCGGCGGGTCCGCGTCCGGCCAGGAGCCGCATGGGCGAGCCGATCCACTCCAGCTCCGGCTTCGGTTCCAACGACGCGCAGACCTTGAGGAGCAGGAGCGCGCCCTGGGCGGTGTTGAACAGGTAGGTGAAGGGCTGCTCCTGCGGCTCGGCGGTGTCGATGGGGAGTCGGGCCAGGAGCGCCTCGGCGTCCTTCCGCTCATGGACGAAGTTGCGCACCGCATGGAAGGGCGTGGTGCCGCGCCGCACGTGGACGTCGCGCGAGCCCTCGCCCGGGACGAGCGCGGCGCTGTCGGGAAGCGGACGCACGCGGACTTCGAGGCGCACGGCGGTGCCGGGCTGGGCTTCGAGGCGCAGCACCGGGAGGTTTCGCGGCGGCAGGGCCTCGCCCATGACGCTGCGGGGCATGGCCACGGGCAGGCGCTGGGAGAACTTCGACAGGCGCTCCAGCAGCGCGCCGTGGCTCTCCGGAGGGAAGGCGTTGCCGTGGCGCTGGAGCACCGCGAGGAGCGAGCGGGCCTCCGGGCCGACGTCGAGCACGGTGAGCCGGCGCGGGCCCTCGTCCCAGAGGTACAGGGCTTCCTCGGGCTTCGACTTGCGCACGCGCTCCAGCAGCGTCGCGGGGAGCGTGGCGCCATCCACGCCCGCGGTGACGATGACGGTGCCCTCGCGGTCCTCCGCGACGAGCCCCACCCGGGCGCGCTCGACTCGCACGAGCTCCGGGGTGTCCTCCAGGAAGATGCGCGGGTGGTTGACCAGCTCGAAGAGCAGCTCCCGCGAGGCCGGAGCCGCGCTCTCCGGCAGCAGCGCGGCGAGGCGCGCGTCGGTGGGGGAGAGCAGGGAGGCGAACTCCTGGAGGAGCCGCCGCCGCGTCAGGCGCGAGCCGGTGCTGAGCTGGCCCTTCTTGTTGCGGCGGTGGACGTAGGGAGCCAGCTCCACGCCGTAGCTGGGGATGACCTCCAGGCGCCAGGAGAGCTCCGTGCCGGACGCGCCGCTGGGACTCTCCTCGACGGCGCGCTCCAGGGCCCGGAGCGTGCGCTCCCAGGCGGGGCGCAGCATCTCCTCCAGCAGCTCGCCGAACGCGTCCGTCCAGGGCTGGCGCAGCCAGAGGAGCGCGCTGTCGATGGCGGCCAGCATGTGCACGCACGCCGTCGCGCCGCAGGTGCAGTCCGCCTTCGCCTCCGTGGGCGAGAAGGTGAGGCGCGTCTCGGGGAGGATGAAGCCGGCGATGGCGCCGACGGGCAGCACCGAGGCGCGTGCCTCGCGGAGACGGAAGCCGGGGAGTAGGACATCCCATTGCAGGGACTCCTCGGTCAGCAGGCGTCGGGGACGCGGAGCCACCGAGGCGGGTAGCCGGCCTCGCAGCTCCACGAGGAGCCGGTGGACGGCGTGTGTGCGGGACTCCTCGGGAGGCCGGAGCCGCTCCGGGAGTGAAGCCCGGGCGTCCTCGGCCGCCGTCCGCTCGTCCTCGAGGTGGCGGCAGGCGAGGCGGGGCAGCAGCTCCCTCATCTTCGGCGAGGGCGTCGTCTCGGCGGCCCAGCGCGCCACGGACTCCGCGCTCGTCAGCTCCACCAGCCTGCGGCCCGCAATCGCCATCCGGAACTGGGGCACCAGCGCGGCCTCCACCCGGGGGCCGAGCATGACCAGGCTGAGGCGCGTGACGTGCTCGAGGCCATGCGCCCGCAGCCACGTGAGGAGCGCGCCGTCCGTGTCGAACGGAGGGCCTCCGGCCTCCTGTGCGGAGGGGTGCGAGGGCTGCGCGGGCTCGGCGGGCATGGGGAGGCTTCTTCTTCAAGAAGCGCCGGGGAAAGGCAAGCGGGACGGGGCCACCCGGGCAGGCGAGCAGGCAGGCCTTCGGGGTTGCATCCGGAGGGCGTTTCCGCCATGGCGGCGCCCGGGTCGTCCCCGGCCACGTCCATGGATCAACCGGGCAGGTCGGCCTGTGCATCCGCGCGCGTTCCCGCGCGTCACGGCTACGTCACAGTCACGAATTGGTAACTGTCACGGATATGTAACGGTCACGAACGTGTAAACAGATCAGCCCCGCACTGGCTCTCACGCGCGACAGCTTTGTAAAAAGCCGTCTGTTCCAGGTCCGCGTTTTTTACGGAGAGGTAACGGTGTCGGCCCCCCGAGATGCAGTAGGCAGCGCAGCCCTGCTGGGCAGATACGAGCTCGTCTCGGAGCTGGGGCACGGCGGCATGGCGAAGGTGTTCCGCGCGCGTGCCGCGGGCCCTGGCGGCTTCGAGAAGACGCTGGTGGTGAAGTGCATCCTGCCGCACCTGGCGCAGGACCCCCAGTTCGTCGAGATGTTCCTCGCCGAGGCGCGGCTGGCGGCGCGGCTCAACCATCCCAACCTCGTGCAGATCTTCGACTTCGGCGAGGCGGAGGGCGCGTACTTCCTGGCGATGGAATACATCGACGGGCCGACGCTGCGCGCGCTGCTGCGGCGGCTGGGCGCGCAAGGGCAGGCGATGCCCTATCCCCTGTGCGCGCGCATCGCCTCGGCGGTGTGCGAGGGCCTGACGTTCGCGCACGAGTTCTGTGATCCAGACACCGGCGAGGCGCTGCGGATGATCCACCGCGACGTCAGCCCGGACAACATCCTGCTGTCGCGCAGTGGGAACGTGAAGCTGGTGGACTTCGGCATCGCCAAGGTCACCAGCCAGGCGTCGCAGACGCGGGTGGGCACGCTCAAGGGCAAGGTGCCGTACATGGCGCCCGAGCAGCTGCGCAACGAGGCGCTGGACCCGCGCATGGACGTGTACTCGCTGGGCGTGGTGCTCTACGAGATGGTGGCGGGCGCCAAGCCCTTCGAGGCCGGCAACGAAGCGGCGCTGATGCACTCCATCCTCTTCGAGCCCTTCATCCCCGTGGCTGCGCGGCGCGAGGACGTTCCCGAGGCCCTGGAGCGCATCATCCAGCGCGCCCTCGCCAAGGACCGTGCGACGCGCTACGCGAGCTGCCGGGAGATGCAGGCGGACCTGGACCGGTACCTGCTGAGCTGCGGGCACCCGGTGGGCACGCAGCACGTGGCGCAGCTCATCACCCGCGCCGCCGTGCCCATCGGCGGCAGCCCCGTGGTGGGCACGCCCGTGTCCGGCAGTGTCAGCCCGGCTCGCGAGGGCTCCCGTGGCTCCGGTCAGCTGCGCCCCATCACCGGAGGGTCCATGCGCGCCCCGACGGAGGTGAACCCCGAGCCACCGTCCACCGGGCCCACGAATCCCCAACTGCTGACGCGAGGCCGGGGAGCGCTGCTGGCCGCCATGGTGGCAGGCGCGCTGCTGGCCGGCGCGGTCGCCATGGTGCTGCGCCCCGGGAGTGGGGACGTCCCTTCCACGCCTTCCACGCCCGTGGCCGCCGCGACGGCGCGAGGAGTTGCGTCTCCGACGAACGGAGCGGCACCCACGGGCGCGCCGGGCGCGACCACCCCGGAAGGAACCATCATTCCACCCGCCGGTGTCGCCACCACGGCGGTGCGGGGCCCGGCCGCGGAAGGAACAGTCATTCCGCCCGCCGGGGGCGCCGCTGCCACCCCGGAAGGAACCGTCGTTCCGCCCGCCGGGGGCGCCGCCGTCACCCCGGAAGGAACCGTCGTTCCGCGCGCCGGGGGCGCCGCTGCCACCCCGGAAGGAACCGTCATTCCGCCCACCGGGGGCGCCGCAACGGCCCTGGCGCAGGCCCCCGCCGAGCCGACGGAGGTGGAACTCCAGGTGACGGTGACGCCGCGCAAGGCGCAGCTCCGTCTGGACGACAAGCCGCTGGTGGGCAACCCCTTTTCGGACAGCTTTCCCCGGGATGGCCGCGTGCACACGCTGCGCGTCACCGCTGCTGGCTACGCGCCCGTGGTGAAGGAAGTGCGCTTCGACCGCGACCTGGCGCTGGACATCACCCTCTCGCGGCGCGGCCAGGAGTCGCGCCGTCCCGCCGTCGTGGAGAGCACGCCTCGCGAGCCGGCCCAGGCCCAGCCGCAGGAGCCGGACTTCGCCGAGCTGCCCGCGAAGCCGACCCGCCGCAAGCCACCCCGGCGCACCCTGGACCCGGACAACCCCTGGGCCGAGCAGGGCAATACCTCTTCCTCGGAAGGCCAATGACTCCCATCTCGATGTTTCGTCCAGACCGGCTCGCCCTCGTGCTCCTCCTGGCGCTGGCGGCGGGCAGCGCCAGCGCTGCTGCTCCCGCTCGCAAGGCTTCCTCGTCGCGCACCCAGCAGATGGAGGAGGCGCAGCGGCGCTATGAGCGCGGCAAGGAGTTCTACGAGGAGAGCGACTTCCGCGCGGCGCTCGTGGAGTTCCAGCGCGCCTACGAACTGGCGCCCAGCTACCGGCTCCTCTACAGCATCGCCCAGGTCCAGTATCAGCTGCAGGACTACGCGGGCGCGCTGGGCAGCTTCCAGCAGTACCTGCGGGAGGGGCAGGCGGACATCCCCGCCCAGCGCCGCGATGAGGTGCAGCGCGAGGTGGAGCGCCTGCGCTCGCGCGTGGCGTCCCTGGACATCGTCACCCAGCCGGTGGGCGCGCAGGTGTCCGTGGATGACCAGCCGGTGGGGCGCACGCCCCTGTCCGAGCCCGTGGTGGTGAGCGCTGGCCGGCGCAAGGTGACGGCCGAGCTTCCCGGGGAGCCTCCGGTGACGCGCATCGTGGACGTGGCCGGAATGGACACCCTGCGGGTGCAGCTCGACTTCGCGCCCCCGCCCGCTCAGAAGCCCGTCGCCGCCCAGGCGCCCGTGTCCTCCGTCCCCACGGCTGCCACTCCCGGCCTCACGGCGCGGGCCGAGCCTCGCGGCTTCCCCTGGAAGCTGTGGACGGCCACCGGCGCGCTGGCGGTGGGAGCGGGCGTCACCGCCGTGCTCGCCAGCAGCGCGGCCAGTGACTTGAAGACCCAACGCGACACCTTCGGGGTGACGCGCGCCCAGTTGGATGACGCCAGCAGCAAGGCGAAGACGATGGCCCTCACCAGCGACATCCTCACCGGGGCCACGGTGGTGGCCGCCGGCATCTCCGCCTTCATGACCTTCTCCGGCGGCTCCTCCGCCGAGGCTGCCGCCCCGTCCGTGACGGTGGGCGTGGGCCCCGGCAGCGTCGGCGTCGCCGGTGCCTTCTAGCTTCTGACTCCTTCACGAGCCACACCCATGCCTTCCCTTCCTCCCCACTCGCGCGGCTTCGCCTGGCCGCGCGTTCCCTCCTCCCGCCGGGTGCGCCGCGCCCTGCTCGTGCCGGTGCTGCTGCTGGCGGGCGCCGGCTGCTCGCTGGCCCTGGATACCGAGTCCGCGCAGTGCACCGCGGACTCGGACTGCGAGCGCTTCGGCACCTACCCCCTCTGCCAGGAGGGGGTGTGCGTGGCCTCCGGGCTCGGTCCGCAGGGCTGCTTCCGCGGTGCCGCCTCCAGCGAGGAGCAGTTCCTGAATCAGTGCACGCGCGCGGACTGCGTGCCCTTCGACAACTGCGCGCGCCTGGGGTTGTGCGACTCCAGCGGCGCGCTGCCCGACCTCGTTCCCCGGCCTCCCTGAGCCGCCTCGTCCTCTTCCCTCCGGTTTCCGCTCCTTCCCGAAGACGTGCCTCCCATGAGACTTCCCGCCCTTTCCGGCGGCCCGGCGCGCGCGCTGGCCCTGCTCCTCGCCGCGCTCGCCGTCCCGGCCGCCCACGCGCAGACGAACACGCCCACCATCTCCTGTCCCACCACCCAGGTCGTCTACGTGGCGGGCTCGTCGGCCGTCCGCTCGTTCCTCACGGTGGTGGCGCCGCTGCTCGCCCAGGACACGCCCGCCTATAGCGTCGTCTACCAGGCCCAGGGCTCGTGCACCGGCGTCACCGCCATCTACAGCGCGGACCCGACGAAGCGGGTGATGAAGGACATTCCCGCCGCGGGGACGCGGGCCGCCAACTACGCCATCCTGCTCAAGGCGGACGGCTCGGCGCAGGAGTGCTCGCTGCCGCCGGAGGGCGTGCTGGTGGACGTCGGAGTGTCGGACGTCTTCGCCTCCACGTGCGCCGTCGAGGCCCCCGCCGGGGTGCAGATCGCCGACTACGAGGGCCCCATCCAGCCGATGACCTTCGTGGTGCCGGTGAACTCCACGCAGAAGAGCATCAGCGCGGAGGCGGCGTACATGGCCTTCGGCATGGGCGGCAACGCGGGCAAGGCCACGCCCTGGCTGGAGGCCTCGCTGTTCTTCGTGCGCAACGCGAGCTCCGGCACGCAGCAGATGATTGCCCGGGCCATCAGCGTGCCGGCCGACAAGTGGTGGGGCGTGGACCGTGGCGGCAGTGACGGCGTGCGCAAGAACATGAAGCTGCTGCTGGACGCCAGCTCCTCGGAGAAGGCCATCGGCATCCTCTCCACGGACGTGGCGGACGAGGAGCGCTCCAACCTGCGCATCCTTGCCTTCCAGGCCCGGGGGCAGAAGTGCGGCTTCCTGCCGGACTCGACTCCGTTCGCCAAGGACAAGGCGAACGTGCGTGATGGCCACTACCCCATCTGGGGGCCGGTGCACTTCTACACGCGCGTGGAGAATGGCCTGCCCACGGCCGCCGCAGGCGCGCTGGTGAGCCGCTTCGCCGCCCCGCAACTCGAGCAGCCGCTGCTGGAGGCCATCATCAACAAGCACCTGGTGCCCAAGTGCGCGATGAGGGTGAAGCGCACCACGGAGATGGGCCCGCTGTCGCCCGTCACCTCCGGCCTGCGCTGCGGCTGCTTCTTCGACAAGGTGGCCAACGGCGCCTCCTCCTGCACGCCGTGCGGTGGCCCCGGGGACTGTCCGTCCTCGGCGCCCTCCTGCAACTACGGCTACTGCGAGCAGGGCGGCTGACGTCGTCGAGGCGGGCCTCTCGGGCGTTCGCCCCGTCAGGCCCGAGCGGCGAGCGTGGCGGAGCGGGAGCCCTGCTCCGCGCGCTCCAGGTGCTCCACCAGCAGGGCGTTGACCTCCGCGTCGCGGGTCATCGTCATCGCGTGGGCGGTGCCGCCCAGCTCGACGTAGCGCGCGCTGGGAATCCCCTGCGCGAGCTCGCGGCCGGAGGCGGGCGTGGCGATGCGGTCGTGCTCCGCGCTTGCGACGAGTGTGGGGAGGCCGGCCAGCTCGGAGAGGAAGGGCCGTGCATCCGCGCGAGCCATGGTCCTCACCTGCTGCATCAGGACGGGCGGGGACTCCGCCAGGTCGCGGTCGAAGAGGCCGGCCAGTTTCTTCGCCATGGCGTCGGGGTCGACGGCCGCCAGTTCCCCAGGGGTGAGCACCATCTCCATGAAGGCCCGTTGCCGCATGCGCCGGGTGCCAAGGCGCGTGCGCAGGCCCACGCCGACCAGCCATGGCGTCAGCTTTGACGGCGCCGCGCCATTCGCGAAGGTGCACAGGAGCGCGAGGCTCCTCACCCGGGCCCGCGCGCGTCGCGCCACGTACTGCGCGATGAGCCCGCCCATCGAATGCCCGACGAGGTGGGCGCTGTCCCAGCCCTGGGCGTCCATCAGCGCGAGGACGTCCTCGGCCATCAGTTCCAGGGAGAGGGGCTCGGCGGAGGGAACGCTGCGGCCGTAGGCTCGGTTGTCGAAGCACAGGCACTGGAAGCGCGAGGTGAGCGCGTCCAGCTGCGGCCTCCAGCCATTGGCGCCGACGCCCGAGCCCTGGATGAGCACCACGGGAGTTCCCTGTCCCTCCACGAACCAGCTCAGGTTGCAGCCCCGGTGCGGTGTCGCGCGTCGTTCCATGGCCCCTCCTGGGGAGATGGCCGGTGACGGTGACATGGCATGGATGCGAAAGGCGAGCCGCCGGTGACGGGCGCGTCATGGTTGCCAGTGCTTGCGCTTCTTGCCTCGTTTCCGCCGGTGGCGACGTGAGGGGTGGGGTGCGGGCTCCTTCCAGTGTCAGACCTCTGGGGTAGGAAGAACTGGACACGCGGTCGTGGGTGGGGTTCCACTCCAGGGAGGCAAGGTCGATGATGGAAGGGTGGGGAGTTGGTGGACTGGGGAGTTCCGAGATGGGCAATGAGACGAAGCGTCCTGCCACCTATGAGGACCTGCTGGCACTGCCCGAGCACGTGGTCGGGCAGATCATCGACGGTGAGCTCATCGTCATGCCGCGGCCGGCGAACCTCCACGCGGTGATCTACTCCAGACTGCTCGCCGACCTGAACGGCACCTTCGAACATGAGCGAGGAAGGTTGGGCGGATGGTGGATCGTCGGTGAACCGGAGCTGCACCTCGGCCGCGATGTCCTGGTTCCAGACATCGCCGGTTGGCGAATCGAGCGCATGCCAGATGTACCGGTCGCTCCGTATTTCACCCTGGCACCCGATTGGGTGTGCGAGGTGCTCTCTCCCTCGACCAGGGCGCTCGACCGGAAGCGCAAGCCGGAAGTCCATGCGCGCGAAGGCGTTGGCCATATGTGGTTGGTGGACCCGGAATCACGGACGCTCGAGGTGCTTCAGCAGCAGGACGGGCAGTGGGCGCCGCGAGGCACGTGGTCGGGCGATGCCTGTGTCCGGGCTGCGCCCTTCGAAGAACTGGAACTGAATCTCGGAACCCTGTGGCTGCGGAAGCCTCAGGCCCCCTGACCTGACGTGACTCACTCCCGCGAGGGGGTCGCCACGGGAGCACGGGCGCTGCCTTCGCGGAGAGCGCGAGCAGCACACCCATCTCGTTTCCGCCGGTGGCGACGTGAGGGGTGGGGTGCGGGCTCCTTCCAGTGTCAGACCCCTGGGGTAGGAAGAACTGGACACGCGGTCGTGGGTGGGGTTCCACTCCAGGGAGGCAGGGTCGATGATGGAAGGGTGGGGAGTTGGAGGACTGGGGAGTTCCGAGATGGGCAATGAGACGAAGCGTCCTGCCACCTATGAGGACCTGCTGGCGCTGCCCGAGCATGTGGTGGGGCAGATCATCGACGGTGAGCTCATCGTCATGCCGCGACCGGCGAGCCCGCATACGGTGGCTCATTCCGTGATGCTCAGTGACCTGCTCAGCGCCTTCCAGCGAGGGCGGGGAGGGCCAGGAGGCTGGTGGATCCTGGACGAGCCGGAGCTGCACTTCGGCAAGGATGTCCTGGTGCCAGACATGGCGGGGTGGCGCCGCGAGCGGATGCCCCAGATTCCGCGAGTGCCGTACTTCACGCTGGCGCCGGACTGGGTCTGCGAGGTGCTCTCACCCTCCACCGCGTCACTGGACCGGAAGCGCAAGCGGGAGCTCTACGCGCGCGAGGGCGTCACGCATGTGTGGCTGATAGACCCGGACACGCGGACGCTGGAGGTGTTCCAGCGGCACAACGGAAAGTGGGTGGAGCGAGGCACCTGGTCGGGTGACGCTCGCATCCGGGCCGAGCCGTTCGAAGCCGTGGAGCTGGAGCTGGGAGCCCTGTGGCCTCCCGAACTGGATGCCCCCTGAGCTGACGTGACTCACTCCCGCGTGGGCGCGGCCACGGGAGCACGGGGCGCTGCCTTCGCGGAGAGCGCGAGCAGCACGCCCATCAGCAGCGCCGCTCCCGCGAAGACGAGCCGCTGAGTCAGCGTCTCACCGAGCAGCAGCACGCCACCCACCGCCGCCAGCACCGGCACCGAGAGCTGGACGATGGCCGCGCGCGTCGCCGTCAGGTGCGGCAGCGCCGCGTACCACAGGCTGTAGCCCACGCCGGACGCCAGTGCTCCCGAGGCCACCGCGAGTGCCACTCCGTGCCCCGTCGCGTGCGGCGTCCCCTGCACCCACAGCCCCACGGCCGACAGCGCCGCCGCCATGGGCACGGAGCGCAGGAAGTTGTCCGCGGTGGCGGCCAGCGGGTTCCGGTTGCCACGCCCCCGCAGCGAGTACACGCCCCACGCCACGCCCGCGCCCGCCATCAGCGCCGCGCCCACCGGGTCCGGCGCGGAGCCTCCGGGCGCCGTCAGCCCCACCAGCCCACTCAGTGCCAGCAGCAGGCCCGCCACCTCGCGGGCCTTCGGCCGCTCGCCCCGCGCCAGGCCCATGCCCAGCATCGTCGCCTGCACGCAGCCGAACAGCAGCAGCGCGCCCACCCCCGCGGGAATGCGCACGTACGCCAGCGAGAAGCCCGCCGCGTACACGAAGAGGGCCAGCGCGGAAGGCCAGGAGCCTCCCGTGTACCGTCCGCCCCGGACCCGCAGCAGCACCGCCAGCACCAGCGCGCCGGACACCAGCCGCACTCCGGTGAAGGAGGCCGCGTCGATGAGTCGTCCACCGCCCGCCAGCGCCGCGCGGCACAGCAGCGAGTTGGCCGCGAAGCCCACCAGTGCCAGCACCGTGAGCAGCCCCGTGCGCATCACCGCCAGAACCCGATGGACAGGCCCACGTTGGTGTACCGGCGCGCCAGGTCGAAGGACGCGGTGACGGCCCAGTCCTCCCAGTAGCGCAGGACGAACACCTCGAAGCCACCCGTGAAATGGGGCCGCGCCGGCCGGCCGTCGAAGGGCGAGGGCTCCGCATAGACTCCCGCCCGGAGGCGAATCATGCCCGGCACCGTGTCGTGCTCCACGCCGAGGCGGGGCGCGAACTCGGCGGCCTGGCCCACTGGCTGCGCCTCCGCCGTGGAGGCGAACGAGCGCACCGGCACCGCGTTGTCCACGCCGGAGATGAGGTCCACCTGCGCGCTCAGCAGCCACCGTCCCGCGGGCGCGTCCTTCGGCTCCTGCTCCGGCACCGGCAGCGCGTCGCCCTCCACCAACAGCTGCCGACGGGCCGCGGGCGACAGGCGGTTGTAGCGATGGGCGCCCTCGCCGAAGCGCCAGCTCGCGCCCAGCGACAGCACCGCCGGCGCCACCACCGCGCTGAAGAGCGTCCGGCCCGCGAGCACCGGCGCCTGTCCGTCCTCCTGTCGCAACTCCGCCACCACCTCCGGCCGCACCGTCACACCCATGCGCCACGCGCGCCCGTGTGGCCGGTAGAGGATGTCCACCTCCACGCCCGTGTCCCCGTAGCGAAGCTCGTCACCACCGGAGGCGAGGCGGAAGGAGGCCTGCGCCGCGTAGAGCCCCAGCGCGATGATGAAGTCGTCCTGGCCGAAGGCCACCGCCCCCGCCAGCACCGACTGTGTCAGCGACACGCGGATGCGCTCGGAGTCCGTCGCACACGCCACGGTGGCGCAGTAGGTCACCACGCTGTTGCGCAGCGCGAAGCCCATGCCGAAGCGCTTGTATTGCAGCAGCAGCCCGCCCAGCAGCTGCCGGCTGTCCTCGGACTCGTCCGGCCGCCCGTCGTTGTCGAGGTCCCGCTTGCGCCCGCCAGTGAAGGGCAAATCCAGCCAGGTCAGCGTGACGCCCAGGTCCCAGTCCTTCTCCAGCGCGGCGCCCCGGTGCGCCAGCGCGGCCAGGTTGCTGGGGAAGCCCGCCGCGCCCTCGGCGATGCCCACGTACGCGCCACCCAGCGCCACCACGCGCGCCGAGCCCAGCAGCGAGCCGGGGTTGTAGTACAGCCGCTCCGGATGCGGCGCCTCGGGCTCGGCGTCCTGCGCCCGCGCCGCCGGGGCCACGGCCAGCACCGCCGCGCACAGGAGCACCACCGCGCACCGGGTGCCCACGCCGCGCACGTCCATTCCGTGGGTGCCCGGGGTGCCAACGCTCGTGTCACCCGGACGCCGCGCCGTCGAGGTCTTCGGAGACACGGTGCTCACTTCGCGCGCACCACCTCCGCGAAGAGGCGGTCGGCCTCGGCGGCCAGGGCGGTGTCGCGGAAGGTGAGGCCCCCGGCGTCATGGGTGACGAGCGCCAGCGTCACCTTCCGCCAGCGGATGTCGATGTCCGGGTGGTGGTCCGCCTTCTCCGCCGCGTGCGCCACCTTCTCCACGAAGGCGATGCCGGCCAGGAAGGAGGGAGCCTCGTAGGTGCGGCGAATCATCCCGCCCTCGTGCTTCCACTCGGGGTGCTGGGCGAGGAAGGACTGGAGTGCCTCGGGGGCGAGCAGCGTGCGGTCAGGGGCCATGGCCCTCTTTCTACCCGCTCCCGCGCCCGAGGAAAGCCGTCAATGCCCTGCCGTCAGCGGGTGGACTGCCGTGGGTACACAATGCTGCTGGACGCACCGTGTATCCAGAGGAAGTTCTGTCCGAGGTAGGGCTGGCTGCTACTCGACGGGCGGGGCAGCAGCTCCAGCTCCAGCAGCCCCCGCGCCGCATTCCAGCGAGGCGCGACGAAGGGCGTACTGCCGCCCAGCGTCGCCAGATAGGGGACGGCAGGCCCCGGGCGCAGCGGGGGCAGGGTGACGGTGAGCTGCCCATCCAGCGAGAGACTGCCTTCCTCCAGCAGCCGGCCACTGGTGGCCGTGAAGCGGCGGAGCGTGTCCGCCGGTGCCGTGACCGACGAGCTGAGGGTGCGCGTCCACACCACGCCCTCTTCGTAGCCCACGGGGTCGCCCACCAGCGTGTGACAGGCTTCGCCCGACACGGGGTGGTACGTGCCTCCCTCACCGGGCTGGAACGGGCAGGCCTGGGTCCGCGTCTCGAAGGTCCGCGGGTCGGAGACGCGCGTCACCACCAGCAGCCTCGCTCCCGCGCGCACCAGCAGCCCGCCCACGTTGTCCCCGCCGAACAAGCTCATCCCCTGGGGGACCCACACGTTGGTGGGCGCGGTGGCGAGGCCGTCCTCCTCGGTGAAGGTGTAGCGGTGCAGGAAGGATTCGCTCAGCAGCACCAGTTCGTCCGGGCTGGCGAGCCGCGCGTAGGGGGGCCGATAGAACGTGCCCGAGCTCGCCCCGGGAGGGTAGGGCGCGGTGCCGGTGAGCTCGAGCAGGCCGGTGCCGGTGTCGACGTAGCGGAGCACCCGCTCCCCATCCACCGTCCACACCACGTCTCCGGCCACCGCCATGATGATGGTCGGCGTGGTGCTGAGGGACTGGGGCGCGTCGGTCAGCTCGCGCCGGGCCTCGACGCCACACAGCCAGGTGCCCCGCGTGGTGCGGTCCACATAGGGGCAGACCGTGCTGGTGGGAAGGTTCACCAGGGCGGGCTCCTCGCGGCGGTCCTCTCCCGCGAAGATGCCGAGCTGGTGGAGGCTGCCCACCGGGGCGAAGGCGACGATGACGTGGTGGCGCCCCCGCACCGTGGGCGTGAAGCGGATGGTGGCCGTGTTGCCGTCCCCGGTCAGTGTCGCCGTGGCGGGCACGGGCTGGTTCTCCGGGTCCTTGACCTCCACGGTGACGGACTCGGGCTGCCGCGGCGAGTCGGGCGCGTCGCAGGCCCGGGTCAGGTCGGCGCTGATGCTGAAGATGGCCTCGTTGCCCACGCCAACGACAGGCGAGCCCTGCCGCTGGGGCGGCGCGCCGTTGAAGCAGGGCATGGGCTCGCTCGGGCAACCGCTGCCGCCGCCCAGCGCGAGCAGGGCGGTCAGCACGCACATCCAGCGCGAGGCCCTCATCACGCCCGCTCCACAGCCCGCTTCCACTTGGCCAGGTGCCGCTCGCGGACGTCGGCCTTCATCTTCGGCTTGAAGGTCTTGTTCGCCTTCCACGCGCGGCGGATGGCGTCCGGGCTGTCCCACACGCCCGCGCCCAGGCCACCGAGGAACGCGGCGCCCAGGCTGGTCGTCTCGAGGTTGCGCGGGCGCACCACCGGCACGCCGAGGATGTCCGCCTGGTACTGCATCAGGAGGTCATTGGCCGCCGCGCCACCGTCCACCTTGAAGACGGGGATGTCCCGCCCGCTGTCGCGGCGCATGGCGTCCGCCAGGTCGTGAAGCTGCAGGGCGATGCCCTCCAGCACGGCGCGCGCGAGGTGCGCCACCGTGGTGGAGCGGTCGATGCCAGCGAAGAGGCCGCGCGCCTCGGGACGCCAGTGCGGCGCGCCCAGGCCCGCCAGCGCCGGGACGAAGACCACGTCCCCGGAGTCCTTCACGCTGGCGGCGAGCGCCTCGATGTCCGGCGCGCGCTTGATGGCCTTGAGCCCGTCGCGCATCCACTGCACCGCGGCGCCGGCGATGAAGCTGCTGCCCTCCAGCGCGTAGGTGGTGGTGCCGGTGCCGCCCAGCCGCCACGCCACCGTGGTGAGCAGGCCGGAGTTGGAGCGCACCGGCGTGGTGCCGGTGTTCATCAGCAGGAAGGCGCCGGTGCCGTACGTGCACTTGGACTCGCCGGGCTCGAAGCACGCCTGGCCGAAAAGGGCAGCCTGCTGGTCTCCCGCCATGCCCGCCACCGGCACGCCGTCCGGCAGGCTGCGCATGCCGCGCGTGGTGCCGTACACCTCCGCGGAGCCGCGAATCTGTGGCAGGCACGCGGCCGGCACCGACAGCAGCGAGCGCATGTCGTCGTTCCACTGCAGCGTGGTGAGGTCCATCAGCAGCGTGCGGCTGGCGTTGGACACGTCGGTGACGTGGGCCATGCCGCCGGTGAGCTTGTAGACGAGCCAGGTGTCGATGGTGCCGAAGCACACGTCACCCTTCTCGGCGCGGGCGCGCGCGCCCTTCAGGTGCTCGAAGAGCCAGGTGAGCTTGGTGCCCGAGAAGTACGGGTCCACCACCAGGCCCGTGACTTCGCGCACGCGGGGCTCCACGCCCTTCTCCTTGAGGCGCCGGCACAGCTCGGAGGTGCGCCGGTCCTGCCAGACAATCGCGCGGCCCAGCGGCTTGCCGGTGCCGCGCATCCACAGGCCCGTCGTCTCGCGCTGGTTGGTGATGCCCACCGCGGAGATGTCGCGGCCGTTGAGGCCCGCGTCCTTCAGCGCCCGGGCGATGCACCACTCGCTGGTGGTCCAGATTTCGTCCAGGTCGTGCTCCACCCAAGAGGGCTTGGGGAAGTGCTGGGTGAACTCCTTGTAGGAGCGGCCCACCACCTGGAGCTTCGAGTCGAGGATGGAGACGTGGGTTCCGGTGGTGCCCTGGTCCAGGGCCAGCACGTACTTCGTCTTCGGCATGGGGTGAGTCCTCCCAACGGCAGACGCCAGCTTGGGGGGAACCTACTCCAGCCAGGGGGGCGGGCAGGCGAGGTTCCTGCCCGCCGCCTGCCTAGTAGCCGTACGGACGACGGTTGCCCAGGAAGCGGCGCATGCCGTACGCCGCCAGCCCCCCCATGGCCATGCGGCCCAGGGTGCTGCCGAGGAAACCGCCCGACGAGGCCCGGCTGCGCCCATAGCCGAAGCCAATGGGACGGCGCCCATAGCTGGTGCGCCCGCGATTCCAGCCGCCGGAGCCATAGCTGCGACCACTGCGGGAGAGACCTCCGAGAATGCTTCCCAGAAGAGACATGGTGCCTCCTGTGCGTCATTGGGTTGAAGGCCCCCGCGGGGAGCGAGAGCCCCCCGCGAAGGCGGAGTGCCTTCAAGGTGACGCCTCCCCCCGGCGGGGACACCCCCTTTCCGGACGGGAGCGCCCCCGGGGCCTGGTGGCGGCCCCGGAGGCAGGCAGGCGGACTCAGCGCCCGGTGTAGATGCCGATGGCCCCCGGGTGGACGATGGTGCCCGTCGCGTCCCGGTAGGCGCTGAAGGCCACCAGCACCTTGCGGCTGTCCCCGCTGCCCACCACCTGGATGTCCCAGACGGGCCGGCCCGCGAGGTTGCCGAGCACGCTGTTGTGGCTGACGAAGTCGCCCTCGGTGTGCATCCGCATCAGGCCCCGGCCCCAGCGGTGGCCAATCCACAGGCTGCCGTCGCGCGAGTCCCGCTCCAGCGAGGAGACGAAGCGGTCCGAGGTGCCGTCCAGGTAGTACCCCGTCACCACGCCCGCGTCGCTCAGCTTCGCCAGGCCCCAGGCGAAGCTGGAAATCCACACGGTGCCGTCCGGCATCAGCACCAGGTCGCTGACGACGTCGTCCTTGCGCTGCTCGCGGGTGGGAATCTGCGGCTCGGCCACGGCGTCCGGCCACAGGTCGATGCGGTTGGCCCGGTGCTTCTTCTCCTCCGTCTGCTTGCGCGCCACCTCGAAGTTCCACGGGGCGCCGGTGCCCACGTGGCCGAAGGCGTTGGTCATTATCTTGAACCGCGAGGTGCGGATGTGCGTGCCCATCCACACGTCGCCGTCGGGACGCACCGCCACGCCCCACACGTCACCCGCGAGCCGGCTGTCCTCGCTGGTGCTGTCGTTCATGGCGATGGCCGGGTGGACGTGCTCCATGACGCCGAACTTGCAGCGCTGGCGCGTCTCGCGGCCCACCTCATTCCCGGCCGCGTCCTTCTCGATGTAGACCCACTGGTTGGCGGCGAGAATCTCCGGGTCGGAGCACGTCTCGGCGCCCTCGTAGTCCGGCTCACCCCAGGCGAGGCCGTGGTTGGAGGCGAACCAGAGGCTGTTGCGCTGCTTGTCCCAGACGATGCGGTTCACCGAGCAGAGCTTCTCGCGGTGGCCATAGCCGGGCACCGAGTGCGCGGGCGAGTGGATGTCGTAGTGCACCACCCGGAGCGTCCCGTCGTCCTTCAACTCCACGCGGTCCGCGTCGCCGCTCTTGAAGATGGCGGGGTCCTCGAGCTCGCCGGGGGCCTTGTAGAACTCGCTCTCGCAGTTGAGCTGGCCCTGGTAGCCGACCCAGACGGTGCCCTCGGGGCCGCCCGTCACCGCCGTCACCTTGAGGTAGCGCTTCTCCGGCAAGGGGTCCTTGCCCTTCCACGGCGCCCACGGCTTCAGGCCGTCAGCCAGCGTGTAGCAGCGGAAGGTGGAGGCGTCCGGACGCAGCAGGCACAGGCCGTCCTCGCCGCCCGCCACCCAGAGGTTGCCGCCCTCGTCCATGGTGATGCCCAGCACCTCGCGCGGAGCGCCCTGCGCGGCGCCGAGGAAGCGCCAGTCCTTCGAGTTGGGAGGCACGTTGTCTCCGCCCGGGTGGCCCGAGCCGCCATCCGGCGTGCCCGCGTCGGGAGGAGGCGGCGGCGGGTCCTCGCCGGTGCCGGAGTCGGGCGTGCCGGAGTCGGGCTCCTCCTCTTCAGGAGGCGGGTCCTCGTCGTCGGGGGGCGGCTCCTCCTCTTCGGGAGGCGGGTCCTCGTCGTCGGGCGGAGGCGGCGTGTCGTCCCCGGGCTGCTCCTTGGGAGGAGGCGAGGGGTCCTCGATGGCCGGACGGGTCTCTGGCGCTTCGCCTCCGTTACACCCGACCCACAACACCGCTCCCAGCAGTCCTGCCCACCACCTGCCTCGTCCCAGCCAGTGCATACCCTGCTCTGCCTCTCCAACGTCCTTCGACGGACGTTCCACCCGTTGCCACTGAGCCCAGAGGCAAGCGGAGTGCCAGGAGTTGACGCGCGGTGAAGGGCGCGCGGCGACGCAGGGAGGGAAGCGCACGGGGTGGGGCAGGGTGCCGCCTTGCCCACGCGGGGAAGTCCCACGCCTGACCCGGCGGTGCGGCGGGGGCGTTCAGTGGCGGTTGGCTCGACGTCGGGACGGCTCGGGAGGCGTGGCGGATGGGAGCAAATCCACGGCGGATGCGCGCAAGCGCGCCAGGGGCCGTAACGGCATCTTCCGCATCGCTCGCCGGGACATGTGGCCCCGGCACTTCGACACGAGGACACGGAACATGGCTTTCACGATGAAGCTGGCGGTGCTGTCGCTGGGTGCGGTGCTGGCGGTGGGGTGCGCGGGTTCGAGGGCGAACCTGGCGGACGCGGAGGTGGCGCGCTACACGAGCGACGCGAGCGGGTTCGACACGCACTCGTTCTTCTATGACACGGGCGCGGAGGTGGTGGTCTTCGACGCGCAGTTCACCGAGGCGGAGGCGGAGAAGGTGCTCGCCGCCGTCCGGGCGAGGACGGGCAACCCCATCCGCTATGTCGTCGTGACGCACCCGAACCCGGACAAGTTCAACGGCGTGGGCGTGTTCCAGCGCGCGGGCGCGAAGGTGGTGGCGAGCGCGGCCACCGCGGCGGCCATCCCCGCGGTGCATGCGTACAAGAAGTACTTCTGGGTGCAGGTGGCGAAGGCCTTCACCGAGGAGACGTACCCCGCGCAGGCCACGGTGGACGTCACGTTCAGCGGCACATACGCGCTGCCGCTGGAAGGTGGCGCGAAGGTGGAATTGGCCGAGCTGAAGCACCCGGGCGTCACCACGACGCAGACGGTGGCGTACGTGCCGGGCCGCAAGGCGCTCATCGTGGGAGACCTGGTGCACCACGGAGCGCATGCGTGGCTGGAGGGCGGCCTGCGTGACGGCAAGGTGGTGCCGGACGTGGATGGGTGGAAGGCGGCGCTGGACGAGCTGGCCGCGTGGCCGGACGCGATGGTGTACGGCGGCCGGGGCGAGGCCGCGCCGGTGACGGAGGCCATCCGCGCGCAGCAGCGCTACCTGGACGGCATGGTGACGGTGGTGACGGGCTACGCGGCGGAGCTGGGCGGCCGCAAGGCGGAGCTGTGCGGTGACGCGGCGGCGCCGCACTACGCGGAGCTGGAGCAGCGCGCGGCGACGGCCTTCCCGGAGTACTCGCTGAAGTACATGGTGGGGTACGGCGTGTACGGGCTGGTCAACCGCCTCGCCTGCGGCGGGTAGCCGGCCTCGGAGTGGCCCGGGGTGGCAGCGTCACGCCCCGGGCGACGCGCTGGCGGAAGTCGCGGGGCCGCTCGCTGGTGAAGGCGGTGAAGGCGTGGGTGAAGGCGGCGAGGCTCTCGAAGCCCACCGCGTAGGCCGTCTGGGTGACGCGGGCGCCGTCCTCGGCCAGCAGCTCCATGGCGCGGAGCATGCGGGCGTCGTGCAGGAAGCGGCGCCAGGAGGTGCCGGCCTCGTCCTCGAAGCGGCGCGCGAGGGTGCGCTGGGAGAGCCCCGCCGCCTTCGCCGCGCCCGCGAGCGTGACGGGGCCGGTGAGCCGGGCCAGCGTGTACGTCATGGCGCGCTCCAGCTCCGGGGTGCGGGCGCGAGGCAGCTTCCACTCGCGAGGCTCCGCGGCCCACTCCGTGAGCAGGTGGGCGAGCGCGGAGAAGAAGCTCTCCGCCACCGCGTCGCGGGGCGCGCGCTCCGGGCCCCAGCGGGTGGAGTAGAGGAGCATCTCCCGTGCGAGCGGCGGCAGGACGAAGACGCGGCACTCGCCCTCGGGCGCGGCGGGGACTCGGGAGGGCTCCAGGTACACCGTGCAGAGTGTCGCGGGCTGGGTGGCGCTCACGCGGTGGCGGGTGCCTCCCGCGAGCCAGGCTGCGCGCTGCGGTGGGAGCAGCCACTGCGCGTGGGCCACCTCCAGGTGCAGCGCACCCCGTGCGGCGTAGAGGAGCTGGTGCCGGCGGTGGGTGTGCCAGCCGGAGGCGAAGGGCGTCAGCTCGTCGGTGAGGCAGAAGGCGGACGCGGGCGCAGCGTCCACGTCCACCAGGGGCTTGGGCACGGCTCCTCCGTTCTTCCCGTGTGTCGATGACAGCGCCTCCGAAGAGGCCCGGTGCTGGAAGCCCGAGGATGGGCAGGAGTGCGCCTCCGCGCCAGGAAGATGCGACCGGCCCGTGGTGGCCGCCGGAGAGCCCTGACGGGGCCAGGGCCCTTCTGTAGAGTCCGCCCGGTTCGCGCTCCTGCTGGCTCGTACGCTCGCCACATCCCTGGAACCTCCATGCGCCTGCTCCTCACCCTCCTGCTCATCCTGGTCGGGCCCGCCTGTGCCACCGGACGTGCCGCCCACGACTTCGTGAACCCGTGCGACGGCTCCGACCCGGCCGCGTGCGCTCGCTTCGTCGCGGCTGTTCGCGGTGCCGACCCGGAGCAGCCCGCCATCGGGCAGCAGGTCGTCCGCGCCTGTCTGGCCGGGGACACCGAGGCCTGCCACCTTCACGCGAGCACCCTCATGCTGAAGCCCCGGGAGGAGTTCGCGGAGGACAACCGGCGCGGCTTCCTGCTCGCGAGCCGCCTCTGCGAGGAAGGGCACATCCCTGCCTGTGTCAGCGCCGGCAGCTCGCGGCTGTGCGACGCGCCCGCCGAGTGCGAAGCCCTGCTGGGACGCGCGTGCGGCGCGGGCGAGGGGCGGGCCTGCACCGTCATGGCCCATCAAGGCGTGGAGGAGGCGCGGCAGGTGACACTGCTCGACCAGGCCTGCGCCGCGGCCCGTCCGGATGCGTCCGCGTGCTACTCGCTCGGGAGCTGGTACCGGGAGCGCGAGGCGTCAGCCCCTGAGCGCGCGAAGGCCGCGCCCCTGCTCGAGCGCGCCTGCGGCCTCGGAGTGCCCACCGCGTGCTACGAGCTTGCCCTGCTCTCTCGCGAGTCACCCGATGGCGCGCAGCGGGCCGAGTCCCTCCTGGCGCGCGCGTGCGCGGCGGGGGAGGAGGCCGCGTGTGGCGAGGCCTTCCTCGCGCCTTGCCGTCAGGGACAGGCGGCGGCGTGCCGGCGTCTCGGGGCCGTGCAGGTGCAGGATGCGGAGGCGATGAAGCGCCGCACGCAGGTGCTCGAGGGGGCGTGCTCTCTCAAGGTGGCCGAGGCGTGCGGCGCGCTGGCCCAGCAGGGACGCGGGGACTGGGCCCGAGGCTGCGAGCTGGGGGACGCACGGGCGTGCATCGAGGCGGCCCGGGAGCGCCTTCAGGCGGCGTCCCGCACCGGAGCGGACGGGAAGCAGCCCGGCCTCGCGTTGCTCGAGCGGGGCTGCGCCTCCGAGCACCCGGCGCGGAATGATGCGTGCGAGCAGCTCGCGAGCTGGCTTCTCGCGGACGCGCAGCTGGGGGACCCGGGGCGCGCCGTGGAGCTGCTCGAGCGTGGCTGCCAGGCGGGGCACGCCGGCTCGTGCGAGACGCTCGGAACCGCCTGGTGGGACGCCCGGGGCGTCGAGCGTCACCGGATGAAGGGGCTGGAGTCCTACGCACGGCACTGCGAGCTCCAGCCCGGGCAATGCTCCAGTTCCATCCAGGAGTTCCGCGCTCAGTCCCAGTCGTGCGAGGAGGGCGCTTCGCGCGGGTGCCTCGAACTGGGACGGCTTCTCGACGCGGGCGACGAGCCGCTGAAGGCGGACGACTGGGCGGCGGTGAGCAAGGCGTACCAGCGTGCGTGTGAGCTGGGGGAGGTCGAGGGGTGCACGGCGATGGTCCGGACGTTCGTCGGGGGACGCGGGCAGGACCGCTCACTCGCCCTGGTCATCCAGACCGCCGCACGCGCGTGCAAACTCGGCGACGTGGAGTCGTGTGCTCAGGAGAAGCAGTACTCGGCGCTCCAGGCCGGGTGCGCGGCGAACAAGCCCGCCGAGTGCCAGCGGCTCGCCGACTTCCAGCTCAAGCCGCCAGCGAGCGCGGCCGACCGGGAGCGGGGGGTGGCCCTCCTGGAGCGTTACTGCCAGCGGGGGACGGCCCCCGCGTGCGTGCGACTGGCGGAGCTGTTCGAGTCGGATGAGTGGGGCTTCGAGCCGGAGCTCCAGCGCACCGTGGCGTATCAGGAGCGGGCGGTGAAGGCGGGCGCCGAGGGCTATCTCTTCCCCTCGCTGATGGACATCCAGGCGGCGCGCGCCGCCTGTGACAAGGGGGAGCCCAAAGCGTGCGCCGAGCTGGCCGACGGCTACCTCTCCTCGTTGAAGGTGATGCGCAAGCCCGCGGCGTCCACGTCGCCCGACTGGGCGCATGCGAAGGCGGCGCTCGAGAAGGCCTGTGGCCCTGGGCGCGCGGAGCCGTGTCTGACGCTGGCCGGCGTGTTGCTCGGCGGTGCGCGTATCGTTCGTGCCCCCGGCGCGGGGCAGGCACTGCTGGAGGCGCACTGCACGCAGGCGCCGGGTGTTTGCGAGCCCATGCTCGCGGAGTTGATGAGTGGGGAGCTGCCCGGGGCCTCTCCCCAGCAGACGCTCGGCCTGCTGCGAAAGACGTGCGATGCCGGGATGAAGGATTCCTGCTTCATGCTCGGCACGGCGCATGAGGAGGGACGGTTTGGCCTGGAGCCGAGCGCGGCCTCGGCGGCGGAGGTGTACCGCAAGGCCTGCGACGCGGGCAGCCAGCGGGCCTGCTCGCGTCTGCGGTAGCGCGTCGCCCGGCTCCAGCTCACCGCCTGCGGTAGTAGCCGCTCTCGCAGGCGTTGGCCCGGGTGGCGAACACCGTCCGACCGGCGCCGGAGCTCCACTTCGACTGGAACGCCAGGCAGCGGGACTCCGGGTACTGGTGGCAGGTCAGCGGGAAGAGGCAGTCCATGACGTCCCGGATGTGGCTCTCCATGGCCGTGGTGAAGCCGTACGCCGCTGACGCGTTGCGCCCCTGCGCGCCCATGATGTCTCCGCCCGGCTGCGCCACGTTGACGGAGGTGCGCCCGCCGTTGGTGTGGCCGAGGTAGCACCCCGTGTTGCCCGTGCAGCTCAGGCCGATGTTGTACTTCGTCACCGACGCGGGAATGCACGTGCGCCCGCCGTAGTACGCCAGGCCCGGGTCGCTCAGCCCTCCCAGCCAGAGGCACTGCGGGCTGCTCCCACTCGCCTCGTGGGCCTGGCACGTCGCCGCGCTATAGGTCCAGCAGGCCGCGTTCGGGTCTCCCGCCATCAGGGTGATGAGATGGGTCACCGTCAGCGACGAGCCACACCACGACGGGCAGCCGGGCGCATCCGTGTTGGGCGACAGGGCCGACACCAGCGTCGCCCCCGCATCCCAGGGCAGGGTGTACTCCTCCGTGAGCTGGCCAATGCCGTGGCCCAGCAGCTCGTGCTGGAGGATGCCGCGGGAGAAGTCGTAGTCCCACGCGCCGGAGGACGGACGCGGCAGCTCGCCTCCGAAGTTCGTGGCGCCGTAGGAGCCGTATGAGCCCGTCTTGACGGAAATCTGCGCGTCGATGTTCGCGCAGTACAGGAAGCCCTTGGCCGCGCGCGGGTCCGTCGCCGGGTCCTCCACCGCGACGTAGAAGTTCATCTGTCCGTAGTACGCATCGTACGGCACCGTCTGGTCGAGCGGCGCCGTCGCCCGGCCCCCGGGTGCTGGCGGACCGCTCGGGTCCTCGAGGACGCGGCGGACGTTCTCCTTGAGCGCGGTGAGCGACGGGTCCGCCTGGAAGTCCGCCCAGAAGGAGCCCGTCGGCCCGGCGGTCCCCGTCTCCTGGACGATGACGTTGAAGTAGTTGCGCGGGTTCCAGGCCGTCTTCTCCGTGCCCACCACCTTGCAGCGGGCGGGGCAGAGGACGTTCGTCGTCGGAGACGGGTACCACGGCTTCGTCGCCTCCACCGTGCCGCCCAGCAGGAACATCACGTCGTCCTTCTTTTCAGGGAAGGCGAGCGACTGAAGCGAGCCGGCGGTGAACATCCGGCCGTGCTCGTAGCGGGAGTTGTTCACGACGAGCTGCGCGCTACCGCCCCAGCCGCCGTACCGGGAAGTCAGCTCCAGGTAGTAGTAGCGCCCGTGCTGGAGCGGCACGCCGAGCGCGAAGTTGAACCAGTCCTGCTGGAAGCTGCTCAGCGTGAGGGCGAGCGGGTAGGTCCGCGAGAAGACCTCGTTGAGGCAGCCATCGAGGACGCGGATGCGCAGCCAGTCGTCTCGCTTGTCCGCATACACGGGGCCGGCGAAGCGCAGCCAGACATCGTCCGCGCGGTCCACGTGGTTCATGAAGAGCTGCAGGACAGGCCGGTCTGGAGTGAAGCCGACGTAGGTCCGCGAGTTGTCGGGGCTGGCGTTGTAGTTGGTCCGGCTCTCCGGCGCGGCCAGGCTCAGCACCGGCACCAGCAGGACACACGCCACCGCGAGGAAACGACGCATGGGTTGACTCCTCACTCCAAGGGGCACCCACCCTGAACGAGTTCCACGGATTTCCTTCGCGTCGCTTCACACCGCGGTGGGGCCCGCTTCACGCCGCAGTCAGGAGTCACCCAGGACTCGGGCCGTGAGCTGGGAGTCGAGTGCGCGGGAGACTCCGCCTGGTGCTTCCGTCACTTCACCGGGCTGCTCGCGGCGGCCTCGGCTTCGGGCGTCCCGCGCGCGCGTGTCTCGGGACGCCGCGGTCCCTGAATGTCCGCGTACCCCGTCAGCTCCACGTACCCACGGCCCGTGAGCGGCTTGCCCTCGCGCGTGCCCTCCAGCCCCACCGTGCCCTCCCAGTACAGCACGCTCACCGGCAGCTCCTGGTCCGCCATCTTCGGTGTCACCGTGAGGTCCAACCCCAACTTCTCCACACGCAGCCGCCAGCGCGACGGGTACACCCCCGTGCTGCGTGGACTCTTCCACGTGTCCAGCACCTCGAGCCGCACGTCCTCGCGTGACACGCGCACCGGCTCGCTCGACGCCGCGCCGGGCGGAGGCACCCACGTGCCCGCGCTGAACGGGTCCGCCGAGCCGTCCTTGCGGCGGAGCTGGTAGTACATCAGCTCGCTTCCGTCGGAGAGCTGCAGCGAGAACCAGTCCCAGCCCACCTGGTCCGCGCCGAGCGCACTGGTGCTCCACTCGCGGTCCATCCAGCTCTCGCCCTTCACCGTGTACGTCTGCCCGTCCACCCGCACCGTGCCCCGCGAGGGCATCCGCGTCATCGAGTAGTAGTAGGACGCATTGCCCCGCTCCGGCCCCTTCTGGCTCAGGCCCTTGTCACCCTGGAGCACCGGCGGCTTGCCCGGCTCCAGCAGCAGCTCCAGCGCCACCGCGTCCGTCTCCGCGCGCAGCCGCACCGGCCACGTGGCCTCGCCAACGCTCGCGGCCTCCCAGTCCTCCAGCCACACCTTGAAGGGCTTCCCGCTCGCCCCCGCGAGCCCCACCGCCGCACGGCTGAAGCGCTCCGCCGGGTGGAACTCCCCGCCCCCCACGTCCGTCACCGTGAAGTGCCCCAGGTACACGTCGCGCGCGCCCCACGCGGACTCGCGCTGTGGCGCGGCGGGGGCCAGCGCGCTGCGGAACAGGGTGAACTGGTAGCCGAAGGCGCGTCCGTCCTCCGTCTCCAGATTCCCCGTCCAGTACCACCACTCCGTGCGGAACTCCGGGTGCGGGCCGTGGTCCTCGGGGAACTGGAAGGGCCGGGGCTCCACCGCGCGCGCATAGCCCACCGCACTCGTGTCCGCCCCTCCGAGCGCCCCGCTCACCGTGAGCGTTCCTCCCTGTGGCAGGGCCGGGGGCGCCGACTCCCGCGTGACGACGGCGACGGCCACCGCCAGCGCCACCAGCACCACCGCCGTTCCGATGACGAGCCCTCGTCCGCCGCTCATGGCCTCACTCCTCCCGCAGCGCGAGCGCGGGGTTGGCGCGCGCCATCTTCCAGGCCGGGTACAGCCCGGCCAGCGCCGACGCCACCAGCGCCAACAGCATCGCCTGCCACAGCGTCTCCGGTGTCACCGCGAGCTGCAGCGTCCACCCGAACGAGCGCTGGTTGATGACGTGCACCAGCACGTACGCCAGCGCTACGCCCAGCGGCACGGAGAACAGCCCCGCCAGCAGGCCCAGCAGGCCCGTCTGCAGCGACACGAGTCCCCAGAGCTGTCCCGGTGTCAGCCCCGTCGCGCGCAGCACCGCCAGCTCCCGGGCCCGCTCCAGCTGCAGCGACATCAGTGCGCTCAGCACGCCCACGAAGGCCACGCCGATGGCCAGCAGCCGGAGCACCTGCGTAATCGTGAAGGTGCGGTCGAACACCTCCATGGACGCCTGCCGCAGCGAGCGGTTCGCGCGCACCAGCAGAGCCTGCGAGCCCCCGGCCCGCTCGCGCACCGAGGCCACCAGCGCGTCCACGTCCTGCCCCGGCGCAGCATACAGCGCGACGCCGCTCACCCCCCGGTCTTCGTACCAGCGCTCGTAGGTGGAGCGCGGCATCAGCATCGTCCCCACGTCCGAGCCGTAGTCGAAGTACACGCCCACCACGCGGAAGTCGCGCGGCCCCTGGTCCGTGGCCAGTCGCACCGTCCCGCCCACGCCCACTTTGCGGTGGAAGCTGAAGGGCTCGGAGACGAGGAGGGTGTCTGGTGACGCCTCCAGCTCCCGCCATATCGCGGCCGCGTCCCCCTGCTTGAAGCGGTAGGGCCGCGCTGTCGTCCGGGAGAAGTCGATGGCCACCAGGTCGGTGGGTACGCCGTCCGCGCGCGTCGTCGTCACGCGGATGGTGCTGCTCGCGGCGGCGCCGGGCGTGGAGCGCAGGTGCTCGGCCAGTCCCGGCATCAGCGTGGCCGTCCCGCGCCGCGCCACCAGCGAAGGCGGGGAGATGAACACGTCCGCCTGGAGCGACGTGTCGAGCCAGGACATCACCGTGCCCCGGAAGCTGGACACCATGAGGCCCACGCCCACCGTGGTGGCCACCGCCACCATCAGCGCCGCCAGCGCCACCGCCGTGCGACTGAGGCTGGTGCGGACACTGCGCGCCGCCATGCGCCCCAGCATGCCGAAGGCCGCGCCCAGCGGCACCGCCGCCACCGACGACAGCCGCTCCGTCACCCACGGCACCAGCAGCGCCGAGCCCAGCAGCACGGAGAAGAGGCCCCCGTACGCCGGCAGCAGTGCCTGCGTGGGCCACGTCAGCAGCGCCGTGCCTCCGGCCAGTACCAACAACCCCAGCACCGCCAGCTTCGGCGCGCGGCTGCGCGACACGTCCTCCATGGTGGAGCGCCGCATCGTCGTCACCGGCGGAGAGCGCGCCGCCTCCCACGCCGGCACCAGCGCCGCCAGCAGCGTGGCGCCCAGCCCCAGCACCAGCCCCTTGGCCAGCGTGAGGGGCTCCAATGCCAGCCCACGCACGCTCACCACGAAGTACAAGTCGTTGAAGGTCTGCGTGACGAGCCCCACCAGCCCGCGAGCCAGCAGCACGCCTAGCAGCACGCCCGCCACCGTGCCCACTGCGCCCAGCACCGCCGCCTCGCCCAGCACCAGCGCGAAGAGCTCGCCGCGGGTGATGCCCACCGCGCGCAGCCGCCCCAGCAGCCCGCGCCGCTGCACCACGGAGAACGTCATCGTGTTGTAGATGAGGAACATCCCCACCACGAGCGCCAGCAGCGACAGCGCGGTGAGGTTGGTGCGGAAGGCCCGCGTCATCTGCTCCACCGTGCCCGCCCGTGCGGAGGCGCGCACCAACTCCGTGCCCGTGGGCAGCGTCGCCGCCAGCCGCGTCGCCTGCGCCTCGTCCCGCATCCGCAGGTCCACGCGCGTCAGCCGTCCCAGTTGCCCCAGCACCTCCTGAGCGGTGGACAGGTCCGTGAGCACCAGCGCCTCCAGCGCCCGCGCGGTGTCCTCGTCCGCGGGCTCCAGCAGCGCCGACACCCGCAGCCGCTTGTTCACGCCCTCCACCCGCACCGGCAGCTCGCCTCCGGCGGGGATGCCCAGCGCCCGCGCGGCCCGGCCGCTCAGCAGCACCGTGCCCGGCTCGGTGAGCAGCGCGCCCACGTCGCCCACCGCCTCGCCCTTCGCGTAGTCGCGGAACGGGGCCTCCGCGAACGGGTCCACTCCCAGCACCGTCAGCGTGCGCCGGTCGCCCACCCCCGCCTGCACGTGGCCCTCCACCACCGGCGCGGACACCGGCGCGTCCTTGCGCAGGCGCAAGTCGCGGTACACGTGCTCGTCCACGCCCGAGGAGCCACCCACCAGCTGATGCGTGGCGCGGCCGGCCACCGCGTCCGTGGAGCGCTCGAAGGCTCGCAGCGCGCTGTCGCTCGCCAAATCAATCGACACCACCACCGCCACGCCCAGCGCGATGCCCAGCAGCGACAGCGCCGTCAGCCACGGGTGGCCGCCCAGGTGGCGCAGGCTGGAGCGGACCAGCAGCCCCTTCATCGCGTCTCCCTTCGCGCCGGCTCGCGCTCCACGAGCCGTCCACCCTCCATCGACAGCACGCGGTCCGCGCGGGCCACCATGCCCGGCTCGTGGGTGACGATGAGCGCGCACGCGTTGCCCTGCCGCGTGAGTCCCTCCAGCAGGTCGAGCACCTGCCGCCCCGTCGCCTCGTCCAGGTTGCCGGTGGGCTCGTCCGCCAGCAGCAGCGGCGGGGAGTGCGCCAGCGCCCGCGCCACCGCCACGCGCTGCTGCTCGCCGCCGGACAGCCGGTCCGGGAAGCTGCTCGCGCGCGTGCCCAGTCCCACCCGCTCCAGCAGCGCCCTCGCCTTTGCTCCCGACTCCGCGGCGTCCTTCCCGTTGAGCTCCAGGGGCAGCCGCACGTTCTCCTCCACCGTCAGCGTGGGCAGGAGGTTGAAGGCCTGGAAGATGAAGCCGATGCGCTCGCGCCTCAGCAGCGTGCGCTCGCGCTCGCTCAGGTTGCCCAGGTCCTTGCCATCCACGCGCACCTCACCCTGGCTGGGCACATCAATGCCGCTGATGAGGTTGAGCAGCGTGGATTTTCCGGAGCCGCTGCGGCCCAGCAGCACCACGAACTCGCCCCGATACAGGGAGAGGCGGACGCCGGAGAGCACCTCCCTCACGGTGTCGCCTTCGGCGTAGGCCTTCGTGACGTCGCGCAGCTCGACCAGGGGCGGGGTGTCGGACGGGGGCATGGGCGCGTCTCTGATACACGGATGCCCGCCGTGCCGCCGCGTTTTGCGCCCGCCCGTGCTCCGCCCAGCCTCTCTTCAGGCACCCTTCAGGCGCGCTTCAGGCTCCAGCGTGCCGCGCGTCCCACGTCGTCCCGGCGCCCCGCCACTGCTCCAGGAAGCTGCCCACCTCGGCCGCCAGCAGCGGGCCCGCCGTGTCCCGGGGGATGACGTGGAAGCCGTCTCGCAGGGAGAGGAAGCGCACCGAGGGGGCCGCCGTGAGCCGCCGGGCGAGCCACCGCCCGCCCTCCGGGTCCACCACGTGGTCCTGCTCCGCCACCGCCACCAGCGTGGGGCAGCGCACCTGCGCCACATCCCGCACCGCCAGGTTCTGCAGGGTGCACAAGTCCCGCAGCCGCGCCACCGGGAAGGCCGGCAGAATTGGCGCCTCGGCCAGCGCCTCCGGGTCCGAGATGTCCGTGCCCGTCTTCTCCGCCCAGGGTCTCGCCCACTCCAGCACCGGTGTACGGGCGAGCTGCCGGATGAGGAACATGCGCGGCCCCCGGAAGCGCACCGCCGGGGCCACCAGCGCCAGCGCCCGCACCGTCTCCGGGTGCCGGGCCGCGAGCCCCAGGGCCAGCAGCGCCCCCATGGACAGCCCCGCCACGAAGATGCTCCGGTGCCCGTGCAGCCCGGCCAGCGCGCTGTCCGCCGCCGCCTGCCAGTCCCTCCAGGTGACGTGCAGCAGCGCCTGGGGCGTGGTGCCGTGCCCCGGTAGCCGGGGGGCCACCACCCGCATGCCGCGCGCGGCCAGGGCCTCTCCCAGCGGGCGCACGTCCCAGGGGCTGCCGGTGAAGCCGTGCAGCAGCAGGCACGCGTCCTCGCCCTGGCCCAGGTCGAAGGGCGCTGTCTTCCGCGGGTCCATGGCCTCAGCAGTTGCGCTCACACCGTGACGCTGGCCACGCGAAGTCGCAGGCGCTATGCCGTCTGCCTCATGGCTGACACTCCGAAGCCCCCGGACATGCAGTTGCAGATACAGATAGACGAGGACGTGGCCAATGGTCAGTACGTGAACATGGCCCTGGTGAACCACTCCGACACGGAGTTCACCCTGGACTTCATCTACGTCCAGCCCCAGCAGCCCAAGGCCCGGGTCCGCTCGCGCATCATCACCAACCCCAAGCACATGAAGCGCCTGGTGGCGGCCATGCAGGACAACATCAACCGCTACGAGGCGAAGTTCGGCCCCATCGTCACGCGCGAGGACGACGGCGGCGTGCACTGACGCGCCGCCCCTCCGGAGCACGTCCTACAGGTGTCCCTCGGTGGGCGCTGCCGGCAGGTCCCCGGCGGGCTCTTCTGTCATGGCAGGGTGCTTGCCCTCGGCGAGGTACGCGTTGACCCGGCTCTGGAGGTGGGTGGCGAGCTTCGGGTCCACCCGGCCCAGCAGGGCCCACTCGAAGTCGTTGGCGCGGTAGACGGTGGGCTTCGTCGGGGACATGGGCTCGCCCATGACGTACCGCCCCACCTGGCCCCCGCCCGTGGTACCGCCCGCGGAACCGCCGCCCGCGGAGCCCGCGTCCTTGCTCTCCTTCTGGCCCGCGAAGCTGCCCGGGTGCGAGGCGGCCCGGCCGTTGGTGGTGTAGTTCATGCGGTACGCGCGCACCACGGTGCGGCCGTCGTCCAGGCGTATCGCCTGGACCATGACGCGAGACCAGCTCGCGCCGATGTCCACGTTGCCGGCAATCCTCCACGTGGTCTTCACGTAGAGGGGGTCCGAGGTGGGGAGCAGCTCATACCCCTGCTCGACGAGCAGCCCGCGCGCCATCGTCAGCAGCGTCTCCGGGGGCAGCTTGTAGATGGCGTGGCTGCTGGTCCCCTCCAGCAGGTCCTTCTGGGGGTCCGGGGTGAAGGCGCAGCCCGTGGTCCCCAACAGCAATCCAAACGCCGCCAGCAGTGCGAGACGCTTCATGACACCCACCTCGTTTCCCTGGCCCTGAGCAGCAAGGGTTCCGGCGGCCCTGGGGACGCGTTGCCGGACACCCGGAAAACGCACGGACGCACGACGCATATCGCAGGGAGGGACGTGCCTCCTCAGTCGCAGCGGTAGCAGAGGGTCCGCAGGCCGCCCGTCACCCACGGCGCGGCGTATTCCCGGCACACCTTGTCGGGCATGGCGTGGAGCTTCCGGACGCGGGCCTCCAGGCCAGGGAAGCCGTCGGAGGTGATTCGCTGGTAGCCCGGCCAGTCCGCCTCGGAGGCCTCCCAGAAGACGCAGGTGTCCGGGCCCTCGCGCACTCCGCCCGTCTCGAACAGCGTCCAGTGGCCGTTGCGGGCCTGCCAGTCGTCCGGCACCCAGCCCAGCGCGACGTTGGAGAAGTTCACCCGGGGCCAGGACGGGCTCAGCAGGCCGCCGAAGCGCTTGCCCCCGTCGCGCAGCACGGCGCGGACGAGGGCGGTGGCGCCCCGGTCCTCCAGCGGCTCCAGGAGCTGGAAGGGCGGCTGGCCGCGCACGCGCTCCTCGTAGCTCGCGTCGTAGGCCTTGAAGGCCCGGCCCCACCCGCGCGTCACCTCCACGAGCATGACGGTGAGGAGCACCGCCAGCCCCACGCTCCACACCCGGGCGCGCGGCGACTCCGCACGGAGCAGCGCGCCGCCCACGCGGCTGCTGGCGACGAGGCTGACGGCGCCCAGCAGCAGCACCACCGCGTGCAGCCCGTACTTGAGGAAGTAGTAGTCGATGGGCAGCTTCGCCCCGAGGTAGGCCAATTGCACGGCCGCGTTGACGCCCGCGAAGAGCAGGGCGAAGTCGAGCAGCCGCCGCTCGACGCCCTCGCCTCGCGGCGGCATGAAGCGCACGACGAGCAGTCCCACCACCGTCCAGCACTGCACCCGCAGCGCGCGCTCGTAGCCGTGCGGCACGAAGCCGCCGCTGATGTGGGCCAGGGGCAGGAGTCGCCAGTACGCGTACCCGGCGGCGGCGAGGAGCGCGAAGCCCACCGGCCACGCCCAGCGGCGCAGTCCCGGCGCGAGGCGGGGGCCCTCCAGCAGGACGAGCACGCCTCCGGTGAAGAGGAAGTCCCCCAGGTTCAGCCCGTACGTGTACCGGTAGAACACGGTGAACACCGCGAGCGCGGCGCACCGCACCCAGGCCGTCCGCGGGAGCCCGTAGGCGAGCCACGCCAGCACCAGCGGCACCAGTCCGAAGAGGTGCGCGTAGAAGCCGTCGGCCTGGTGGTAGTGCAGCAGCCGCAGCAGCAGCAGGGGCCACCCCACGGCGGTGGCCACCAGCAGCGTCACCTGCGCCGCCACCAGCGCCAGCCCCGAGCGCCACAGCCGCCCGGCCATGACTTCCAGGCCCGCGACGAGCGCCAGCGCGAGCACGGCGGGCACGAGGTAGAAGCCGGCGCGGAAGCTGGTGAAGGCATCCAGGCCGAAGAGCCGCTCCAGCCCATACGTCACCGTGTGGAAGGTGGTGAAGCCCTGGTAGGTGCCGGGCACGCGGGTGACGAAGTCCGCCCGCAGCGCGGCGTGGTTGCCGGCGTCGCCACCCCCGGTGCTGACCAGCCCCTGCATGGCGGGGATGCCCAGCATCCGCCACGTCACCCCCAGCGCCACGGCGACGTAGAGCGCCTGGAGGACGGCGAGCGGCGCATGCGTCGGCCAGGGGCGCAGGTCCGCCAGCACCTTCCAGGTGACGAAGCCGGCCACCGCGACACCGGCTCCGGCGCCCACCCACAGCGGCAGCCCCAGGGCGGCCCGGAGCACGCTCGCCAGGGCTCCGGGCAACAGCCACAGGAGCAGCAGGAGACACAGCGGCCCGAGCCCACGTGGAGGCACCGCGAGAGGAGGGGAGGGCTGTGGGGCAGAGGAGTCCGACACGAAGCGCGGCTCCTATCCCATGTCCGGGGGCCCGCCAAGCCGTGTCGCATCCGCACGCACAAGGCAGGAAGACCGCCCCCTTGTTGCCCGGTGGGGATTTTCCGGCGAGAAGGGGGCCATGGGTGCGGGAACGCTCATCGTCCTACTGGCCTACAACGAGGAGGCCTGCATCGCCGACGTCGTCACCGAGCTCCGGCGGGAGCTGCCGGACGTGGACGTGGCGGTGGTGGATGACG
This sequence comes from Pyxidicoccus trucidator, assembly GCF_010894435.1. Taxonomy (NCBI): domain Bacteria; kingdom Pseudomonadati; phylum Myxococcota; class Myxococcia; order Myxococcales; family Myxococcaceae; genus Pyxidicoccus; species Pyxidicoccus trucidator. Next base: position 216,882 of record NZ_JAAIXZ010000012.1, on the reverse strand, counting down.
GCTCGCGCGACGAGACGTCGGAGCGGGCCAGGGAGGGCGGCGCGCGGGTGGTGCGCCACCCCATCAACCTGGGCGTCGCGGCGGCCGAGGCCACCGGGCTGCTGTACGCGCTGCGCCACGGGTACTCCCGCGTGGTGCGCATGGACGGCGACGGCCAGCATGACCCGCACAGCGTGCCCGCGCTGCTGAAGGCCCTGGAGGGAGGCGCGGAGCTGGTGGTGGGCAGCCGCTTCGCCGGGGTGGAGAGCTTCCGCTCCACGTGGCTGCGCCGCTTCGGCAGCGGGCTCATCTCCCGCCTGCTGTCGTCCCTGTGCCGGCAGCGAATCACGGACCCCACGTCGGGCTTCCGCGGCTTCGGCCCCCGGGCCATCCGCTACTTCTCCACCCACTTCCCGCACGACTATCCGGAGCCGGAGAGCGTGCTGATGGCGTCGCGGCAGCGCTTCCCCATCGTGGAGGTGCCCGTGAAGATGCGCTCGCGCCGCGCGGGGGTGAGCTCGCTCACGCCGTGGCGGTCGACCTTCTACATGGCCAAGGTGTCCTTCGCCCTCTTCATGGAGCGCTTCCGGGCGGTGTGAGCATGAGCCGGTCCAGCATCATCGTCCTGGTCTTCTCCGCCGCCTTCGCCGTGGCCGTCCTCCTGTCGGCGCGGCGTCGGCGCACGTCGGAGCACCACACCTTCAGCTGGCTGCTGGTGTCCCTGCTGACGGCGGGGCTGGCGCTCTGGCGTAACGCCATCGATACTCTCGCCGCGGCGATGGGCATCTACTACGCCCCCTCCGCGCTCTTCTTCGTGGTGTGTGGCGGGCTCGTGTGGATGCTCTTCCGCCTCAGCCTCCAGGTGGCCGAGCAGCGCCGGCAGCTCCAGCGGCTGGCCCAGGAGCTGGCCGTGCTGTCCGCCGAGCGCCCCCCTCCTGGAGACCGCGCTTCCGCTCCGGCCCCGGGTTCCGCGGGCTGAGTCCCCGTCGCGGCGGATATCCGACGGGCAGGCGCTGGCCTCGCGGCCCGGCCCGGCGCAGACTCGGGGGTATCGTGCTCCGAATCCTCGTGCCGTTGCTCGTGCTGCTGTGCGCCTCCTCTGCTTCCGCCCAGTGCCTGGGGGACGGCGTGCAGCTGTTCCCCACGCCGGGCGCCGTCGTCCCCACCAACACGCGCTTCCTGCTGGAGGGCGTGGGCACCGCGCGCCCGCAGGTGGCCGCGCTGGTGGGAAAGAAGCTGCGGCTGGTGGCCGACAAGCACGTGGTGGAGGTGAAGGCACTGCGCGGCTGGGAGAGCAGCCTGGGCCGCGTCACCGTCGTCCTCAAGGTGGACGGGAAGCTGCAGCCGGACACCCGGTACACGCTGCGGGTGGACGAGGCGCTGCCCAACGTCATGGTGCTCAACGGCCCCAGCACCGTGCTGCCCGAGTGGCGCACCGGCAAGGGCGCTGACGGCCACGCCCCGCGCTGGCTCAAGCGGCCCGCCGTCTCCGAGGGCTTCCTGCGCCGCAGCGCCCAGGGCACCGCCCGCTTCGTCCGGCTCAACCTGTCGCTGCGCGAGGAGAGCCCCGCCTACCTCGTGGTGAAGCTGGAGTCGCGCCGGCCCGGCCCCAGCGCCCAGCACTACGTGGTGCCCGTCCACAACAACACCGCCTTCATCGGCCACGAGGCGTGCAGCGGCACCTTCGCCATGGAGGACGGGCGCAGCTACCGCGCCCGAATCGAGGCCTTCGACGCCGCGGGTCAGATGGCACCTGCCGTACCTCCCGTGGACTTCGAAGCGCCCGCGGAGTGACGGGCCCGGTGCACGACGAGTTCGCCGCGAAGAGTCTGGATGTCTCCCCGGACGGCAAGAAGATGGTGTACGCCATCAACGGGCAGGCCGACCTCTTCGTGCTGACGGGCTTCTGAGCGGCCGGCCCCCGGAGGGCGCATGACGACGGTGGACGTGGAGAGCCTCAAGCAGCGGATGGCCGCCTTCACCCAGACGCTGCAGGACGAAATCTGCGGCGCGCTGGAGCGGCTGGACGGCACGGCGCGCTTTCGCGAGGACGCGTGGACCCGTCCCGGCGGGGGCGGCGGGCGCAGCCGCGTGCTGGAGGACGGCGCCGTGCTGGAGAAGGCCGGCGTCAACACGTCCGTGGTGTTCGGCGAGTTGGAGGAGCAGTTCGCCCAGAAGCTCCAGGGCGAGGGCCGCCACTTCTGGGCGGGCGGCGTCTCCCTGGTGCTCCACCCGCGCAACCCGCACGTGCCCACCGTGCACGCCAACTACCGCTTCATCCACCAGGGCGGGAAGGCGTGGTTCGGCGGCGGCGCGGACCTGACGCCGTACTACCTCTATGAGGAGGACGCGGCGCACTTCCACCGCACGCACCAGGCCGCGTGTGACAGGCACGACGCGGCGTACTACCCGCGCTTCAAGGCCGCGTGTGACAGGTACTTCCACCTGCGCCACCGCGAGGAGACGCGCGGCGTGGGCGGCATCTTCTTCGAGAACATGGGCGGGGAGCTGGAGCGCGAGTTCGCCTTCGTCCAGGACTGCGGCCGGGCCTTCCTCGACGCCTACCTGCCCATCGCCGAGCGCCGCAAGGACACGCCCTTCACGGACGCGCAGCGCTTCTGGCAGGAGGTGCGGCGCGGGCGCTACGTGGAGTTCAACCTCGTCTATGACCGGGGCACCGTCTTCGGCCTGGAGACGCGCGGGCGCACCGAGTCCATCCTCATGTCCCTGCCGCCCCAGGCCCGCTGGCGCTATGACCACCACCCCGAGCCCGGCTCCTGGGAGGCGCGGCTGGTGGAGGTGCTCCGCCACCCGCGTGACTGGGCAGGCCAGGGAGGCTGAGCGCGCATGTCCACTTCGAACTCGCCGGGGACTTCACGTGGGGGCTCGCGGAAGAAGCTCCTCCTCATCGGCGCTGGCCTGGCCGTGCTCGTCCTCGCGGTCTGGGGCTGGCTCTACTACCGGGGCATGCGCTCGCTGGGCGAGGGGCTGACCCCCGACAACCGGGGCGGCGGCCTCTTCAAGCCCGAGCCGCCCACCGACACGGAGGCGCGCGTCAACGTGCTCGCCCTGTGTGACGCGGTGCAGAGCTACCGGGACGAGCACGGCACGTACCCCGCCGCGGGCCCCACTCCGAAGGAAGTGCCGAAAGGCGGCGTGCCGGTGCCCTTCCCCAAGGAGGAGCCCTTCGTGCACATCGGCTTCGAGCCGGGCGAGGAGGTCCGCTTCCAGTATGAGGTGGTGGTGCAGGAGAGCCCCGTGGGCGAGCCCGAGGTGTCCTGCCTCGCGCGCGGCGACTTCGACGGGGACGGGCAGAACGCCGTCTACCGCGTCCGTCTGGATTCGAACGGAATGACGACGCCCATCGAAGTCGAGCGCGAGGGCGAGTAGCCCCCCGCCGCAACCCCGGACTCGTTCCGCCCGACAATCCGGGAGATGGGACCTGGAGGCGACAGCACCGGCGCCGAAATACCCCGTAACGGCGCGGCGCTTCCGCCTGCGTTAGGCTCGGAAGCGCCGGGGCCGGACGCCACTCCTCCCCTCTTCTCCGCCGGCTGGTGAGGCATCTCCATGTCCTCCTTCCGAATCCCCTCCGCGCTCGCCCGCCTCCTCCCGACGCTCGTTGGCGGCACGGAGCGCTCCGGCTTCCCCAAGGGGGGCATCCCCCAGGTGCTCGACGGCGGGGCCCGCCCGGGCCGGGACGACAACTTCCGCACCCAGCAGGCGCCGCCGCCGGGCCGTCCGCCCCTGGCGGGTGATGAGCGCCCCCCGGTGAAGTCCGTGGAGGAATTGGTGCCGCCGGGCCTGGAGGAGGTGGCCGGGCAGGAGGACCTCGCCCACCGCTTCGGCAACGACGCGGCCCTGCTCTCCGCGCACCTCAAGCCGTCCCAGCTCTCCGGCTCCGAGCGCGCCACCCGCCTGTGGGCCTTCTTCGCCGCCTATGCCGAGGCCGCCGCGGGCAAGCCCCCTCAAGAGGAGGCGAAGGCCGCCTTCAAGGAGGCGCTGGAGGGCCAGGGCTTCGCCGGCCTGCGCGATGCGAACACCGCGAAGGACGGCGTGGACCGGGGCATGTGGGTGCTGAACGCCCGGGGCCCCGACGAGGCCCGCGAGCGCGCCGCCAGCGTCCGCCTGGAGCCACCCCCCGAGGTCCGCCACTCGGAGGCCGCCGCGAGGCAGGACGCTTCGTCGGTGGACCGACCGGCCGACCAGGCGCTGTCCCTCCAGGCTGGCGCCCGGAGCTCCGAGGCGCTTCGCGGCACGGCCGTCCCCGTGGCCCTGGAGTCCCGCGAGGCCCATGAAGAGGAGGAGGACCCGGAGGAGGCGCTCCGGAAGCGGGCGAGGAACCGCCGCCTGGGGCCGATGATGCTCTGGAACGTCCTCCATCGTTTCCGCTCCAACGAAGAGGACGGCGCCGTGGCCGACGCCAACTGGGACCGGGCGGCCTTCGGGGCGGTGCTGGCCCTGGCCGCCATCGCCCTCATGGTGGCCGCGCTCGTGAGCCTCTAGGGTCGCCCACCAGCGGACCCCCCGCCCGCGCGAATCTCTATGGCGGGCGCCGGCTTGTGGTACGTTGCCGCACCCATTGGCAACCGACGACCTTACACTCGTCAAGCGCGTCCGGAGCGGCGACCAACGCGCATTCAAGCTCCTCGTCGAGCGTTACCAGCGCAAGGTGTACGCCGTTGCCCTGGGCATGCTGAAGGACAAGGAAGAGTCCATGGACGTCTCCCAGGAGGCGTTCGTCAAGGTCTACAAGTACCTGGACCACTTCAAGGGCGACTCGTCCTTCTACACCTGGCTCTACCGCATCACCGTCAACATCTGCATTGACGTGATTCGCAAGCGCGGCGGAGGCGGTGAGGTCGTCGAGTTCGACGAGAACCAGGCGATGGACCTGTCCGAGGCCCGCATTGGCGCGCTCGGCAGCCGGCTGGGCACCAACCCCCAGAAGAGCGCCCTGCGCCGCGAATTGGCGGAGAAAATCCAGGAGGCCCTGGCCACCGTGCCGGAGAAGCACCGCGCCATCCTCCTGCTGCGGGAGATCGAGGGCATGTCCTACGAGGACCTGGCCCGGACCTTGGATATCCCGAAAGGCACGGTGATGAGCCGCCTCTTCCATGCCCGGGCCAAGGTTCAGAAAATCCTGAGTGAATACCTGGAGTTGGACGAGGCGAAGAGCGGAGTGGGGAACGAGTGAGCGGGCCTCGAATATCTGAGGGCACGCTCCGTCCCAATTCGCGCATCCCCCACCAGGAAGCAGGGTGAAGGTCATGGCCGGAAATCCCGCGTGTGAGCGTTTCGTACCGATGCTCTCCCCCTACGTCGACGGGGAGGTGACGCCCGCGGAGCGCGTCAACGTCGAGCGTCACCTGTCCGCCTGCCGCGACTGCACGGGCCGCGCGGCGGACCTGCGCGCCGAGTCGGGCCTGCTCCGGGTGGGCCTGGACATGGCCGTGGACGACGTGGACTTCAAGGACTTCACCCAGAAGGTCATGGCCCGGGTGACGCCGGAGAAGCCGCCCCTGCTGGAGCGGATGAAGCTGGCGCTGTCGGAGATGTTCCTCTACCAGCGCACGGCGATGCTCTCGTCGCTGGCCACCGCCGCCGTGCTGGTGCTGGTGGGCCTGCCGCTCCTGCTGAGCGACAGGGCGCCGGTGGGCTACGCGGCCGAGCGCATGACGGTGAAGGCCATCCAGCCCTACCAGAACGCCCGCGTGGCGCCGGTGGTGATGGAGACCGACAACGGGGGTACCATCATCTGGCTGGTGGACGAGGAGCCGGGTGACACCTCGTCCTCCGGGCAGGACGATGAGGAGCTGGAGGAGGAGATTGGTGGCGGCATGTCTCCGGACGGCAAGGGGGGCCCTCGGCCCTCCCGCCCGGCGACGGACGCCCCACGGCCGTCGGGAGGTCCCCTGTGAGAAGACACGCTGTGTCGCTGACGCTGGCCGTACTGGGACTCGGGTTGGTGCTGCCGGTGGCGGCCCGGGCGCAGGATGAGAAGGTCCAGGTGCAGGCGGAGGTGGTGCTCGCCTCGAAGAAGGGCTCCGAGGTGGAGCCCCCCGAGCTGGCGAAGATGAAGGAGCAGTTCCAGAAGCAGAACTTCAACTTCACGTCCTTCAAGCGCCTGTCGCTCCAGGTGCTCGAGGTGACGGCGGCGAAGCCCACGGAGCTGAAGCTGCCCAGCGGCAGCAACGCATCGCTGCAGCTGCTGAGCATGAAGGACGGCATCGCCACCGTGCGCGTGGCCATTCCGCGCCAGCCCACGCTGGACTTGGAGCTGGGCCGGCAGGGCGCCGTCTACCAGAAGGCCGGCAAGTACGTGGGCGGGGAGCTCATCCTCGTGCTGTCCCCGCCGGCGAAGTAGTCGCGGTACCCGGTACCCGGTACCCGACGGGGCCCTCAGGCGGCGCGGTGGACGGTGACGTCCCGCGCCCCGGGGGCCTCGTTTTCGTCTTCCAGGTCCACGTCCACGGCCTCCACCGCCACCGCCTGTGAGGCCTGGTGCGCGGCCACGGGCTCATCGGCGCGCTCGCGCTCCAGGTGGATGCGCAGCCCGTCGAACATGGCGTCGAAGGCGCCGTAGAGGCGGTCCACCATGGCCAGCGCCTCGGCGCGGACCTCGGGGGCCAGCTCCATGGAGCCCAGCTCCTCGGCCAGCTGCTCCTCGAACATGGCGTGCTGCGCCTCCGCCTTCATGTGGTGGTCGGAGAAGTACTTCAGGCGCTCGTCGGCGCCCTGCGCCGCGGTGAGGACGGCGGTGCGGCCGAAGAAGACGTGGCTGGTGGACTCCAGCGCCCACAGCAGGACGATGCGCAGCCGGTCATCCATCTGCCGGTACACCTCGCTGATGATGGCGTAGGACGCATCACGCGTCCTCATGTGGACCTTGCCGTACATCTCCCCGATGCTCAGCGAGCCCCCGGTGAGCGCGGCGATGTCCTCCTCGAACCACTGGTCATGCCCGCTCTCCTCCGAGTGGTGCCGCGTGGCGAGCTCCTTGAGGTGCGCGTCCTGGATGAAGTGCGCGTTGAGGCGCAGCACGTCCTGGAAGCTCATCACCCAGAAGGTCAGGCGGGGCGCGAAGGCCATCACCTGTTCCAGCGGGCGGTCCATCCTCAAGTCGGAGAAGAACGGGTGTGAGGCGAACCGCGCCTCGCATCCGGCGATGTGTTGGAGCACGGCCTTCATGGTGGTTCCTCACGGTGTGGGGCTCCGCCCCGGCCAGGCGGAGGATTCACAGCATTCGCCCGCCGCGGGGAGCAGAGCGGGCGTCAGGGCGTGCGGCGTGCGCTACCAATTGACGGAGTACGTGCAGGCACCGTCTCCCCGGCGCCGACAACTCTTGGGGTCATGTTCAATACGCACCCACAAGGAATCCTTGGGGCGGAATCTGTCTCCGATTGCTTCGAGGAGGCCCAGGTCCAAATCACATGGATAGGGATTGTCACACACCATGCGCCCGTTGCGCTTGTCCACGGACTCGAAGCGGTAGCCGCCGATGGCTCCCTTGCCGCGGTGGTTCATGCGGTAGGCCATGTCGATGGCGCGCAGCCCCTTCTCCAGGGTGTCGATGTCGGGAGGGAAGTGCGCGCTGTCGGGAATCTTCCGCCCAATCGTTCTCACCGTGCTCGGCCCAATCTTCTCGAAGACGAGCTGGAAGGACTTCAGCAGCGACGGCATGGGGTACCACGCGTCCGGCTTCAAGGGAGAGATGCCGTTCTCCGCCAGGATTCTCAGGGCCCGCGACTGCGCCAGCTCCATTCCATTGACGATGGCCAGGATGGACTGCCCGATGACTTCGACGCCCTGGAAGGCCGAGGGCTGGAGCGCCGGAGTCGTGACAGCAGCAGCAGGAGTCTTCAATTCCATACGTGTGCGTCCTCGAGTGAGTGCCAGACATTGAATCGTCTTTTTCCAATCTTTTCAAATTGCCTGGGTTGTCTGTAATTTTACGGTGATATGCCTAAGGGATATCCCGCAGGCGTGAGTGTGACCCGCGCGGGCAGTATTTGGAGTGCCTGTGTCTGTCACTCTGGAGGTACGGGTGGGCATGTGGGCGCGGCCCGTGCTGCACGCGTCGCGGATTCAGTGTCAGTCGCTCGCGTGCAGTGAAGCTGTGCTGGTGCGTGCGGTGTCGGTGGAGCGCGCACGTCGAGGGCTTTCCCTGGAGCCGCTGCTCGCGGTGGCGCGGAGGCAGGGGCGCTAAGGTCGACTCCCCGTGAAGACGACCCCCGCGCTCGAGGATGAAGTCCAGTCGGTACTCAAGTGGCTGAAGAGCCACGCCACCCAGGCCACGCTCGACGGCATGGCCGGTTTCGCCATCCCTTCGGACAAGGCGTTCGGCGTGGCGATGAGGGACTTGAAGGCGCTCGGCAAGAAGCTCGGGCCCAACCAGGAGCTCGCCTTGGCGCTCTGGGAGACCGGCTGGTACGAGGCGCGCATGCTGACCTCGTTCGTCGGTGACCCGGCACGCGTCACCGCCGCGCAGATGGACCGCTGGTGCAAGGACTTCGACAACTGGGCCATCTGCGACGCGATGTGCTTCAACCTGTTCGACCGTACGCCACATCGGTGGGCGAAGGTCACGCAGTGGAGCAGCAGGCGCAACGAGTTCGAGAAGCGCACGGCCTTTGCGCTGCTGTGGAGCCTCACCGTGCATGACCGGCACGCCGACGACGAGGCCTTCCTCCGTGGCCTCGCGCTGATTGAACGCGAGGCCGATGATGAACGGCACTTCGTCAAGAAGGCCGTGAACATGGCGCTGCGTGCAGTCGGTAAGCGCAATCGCGCGCTCAATGCCGCCGCCGTGGCGGTGGCCCGGCGCCTGGCGGACTCAGAGCAGGCTGCGGCGCGGTGGGTGGGGAAGGATGCGCTCAGGGAGCTCACGAGTCCTTCGGTGGCCCGGCGCCTCAAGTCGTAGCTCATCGCGGTGGCACTGCCCTCGACGGGGCCGGGCAGCCGGGGTGCCGGGAGGTCGAGCCGTGAGCACGCGGAGCGTTGCCTCGGACAAACCCATGCCCAGCGTGTCCCGTGTGCGCGGAGTGGAGGAGCCCGCCTCCTCGAGTCCTTGAGCCAGCCGCGCGTCCGAGGTGCTCATGCGTGCTCTCCTGCTCCCTGCCATCGCCCTGTCGCTGCTGCTGGCGCAGGGCTCGAACGCCCAGTCCCAGGAGGCGCCCGCGGCCCCTACGCACGAGGCTCCCCATACGCCGCCCGAGGGCATGACGCTGACCTCGCTCGCCGAGGGCGCGGTCCTCTTCGACAACCTCGGCAGCCACCACCGCCCGGTGACGACGACGTCCAAGGAGGCCCAGGCCTTCTTTGACCAGGGCCTGCGCCTCGCCTACGGCTTCAACCACGACGAGGCCGCGCGCTCGTTCGCCCGGGCTGCCCAGTTAGACCCCTCGTGCGCGATGTGCTTCTGGGGCGTGGCCCTGGTGGTGGGGCCCAACTACAACGTGCCCATGCTTCCCGACCGGGCCGCGGTCGCCTGGGAGAGCTTGCAGCGGGCACGAGCGCTCGCCTCCAGGGCCACTCCGGTGGAGCAGGCGCTCATCGGCGCGCTGGCCTCGCGCTACGGGGGGCCGAAGCCACGCCCGCCCCCGGCGATGAAGCCCTTCAACGAGGCCTATGCCTCCGCCATGCGCGACGTGGCCCGGCGCTTCCCGGCGGACGACGACGTCCAGGTGCTCTTCGCCGAGTCCCTCATGAACCTCAACCCCTGGAAGCTCTGGTCGCTGGAGGGCGAGCCGGCGCCCGGCACGGAGGAAATCGTCTCCCGGCTGGAGGTGGTGCTCACGCGGGCGCCGGAGCACCCGGGCGCGAACCACTACTACATCCACGCGGTGGAGGCCTCCAACCGGCCCGAGCGCGCGCTGCCCTCGGCGCGCCGGCTCGCGGGTTTGATGCCAGGGGCCGGGCACGTCCAGCACATGCCGGCGCACATCTACCAGCGCGTCGGCATGTACGCGGAGGCCTCGGAGAGCAACCGGCGCGCCGTCGCCGCGGACGAGGCCTACCTGCGGCGGGTGAAGCCCATCGGCTACTACCCCATGTACCTTGCCCACAACTGGGGCTTCCTCGCCTTCTCCGCCTCCATGGAGGGCCGAAGCGAGGAGACGCTGCGGGCGGCGCGCGAGTCAGCGAGCGTCTTCGGCCCGGAGATGCTGGAGATGATGCCGGGGATGGACTTCTTCGTCTCCGAGCCCCTGCTCGCGATGGTGCGCTTCGGGCGCTATGACGACCTGCTCGCCGAGCCCCGGCCGGACGCGAAGTACCCCGTGCTCCTGGGGCTGTGGCTGCATGCGCACGGGCTCGCGCTCGCGGCCAAGGGCCGGTTCGACGAGGCACGCGCGGAGCATGCCGAGCTGACGAAGCTCGCCGCCGGGGTGCCGCCGGAGCTCACGGCCGGCAACAACTCCGCGAGGGACGTGCTGGGCGTGGCCGCCAAGGTGCTCGAGGCCTCCATCGCCGAGCGGCAGGGCCGCCCCGACGCGCTCGCCCGCTGGGACGCCGCGGTGCGTGCCGCCGACCGGCTGGCCTACTCCGAGCCCAACGACTGGTTCTACCCCGTGCGCCACTTCCAGGGCGCGGCGCTGCTGAACGCCAGGCGGTGGAAGGAGGCGGAGGCCGTCTACCGCGAGGACCTGCGCCGTAACCCCGGCAACGGCTGGGCCCTCTTCGGCCTCGGCCAGTCACTCGACGGCCAGGGCCGCGACGCCGAGGCGGCCCAGGTGCGGCAGCAGTTCCAGAAGGCGTGGGCGAAAGCGGACTTCCAGCTCACCCGCACGGCACAGTGAGGGAGAGGGAGCGGGCTCCCTCTCCCCGGTGCTCGCGACGCGAGGCTCAGTTCACGGTGATGGTGTAGCGCAGGCCGACCTTCAGGTTCTTGTACTCGCCCACCGTCTCCCGGCTCCCCGCCGGGCTCCAGCTCTTCGAGAAGAGGACGAAGGAGTGCGTGCCCTTGGAGTCCGCGTGCTTGGAGGACTCCCAGACCTTCGCCTCGACGTCGAAGGCCTTGCCATCCTGCTGGAGCAGGGTGAGGTACTTCTGCTGGCCCAGGGTGATGCTGTCACCGCTGCCGCGCTTCACGTCCCGGCCCGACGCCAGCAGCGTGCTGCCCGTGTCGGTGTGCACGAAGATGTCGTAGCAGATCTCCCCCTTGCCGATGGTCTCTCCGTCCGCGTAGATCTGAAGGCTGCCGAGCGTGACAGTGATGGAGTTCGTCTTGCCCACGCACGAGGGCACCGTGTAGTTGGTCGCGGAGGCCACCACCATCGGCTGGAAGTTCTTCAGGTAGCGCACCGTGTAGGAGAGCGGCACGCCCGGGGAGCTCGGCGAGAAGTTGGCGCCCGACTGGAAGTAGTTCTGCAGCGCCGTCACCTTGTCCAGGCCCGAGCCGATGACCTGCACCGCGCTGCCCGCGGGACCGCCCAGCGCCAGCACCGTCATCTTCGACTCGCGCAGCGTCTTCTGCTGGTTGGCGTCCAGGGTGATGGAGCCACCCGCGCCGCCCTTCGAGAAGGCCGCGTCGAGCGTGGCGGACAGCGTGGAGCTGGACTCCGCCGACTCGAACTTCACCAGCAGCCGGCGCCCGTACGACACCGAGGCCACGTAGCCGGGAGGGTTGCCCGCGGAGATGTATGTCGCCAACTCGGAGGCCGTCACCGTCGGGTCGAAGACCGCCGTCGGGTCATTCGGCGTCTCGAAGGAGACCGTGTAGTAGGACTGCGTGAAGTCCACCAGGAACGTCGTCTTGCTCGTCGTCCAGGTGTTTCCGAAGGTGGAGGCGAGCGAGGCGCCCGCGAACTGCGCCGAGAAGCCCGCCTTGAGCGCGCCCTCGTTGAGTGAGTACGCCTGGTGCATCGTGTAGGCGACCTTCGCCGCGAAGTTGATGGTGTTCGCCGTCAGGATGGAGTGGATGCCGTCCTGCGTGCTCGCCAAGTTGGGCGTCGTCAGGTCCCTGCTGTAGATGAACGGGCTCGTCGAGCCGTCGATGCGCGCGTTCGTCAGGGTGATGCGGCCCGGCGCCCGCTTTCCACCGATGGGCGACAGCAGCCCCAGCTTCAGCGACTCCGCCTGCACCAGCGAGCCCGGCCACAGCGTGTCCGCGTTCGGGTCGAACGACACCAGCTTGTCGAAGTGGCGCGTCTCCGACACGCTCGTGTAGGTACAGATGTTGACCGTCGAGTCCTTCACCTCGTCCGTCGAGGTGCTGCTCGACGTCTGGCTCGGCGTCGGAAGCACCAGCGCCGGCGGGTTGACGATGGTGTCGTACAGCGCCGGGTTCTGGATGAGCCCCTGCCGCCGCACTCCCGTCTCCGCCACCTCTTCGGCCGCGACGCCCGGGGCGCGCTCCGACACCGGGAACTCGTCCCCCGTCTCGCCACCGCAGGCGCCGATTGCCGCAATGGACAGACCCGTCAACAACAGGGCTCGGACTTGACTCATGAGTGCACCCTCATCCCAGAAAGAAGCGTCGGCAAAATGCCTGGAGCTCTACTTGGGACGGTATCAAAGCTTATTCAGCTTGATCATGGTTTTCCTGCTGAGGCCCGCGGTGTCCACATGCCACCGCCCAGCATGAGCAGCGGCATGACAACTCCAACTCGATGACTGACCGGCAAGCGCAGCTGCGCGATGGCCGCTCGGGCTCGGGCTGGGGCCGGGGCTACCGCCCGCCCTGGGCGAGAGGCTTTGTGCCCCGCCGAGGCAAAATGCCCCATTCCGGGATGTGGCTGTCCGGTAGCGGCCAGTCGGGCGTGCGCGGAAGTCCGGCCACACCTCACGTGCAGGCGGCGCATGCGCGCGGTGCCGGAAGTCCGGACACAGCAGGGTGCCGGCCTCCGTGCATGCGGGTTCCGCAGTCCGGGCATGCGGTTCTGGCAGTGCGCGGGCGTCGTGGGGGCGCGTCATGCCGGGAGCTGGTGGGCGCTCGTGTGGGCCTCATGGGCCGGGTGTCGTGCGGATTCCGACGTGCTCGCGGACGTTCCGCCGGGCTTTCCGGGTGGGGACTGAAAAAAAGTCAGTTCTTCCGCCCCAGACAGGGGGGAGGCAAGCGGCCGGGCCTCGTGATTGCGAGGGTTTATTCCCCGGCACGGCCATTGCTCTGAGGGTGCTGCGTGCAGGGCGGCGGCGGCGGGCAGATCGCAGGACGAGCAGACACCCTCAACCTTGGAGCTGAAATCATGGCGAAGACGACTCAGCGTGGGCAGGTCATCCGTCGTAAGGCCCGGCAGATGAAGGTGACGACGGCGCGTGCGGTGAAGGGTGCCGGCCGGAGCGCTCGTCAGGTGCAGGTGACGCTGGGCGACCTCATCGCGGCCGCGTTCGACACGGTGGGCGGCGAGGTCAAGAAGGTGGCCCAGGTGGTGTCCTCGAAGGACATGACTGTCGCCACCGGCAAGCACATCGTCTTCGTCGGCTGACACGCAGTGCAGGGAATGCGCGCCACCCCGTGGCGCCTGGGGCGTCGGGTGGCCGGGGCAAGGGGACACACGGGTGAGACGCGTCATCATTCCCGGACGGAATTGCTGGACGGTGGAGGAGGCGAGCAACGCTGGCGTGCTGGTGGATGCACGCGCCTACTATCGGGAGCTGTACCGGGCCGCGCAGAAGGCCAGGAGCTACATCGCGATTACGGGCTGGCAGTTCGACAGTGACGTGGCGCTGCTGCGGGGCGACGACCTGGGCGAGGCGCGCGGCGAAGTGAAGCTGCTGCCCATGCTGGACGAGCTGTGTCGCGCCAACCCGGAGCTGCACGTCTACGTGCTGGCCTGGGACTTCAGCCTGCTGCTCGCCATGGAGCGCGAGTGGATGCAGCACCTCATCTTCAACTGGACGACGAACGAGCGCGTGCGCTTCCGCTTCGACGCGTCCAGCCCCCTGTACGGGGCACACCACCAGAAGCTGGTGGTCATCGACGGCGCGGTGGCCTTCACCGGCGGCATGGATGTCTGTGATTGCCGCTACGACGACCGGGACCACGCGGCGCGCTCGTCGGTGCGCTGTGACAGCGGGAGGGACCCGCACGGCCCCTACCATGACGTGCAGTCCGTGCTCACCGGACCGGTGGTGGACAAGCTGGCGGAGCTGTTCGAGGCGCGCTGGGCGCACTCGGGCGGCGGCGAGCTGAAGCTGCCGAAGGTGGCGCGCGACGACGTGGACTTCACCGCGAGCATTCCGGCGCCCCCGGGGCCCGTGGCGCTCAGCCGGACTTTCGGCAAGACGCTGCTGCCTCCGCAGGAAGCGGTGCAGGAGGTGCGCGCGCTGTTCCTGGACGCCATCGACTCGGCCGAGCGCTTCATCTACATCGAGAACCAGTACTTCTCCTCGCGCGCCATCTACCAGGCGATGGTGAAGCGCCTGCGCGCGCCGGGGCGTGGCCGGCTCCAGGTCATGCTGGTGCTGCCGCAGCAACCCGAGGCGCTGCGTGAGCAATTGGCCATGGGCATCGCCCAGGTGCGCCTGCTGCGCTCGCTGGAGCGCGTGGCGCGCGAGCATGGACATGACTTCGGCGTGTACTGCTCCGCGGGGCGAGACTCCGAGAGCGGCGAGGACGTCTACACGTACATCCACTCGAAGGTGATGGTGGTGGATGACCGGTTCCTCACGCTGGGCTCGGCCAATACCACCAACCGCAGCCTGGGCCTGGACTCGGAGCTGAACCTGAGCTGGGAGGCGGAGGAGGACGGCGACGCGGTGTCGCGCGCCATCCGCCGCATCCGCGTGTCGCTGATGGCGGAGCACGCGGGCCTGGAAGGCGTGGAGTCCGTGCGCGTGCTGGCGCGGGCCGACGGCAGGCTGGTGGACTGGCTGGACGGACTGGCGGCCGCGGGCCTCCACCGCCTGCGCCCGCACCCGCTGGAGACGGTGTTCGACCAGAGCCCGCTGCTCAAGTCGCTGGAGCCGGAGGAGCTCATCATCGACCCGGAGGACTCGGTGCTCGATGAGTCCCTCTTCGAGGCGCTGCACCGCGCGGAGGACGGCCTCTTCGCCTCCGGCATCCGCCTGCTGTCGCGGTGGCTGGTGGGCACGGGGACGGAGCGGCCGCATCGCGCCATCTGCCCGGCCAACAGCGAGGAAGACGGCCGGTCCACGGGGGGCTGAAGCGGGCCGGCTTCGCGCGGCGCCTCCGGGGAGCGGAGGGGCGGCGAGGGGCTGGTCGGCCGCCTGCCTTGGGACGGGCCCGGGAGCACGGGCACGCCCGCCGGGTTGTCCCTGAAGTGCGGGCGCCCACCTTGTCGGAAGCACAACCTTCTTCCTTCAAGGAGACGCCCCTCATGAAGCTTCCACTGATGGCTGCATTGGCCGCGCTCACCCTCTGGGGCTGTTCGAGCCAGTCCGCGAACACGCGCACGGATGACAGTGCGACGGGTGGCTCGGGCATGTCGAGAGCCTCCGAGGATGCGGCGCGCGAGCAGGCGGAGTCGCGGAACGAAGCCGAGGAGAGCCCGGGTGAGGCCGCGGACGTGGTGGACAACGAGCGGAGGGACCGCGAGGGCGCGCCCACCGTCTATGACGGCGAGGCCACGGGAGGCAGCGGCACCGACACCACGGTGACGACGCCGGATGGCGAGAAGTGGGACGTGCAGGAGGAGCCGAACCTGGACGGCGAGCCCAACGACACGAACCGGGAGGCCGGGACGGGCGGCTCCGGAGAGGGCAATGACCTGGGCGGCGGCGTGAGCGGGGAGAGCGAGCCCGACAGCGCCACGGAAGAGGTCGACGGCAGCCGCTGACGGGCGGCCCGCCACGGCTCAACCGCCAGGGCTTCCGGGCCTGGCGGGTACCCGTGTACCGACGCAACGCAGTGTCACCCACACGTTGCACGGGCTGCTTGCTTCGCACGACGGCGCGGCCGGGTAGAGTTGGGGGACGATGACTGGAGCCCCCTTCTTCGTCCTGCTCGCCCTCGTTACCACCCAGAGCTCCACCGTGCAGGAGGAGCCAAATGAAGAGCCCTCCTCCTCCGGGGGGGCCTCGTCCGTCACCACCGCACGGCTGGATGAGCCCGCTCCGCCCGGTGCCCGCACCGGCGGGGAGGGCTTCGGCTTCAGCGCCCAGTTGGAGGTGGGAGCGTTGAGCTTCCCCTCGGGCACTCCGGGCGGTGGGCAGGACCTGTTCGCGCGGGTGTACCCGTCGCTGGGGCTGACGAAGGGGGAGACCTTCGTGCTGCGCCTGGGCGCCAACCTGCGCCTGCGGGTGCTGGACGAGGAGCCGAAGCAGAAGGAGAACGACTACGGCGGCTACCTGCGCCGCGAGGACTGGGACGAGCTGAGCGACGCCGGCCAGGTGGTGCGCATGCTGCGCATCGGCCAGGAGGGCCGGCCGGTGTTCCTGCGCGTGGAGCCCTTCGTCGACGAGACGCTGGGGCGCGGCTACCTGGTGAATCGCTACAGCAACGTGCTGTCGCCGGACTACCACCCGGCGGGCGGCACGCTGACCTTCGTCAAGGGCGCGGTGCGCGCCGAGGTGCTGGCCAGCGACGTGCTCGCCGCGCGCATCTTCGCGGCCGAGGCGCTGCTGGACATCGGCCGCCTGGCCAGCGAGGAGGCGAGGCGCTTCGACCGCTACCTGCTGCGCCTGTCCGCCGCGCACGACGCGGGGAAGGCGGGCGGGGAGGCGCCGACGATGACGCTGGCCTCCGTGGGCGGCGACGTGGCGCTCTACAAGGGTGAGCGCCTGCGCACGTGGGCGCTGCTCGGCGGCGGCGCGCGATTCACGGAAGGGTACACGCCGGACTTCGGCGGACTGCTGGGCCTGGCGATGGAAGGGCAGACGTCGAGCGGCACGCAGCTCAGCGTCACCCTGCAAGGGCGCAAGCAGGGAGGCCGCTTCCGCTTCGGCATGTTCGGCCCCGACTACGAGCTGGGGCGCTTCTCCGGCGTGGGCCTGTCGGAGGTGCCCCTGGCCGAGGAGGTGCTGACCTCGGGCTTCTCCGGCTACCTGGAGCTGAGCGTGGCGCAGGGCGGTCCGGACGAGCTGATGCTGCTCGGCAGCCTGGCCGCTCAGTACTTCGGCTTCGGCCGCACCGACGCGGACGTGTCCGTGGGCTTCGAGCTTCCAGGCGCCCGCACGCGGGCCCTCGCTCGCGCGGTGCTGACGGCACTGGGCGACCGGCCGCGTTACTCGTTGGGCCTGGAGGTGCGCCAGCGTGTCTTCAACCACTTCTATGCCTGGGGCTCCGGCGGGACGGTGCACTTCCCGCAGCCGGATGGGCAGCTGGTGCGGGGCGTCACCGCGGGCGTCGGCGTGGGCGTGGACTTCCAGCGCTGAGCGGTGCCCCCGGGAAGGGGGCGGGTGATGAGGGCGCGCGGCACGGCACGGCTCGTGGGCGCGGTGCTCCTATGCCTGTCCGGCGCGGCGTGGGGCGCGGACGCGGAGGACCCGAGGAAGGACTACCAGCGCTCGCTGGAGCGCTTCGAGCACGGCCCGGGTGTGTCGCTGGAGCGCGTCTTCGAGGCGGGGCTCGTCGCGGCTCGTGCGCTGGAGGCGTCCGCCACCCGGCAAGAGGCTGGCGCGGGCTGGCGCGTGCCACACGCGCCGCAGCTGCGGGGCTTCGTCGTCAGCGAAGAGGAGGCGCTCCGCTGGTCGCCGGAGCCGCGCTTCTTCCTGGAGCTGGCGAAGCGGCGAGGCACCGAGGTGGACCAGGAGTTCTTCTCGCTGCTGGGCCGCACCTTCTACCGTGATGGCGCGCTGCGGGTGTATGCGGTGCCCTCCGGCTGCTACGTGTTCGACCACCCGGAGCTGGAGCCCCTCTACCGGAACTGGACGCGCTTCTGGGCCACGTACCCGCGCGCGTACTCCCGGGTGGTGGACCTCGAGGTGGCTGCCCTGGAGGACGTGGTCGCCCGGAGCACCTGTGCCTGCGGTGACCGCGAGTCGGTGGAGGCCGGGCTGGAGCGCTTCCTGAAATCATTCCCGCGCTCGCCCGTAGCCCCCCAGGTCCGCGTCCGCCTGGAGCAGGTGCGCGCGGGCACCAGCGACGTGCGCTTCCGCTGCCAGCCGGGCTGAAGCCGCCGCTTTGCGGGTGGGCGAACGCTCCCCGCCCCCTACCAAAGTCGCCCCCGCGCTCGACTTGACTACGGCTGTAGTCACGCGTACCTTGCTTCGTGACTACAGTTGTCGTCACAGGGTGGTGCATGAAGAAGCCGGTGGGAGAGCAGGAGCTGACGGTGCTGCGGTACGTGGCCGAGCACGGCCCGGCCACCGTGGGCGAGGTGGCAGAGCGCTTCGGCGAGCCGCAGGGGCTGGCGCGCTCCACCATCCTGACGGTGATGGAGCGGCTGCGGCTGAAGGGCTACCTGACGCGGCGCAAGGTGGAGGGCGTGTTCCAGTACGCCTCGCCGGTGCCGGCGTCGGAGCTGCTGCGGGACGTGGTGGGAGACTTCGTGGAGCGGACGCTGTCCGGCTCGCTGTCGCCGTTCGCCGCATACCTGTCCGAGGCGGATGACGTCACTGACGAGGAGCTGGCGCAGCTCCAGGACGTCGTGGCGCGGCTTCGCTCGAAGAAGCGGAAGGATTGACCCATGGATACGGGCTGGCTGTCTGACGTGGGTGGGTGGGCGTCGACGTGGCCCGCGGGGCTGTGGCGGGCCTCGTGGCAGGGCGCGCTGTGCGCCGCGCTGGTGTGGGCGCTGACGAGGACCTGGCCGAGGATGCCAGCCTCGCTGCGCGCCGGACTGTGGTGGCTGGTGGCGCTGAAGTTCGTGGTGTCCCTGGGCTGGCTGCCCGCCGTGCCGCTGCCCGTGCTGCCCGCGTCGGTGGCCTCGAGTGTGGAAGGGCTTGCGTCCACCGTGGAGGCCACGGCCCGGAGCGGGCAGGGCGCGCCGGAGACTGTGCGCGATGAGCCTCGTGCGCGGAATGAGCTTCCCGACACGAGACAGGGCGTCCGGGTGGACGTCGTGAGTCCCGAGCGGAGCCCGGAGCGACAGGTCGGTGTGTCCCGCGAGGCGGTGCAGCCGGAAGGGCCTGGTCATGAAGGAGTCGCGCGACCGTCACCCCGTAGGACGGAGCTTCCCGTCGTCGGTGACATGACGGGCGACCGTGTGGAGTTCTCGGGCCTCTCCGTCACCAGCGCTGGCGCACCTGCGCTCTCCTCCACGCTGTGGTCCGTGCCCTGGAGCCGGGGGCTGGCGTGGGCGCTGCTGGCGGCGTGGCTGGCAGGAGTGCTGTGGCACCTGCGGAGTCACGTGAAGGGCTGGGCCAGCATGCGGCGCCTGCGCCAGAGCGCGCGTCCCCTGGCGCACCCGGTGCTGGAGTCGGAGGTGCGCGCGCTGTCCTCCGCCGCGAAGCTGTGGCGGGTGCCGAGGTTGCTGGTGTCGGAGTCGGTGGTGAGCCCGCTCGCCACGGGGCTGGTGGACCCGGTGGTGGTGCTGCCGGCGAAGGCGGTGCGGCGGCTTCCCGTCGAGGCGCTGCGCATGGCGCTGGCGCACGAGCTGGCGCACCTGCGGCGGGGAGACCTGTGGCTCGGCTGGGTGCCGGCGCTGGCGGAGGCGCTCCTCTTCTTTCATCCCCTCGCGCGACGGGCCGCGCGTGAGTACGCGCTGGCTCGCGAGGAGGCCTGTGACGCAGAGGCCCTCCGGCTCACCGGCGCGGAGCCCGCTGACTACGGCGAGCTGCTGCTTGCCTTCGGAGTCGCCCGCGGCGCCGGTACCGCCGCCGCGCATGGCGCATCCGCCCACGTTCATGCATTGCACAGGAGGTTGAGCATGTTGGAGCACGTCGATGCCGTTCCCGCCCGTTCCCGGCGCTTGCTGAAGGTGGCGCTCTCTGCCCTGGGCCTCGCGGCCCTGGTGCCCTTCCAGGTCGTCGCCCAGGAGTCCGCCGCGAAGGCCGGGACTCCCGCCGCCGCGCCTGCGGAGGCGTCGCAGGCGAAGTCTGCCGCGCAGGGCTCCGCTGCCTCTCCCGCGAAGGCCGCGGCGCCGTCGACGAAGGCCGCATCTGGTGAAGACGTTGCGTCGGCGCCCGCGGCGTCGGGAGCCAAGGCCTCGCCGAAGGTGGCCGTGACGCCCGCCACTCCGAGCGTGGCTGTGACGCCCGTCACCCCGCGTGTGGCTATGACGCCCGTCACCCCTCGCGTGGCCGTGACGCCCGTCACCCCGCGCGTGGCCATGACGCCCGCCGTGCCGCCGGTGCCCCCCATTCCGCACGTGGGCCCGGTGCCGCCGATTCCTCCCATCCCGCGTCTGGCCATGGTGGGCGCGCTCGCCGTCCCTGCCATGCCTTCGATGGCGGCCGTGCCTCCGAAGCCCCCCGCGCCCCCTCGGGACATGGATGAGGACGACGACGACAGCAGCTACGTGCTGCTGGCGGACAACATGGCGATGATGAACGGCAGCACGGTGGACCTGAACCTGGCGGGCATGTTCAAGAAGCCCGGCCAGGAGCTGCTGTACGTGCGCCAAAAGGGAAATGCGTTCATCATCCGCGACGCGTCCACGCTGAACGCCGTGCGCACGGCGCTCCAGCCCACTCGGGACCTGGGCAAGGCGCAGGGAGACCTGGGTGGGAAGCAGGGCGAGCTCGGGCGGCAGCAGGGAGAGCTGGGACACAAGCAGGGCGAGCTCGGGCTCAAGCAGTCCGCGCTGGGCCTGAAGCAGGCCGAGCTGGCGCACAAGCAGGCCGGCATCCACCTGGAGGAGCGGCGCGCCGATGCCCTCCCCGACGCCGAGCGCGAGCGCCGTGAGGCGGAGCTGAAGAAGCAGGAGCAGGCCCTGGAGCAGGAGATGGCGGCCCTGGAGAAGCAGCAGGAGGCGCTGAACGAGCAGCAGGAGGCCCTCGGCCGTGAGCAGGAGAAGCTCGGCGAGCAGCAGGAGAAGCTCGGCGAAGAGCAGGAGAAGCTCGGTGAGCAGCAGGAGGCTCGCTCCCGCGAGGCGGAGAAGAAGGTGCGGGGGCTCATCGACGAGGCGCTCCGCAAGGGCCTCGGGCAGCCGCTGCCCACCTGATGACGCTCCGCGCGCGGAGCCCGTGACGCCGGGGGCATCACTCCTCTAACTTAGGGAGTCCCTGTCTCCGGAGGTCCCGCATGAGCCTCGCCGCCGCTCCACAGGCCACTTCCAGCAACACGCTCGACTCGGTGGTGCAGCGTGTGAAGGAGGGCTCCCGTGCCTGGGTGAAGTTGGGGCTTCGTGAGCGCATCTCCCTGCTGGAGGAGCTGCGCCGCGCCTTCGCCGCCGTCGCCGAGCCGAGCGTCCGCGCGGCGTGCGAGGCCAAGGGCATCGACCCGGAGAGCCCCCTGGCCGGCGAGGAGTGGCTGGGCGGTCCGCTGGTGGTGCTGCGCAACATGCGCCTGCTGGTGGACTCGCTGAAGGACATCCAGCGCCACGGCGTCCCCCACATCCCCGCCTCCCAGCTGCGCACGCTGGAGGATGGCCGGCTGGCGGCGCGCATCTTCCCGCGAGACGCGCTGGAAGGAATGCTCCTTCCGCGCAACGTGGGCGAGGTCTACTTCCTCCCCGGCGTCACCGCGGCCAACCTCCGCGAGCACCAGGCGTCCTTCTACCGCAAGCCCCACGGCGGCAAGGTCTGCGCGGTGCTGGGGGGCGGCAACGTCAACTCGATTCCGCCCGCGGACTGCCTCTACAAGCTCTTCGTCGAGGGCACCGCGTGCGTGCTCAAGATGAACCCGGTGAACGCCTACCTCGGGCCGTTCCTGGAGCAGGCCTTCGCTCCGCTGGCGAAGCTCAACGTCTTCGGGGTGGTGTACGGCGGCTCCGAGGAGGGCTCGGCGCTGGTGAACCACCCGGCGGTGGACGAGGTGCACGTCACCGGCAGCGACAGGACGCATGACGCGCTGGTGTGGGGCCCGCCGGGTCCGGAGTCGGAAGCGCGCCGCTCCCGCAACGAGCCGCTGATGAAGAAGCCCTTCTCCAGCGAGCTGGGCAACATCTCCCCCGTGGTGGTGGTGCCCGGGCCGTACTCGGAGGGCGAGCTGCGCTACCAGTCGGACAACATCGCCGGCATGGTGGCGAACAACGCGTCCTTCAACTGCAACTCGGCCAAGCTGCTGGTGCAGCCGAAGGACTGGGCGCGCCGCTCGCAGGTGGTGGACGGAGTGCACGCCGGCCTGGGCAAGGCGGCCGTGCGCCGCGCGTACTACCCGGGCGCCGAGCAGCGGTGGAAGCAATTCACGGACGGCCGCGCGCACCTGCGGCTGGTGGGCAACGCGAGCGCCGGGGAATTGCCCTACGCGCTGATTCCGGACGTGGACCCGGCCCAGGCCGAGGACCGCGTCTTCCGTCAGGAGCCCTGGTGCACGGTGCTGTCGGAGACGGGCCTGCCCGGCTCGGATGACCCGGTGGCCTTCCTGGAGAAGGTGGTGCCCTTCCTCAACGAGAAGGTGTGGGGCACCCTCAACGCCACGCTCATCGTCCACCCGAAGTCCCTCAAGGACCCGGCCGTCAACGCGGCGGTGGAGCGCGCCATCCGCGAGCTGCGCTACGGCACCGTGGCCATCAACACCTGGCCCGCCGCCGGCTACGCGGTGGTGTCCCTGCCGTGGGGCGGCCACCCGTCCTCGTCGGCGCAGGACATCCAGAGCGGCCTCGGCTGGGTCCACAACACCTTCATGTTCGAGGACATCGAGAAGGCCGTCATCCGCGCGCCGCTGACCAACCTGCCCGCGCCGCCCTGGGTGCCGGGACACCGCGGCGTGCGCGAGCTGGCCCGGCGACTGGTGGAGTTCGAGCTGGGGCCGTCCTGGCTGAAGGTGCCGGGCATCGCCGCGACGGCCCTGCGGCGGTAGCACCGGAGGTCCGGGCTCGGAGAGGCCCGGCGGTGCGGGTCCGGGGAGGCTCCCTGGCCCGAGGACGGGGGCTGGCTGGCCGGGCGGGCAGCCGGGCCCGTGAACTGCCGGGACCCGGCACCCCGTGGTAAACCCCGGCGCATGGCATCGACGCACGCACGGGAAGGCGGGCAGTACCTGCAGGTGGGGCGGCCCCAGGAGGCGGTGAGGAGCTTCCAGATGGGGCTCTCCCTCGACCCGGATGACGTGGACTGTCTCCTCGGCCTCGTGCGTACGCACCTGAGCACCGGCGCGGCGGGCGAGGCGGAGGCAGCCACCCTGCGGCTGCTGAAGGTGAAGCCGGACCACGCGGAGGCGCAGGCGCACCTGGCCATGCTGCGCGCCCAGGCCGGCGACGCCGAGGCGCTGGAGTCCCTCAAGGCGCTGGCCTCGGCGCCCACCGCCGGCTACTTCGAGCGCTTCAACCTGGGCGGGCTGCTGTTGGACCGTGGAGACCTGGCCGGCGCGCGGGCGGCGTACGAGTCCGCGCTCCAGGTGGCTCCCGGCAGCGCGCACGTGCACTTCGAGCTGGGCCGCATCTGCCTCCAGCAGGGGGACGCGGGGGGGGCGACGGTGCACTTCCACCAGGCGTCGGAGGGCGCGCCGCAGGAGCCCATGCCGCTGCTGATGCTGTCGCGCGCGCACGCCGCGCAGGGCGCACTGGGGCTGGCCATCCAGGCGGCCACCCTGGCGCTGGAGAAGGCGCAGGGCGGCATGCAGCGCTCGGTGCTGGAGGACCTCTTCAAGCTGTACCTGACGGCGGGCAACCCCGAGGCGGCGAAGCGCATCGCGATGGAGCTGCGGCAGCTGGTGCCCGCCAACGTCAACTACCTGTACCTGCACGGGCTCGCGGTGATGAGCGCCGGGGCGTTCCGGGAGGCGCAGGCGTTGTTCGAGGAGATGGTGCGGCTGTCCCCCCGGAGCTGGCAGGCGCTGCAGGCGCTGGCCCAGGTGCATCTCGCGCTGCAGGAGCGTGGGCTCGCACGGAAGCGGCTGGAGGAGGCCGTGGCGATGGTGCCCACGGACCCGGGGCCCACCAACGACCTGGCGATGCTGCTGTTGCAGGACGAGGCGCACGAGCGCGCCCGGCCCGTGCTGGCGCGCGTGCTGGAAGCGCACCCGGAGGACGCGGGCACGCACCTCAACATGGCGGTGGCGTGGTTCCCCTCGGACAAGGCGGCGTGCGTCCGCCACGCGAAGCAGGCGTTCACCCACGGCAGCGGCACCGTGCGGGAACAGGCGGAGCGGCTGCTGCGGCAGCTTGGCGGCTGAGCAGCGCGGTCGGCCAGCCAGTGGCGTGAGGTGGTTGTCGCGGTGGGCTTGCTCACACATGCATGGCGGCGCACAGCGCCTGGGTCCTGGCATGAGGTGCTGTCGGGGCAGGCTGGCTCACACATGCATGGCGGCGCACAGCGCCTGGGTCCTGGCATGAGGTGCTGTCGGGGCAGGCTGGCTCACACGTGCATGGCGGCGCACAGAGCCTGGGTCCTGGCGTGAGGTGCCGTGGGAAGGGCACGCTCCCCCCGGCCGACCCGGCGCCCGAGCCGAGGGACGCTGGAGGCGGGCTGGGTGCTCCCTGTTTGGGGTGTTACCCCATGAAGGGGGGAGCCTCGCCACGCGGTTCGTGACGCACGCGCGTCCCCCGTGTCCGGGGCGTGGGAGGGCCCTCCGCCATGGAAGTCCCGGCGGTCCTCCAGGAGCTGGGGGTGGTGCTCGGCGTCGCCGTGGTGGTGGTGCTCGCGCTGAGCCACCTGCGACTGCCGACCATCGCCGGGCTCCTCGCGGCGGGCGCGCTCATCGGCCCCGGAGGACTCGGGCTGGTGCACGACGCGGCCCGCATCACCGTGCTCGCGGAGATTGGCGTGGTGCTGCTGCTGTTCAGCATCGGCCTGGAGTTCTCACTGGCGAGGCTGCGGCGGCTGTGGCGGGTGCTGCTGCTGGGAGGCGGCCTCCAGGTGGGGCTGACGACGCTGGGGGTGCTGGTCGGCGCGCTGGTGTTGGGCGTCCCGGCGGCTCGGGGTGTCTTCTTCGGCTTCCTCGTCGCGCTGTCGAGCACGGCCATCGTCCTTCGGGCGCTCACGGAGCGGCACGAGGTGGACGCGCCCCACGGCCGGCTCATCATCGGCGCGCTCATCTTCCAGGACCTGTGCGTGGTGCCGATGATGCTGGCCATTCCGCTGCTGGCCGGACACCAGGGCGGGGTGGGGGCCATCCTGGCGGTGCTGGTGAAGGCCGTGTTGCTGGTGCTGGCGACGGTGCTGCTGGGGCGCACGGTGGTGCCCCGCTTCCTGAAGGACGTGGCGGCCACGCGGCGGCGCGAGGTGTTCATCCTGGCGGTGCTGGGCATCTGCGTGGGCATCGCCTGGCTGTCGTCACTGGCGGGGCTGTCGCTGGCGCTGGGCGCGTTCCTGGCGGGCATCGCCCTGGCGGACGGGGACTATGGGCACCAGGCGCTGGCGGACGTGCTGCCGCTGCGAGAGACGCTCGCCAGCTTCTTCTTCATCTCCATGGGCATGCTGCTGGACGTGCGGGTGCTGATGGAGCGGCCGTTGCTGGTGGCGGCGCTGGTGGTGGGCGTGGTGGTGCTGAAGGCGCTGGTGGGCGCGGTGAGCGCCATGGTGATGCACTTCCCGCCGTGGGTGGCGGTGCTGGCCGGACTGGGGCTCGCGCAGATTGGCGAGTTCTCCTTCGTGCTGGCGCACGCGGGGGCGCAGGCGGGGCTGCTGAGCGCCGGGGAGCAGCGCGTGTTCATCACCATGAGCGTGCTGACCATGCTGGTGACGCCGGTGGTGCTGCACTTCGGGCCGAGGCTGGCGGCGGGGGCGGCGCACCTCAAGCGGCTGGAGGCGCTCATCGGCGCGCATGGGCCGCACCACCTGGAGGGGACGCACAGCGCTGCGCTGACGGACCACTACATCGTCGGCGGGCTGGGCACGGCGGGGCGACTGGTGACGCGAGCGCTGCGCGAGAGCCGCCTGCCGCACGTGTGCATCGACCTGGACCCGGAGGTGGTGTCCGAGGCGCGGCGGCGGGGCGAGTCGCTGTACTACGGCGACATCACCAGCGCGGAGATTCTGGAGCGGGCGGGCATCCACCGGGCCAGGGCGCTGGTGCTGCTGCTGGATGACCCGCTGGGAGCGGCGCGGGCGGTGTCGGCGGCGCGGCGGCTGCACGCGCACGTGCCCATCCTGGTGCGGGTGCAGCGGCTGGGAGACATCGCCGACCTGCGGGACCGGGGCGCCAGCGAGGTGCTCGCAGGGGAGCTGGAGACGGCGCTGGAGGCGGTGGCCCGCGTGCTGAAGTCCTCGGACCTGTCGGAGGAGGCGGTGGCGCGGCTGCTGGAGACCCTGCGCCGCGACCACCCGCACGGCGCCATGCCGCCCGTGCCGCCACCGCCGGCCCTGCTGCCTCCACCGCCGAAGGAGGGGCCGGAGCAGCAGGAGTATCGGCATTGAAGCGGGCTCCGCGAAGCCCTCCCGCGACTACCGCCCGAACAGGCCCCGGCGCTTCTGCTGCGGCTTCCCACCCTGCGCCCGGGACAGGCGCTCACCCAGGATGCGGCTCATCTCCAGGGCCACGGACGGGTTCGCCATGACGACGCCGCGGAAGTCCTCGCGGCCCACCGCGGCCAGCTCGCACGCGGTGGTCGTCACCGCCGTGGCCGTGCGCGGCTCGCCCGTCAGCAGCGCCAGCTCGCCGAAGAAGCCTCCCGGCTTCACGGTGGCCACCACCTGCGCCGCCGCGTCCTTCAGCTGCACCTCGCCCGACAGCACCACGTAGAACGTCTCGCCCGCCTCGCCCTGCCGGAACAGCTCCGTGCCCGCCGGGCGCTGGATGTGCTCGGCGCCGCGCGCCACCGCCTCCAGCTCGTCGTCACTCAGCGGCGTCAGGAAGTCCACCTTGCGCAGCGTGGCCGCCAGCACGGTGCCCGTTCCCACTCTCGCCGGGGGCTCGGCGCTCAGGAAGTCCACCGCGGCCGAGAGCTGCGAGCGCCGCGACACCATGATGACGGTGTGCCCCGCGTGCAGCAGGGTGCTTCCCTCCGGCAGCGTCGCGCGGCCCTGCGGGTCCACCACGCCGATGAAGACACACTCGCGCGGGAAGCCCGCCGTGCCGCGCACCTGCGCCACCGTCTGTCCCGCCACCCGGGCGCGCATCGGGAGCGCCAGCTCGAACAGCAGCGTGTCCCCGTCTCCCAGCGGCAGCGTGCCGGCCACCTGGGGGAAGTCGATGGCCGTGGTCATCTTCGCCACCACCACCTCCGCCTCCGCCACCAGCTCCTTCACGCCCGCCAGCCGGTACGCCTCGCGGTAGCTCGTGTCCAGCATGCGCACCATGACGCGCGCCCCGGACGTGCTGCGCACCAGCATGGCGAAGGCCAGGTTCTCCGAGTCGCGCGCCAGCACCCCCGCCGCCACGTCCGCCGAGACGATGCCCGCCGCCTCCAGCACCCGGGGGTTGGTGGCGTCGCCGCACACCGTCACCGCGCCCACCTCCTCGAAGATGCGGTTGCAGAGGGCGGCGTCCCGCTCGATGACCGTGACGGTGTGCTGCTCGGCCACCAGCCGCGCCGCCAGCACGCTGCCCACCCGGCCTCCACCCGCGATGACGATTTTCACGACGCCTTCCTCCCGTGGCCCGCGTCTCCCGCTTCGCCGTGCAGCACCTTCTCCAAGGACAGCGTCCGCGCATCCAGCTGCGCCAGCATGTGCTCCGCCGTGGCCTCGGGGATGAGGCCGTTGCGCCGCGCGCCCTGCAGCGCCGTGCGCTCCGCGTCGATGAGCCGCCGGCGCATGGAGATGAGGTCCCTCGCGCCCTGCGTCAGGTGCTGCTCGTTGAGGCGCCGCAGCTCGCGCTCGGCGCGGGCGATGTTGACCTGGTACTCGCTGCGCAGGTGGTCATACGCGGCGCGGGGCAGCAGCCCCTGCTCGTGCAGCACCTCCAGCTCCTGGTGCGCCGCGCGACTGGCGATGAGGCGCCCGCGCTGCTCGGCCATGGTCAGCGCCACCGCGTCCTGTTGGAAGAGGCCCAGCCACTTCAGCACCTGGGTGAGCATCAGCCCCTGGCCCACCAGCGACACCAGCGTGACGCCGAAGGCGATGGCCACCAGCTTCTCCCGCCCGGGCGTGGCCGCCGGAAGGCCCAGCGCCAGGCCGATGGACAGCGCGCCCTTGATGTTGCCCAGGACGAACACGTGCTGCCAGCGAAACGGCATGGACTCGGTGGGGCGCAGCCAGCGCAGCAGCAGGAAGGGAATGTAGACGCCCACCGCGCGCCCGGCGAAGACGGAGGCCACCGCCAGCAGCGTCTCCGGCAGGTAGCCGCTCAGCGTTTCCGGCTTCGTGGTGAGCCCCACCGCCAGGAAGAGGAAGGTGTTCACCCCGAAGGTGGCGTACTCCCAGAAGGTGTGGATGGCCACCTGGCTCTGCGGGGCCACCTCGCGCCGCAGGGTGTCGCCCACGGCCAGGCCGGCGACGACGGCGGAGATGGCGCCGGACAGGTGGAGCTGCTCCGCCACCACGAACGAGGCGAGCGCCACCGCCGTCGTCACCATGATTTCGGCCAGCGGGTCTTCGATTCGGCGAATGACGAAGCCGCCCAGCAGCCCGAGCGCCAGCCCCACCACGCCGCCGCCCACCGAGGCCAGCAGCACCCGCGCGCTCATGGTGGCCAGGGACGGAGCCGCCGCCCCCGCCACCACGCTGGCGATGGCCGCGTAGGCCACCAGCGCGGTGCCGTCATTGAAGAGGCTCTCCCCCTGGATGACGCCGGACAGGCGCGGGGGCACCGGGGCGCGGCGGAACGCGTAGAGGATGGAGACGGTGTCGGTGACGGACAGCAGCGCGCCCAGCAGCAGCGCCGGCCACACCGGCAGGTCCACGGTGAAGTGCAGCGCGGTGCCCGTGGCGCCAATGACGAGCACCATGCCCAGCGTGGACAGCAGGAGGATGGGCACCGCGTTGGCGCGGATGCCGGACAGGTCCGCGGTGATGCCGCCCTCGAACAGGAGCGCGGGCAGACAGACGAGGAACACCAACTCCGGGTTGAGCGGCGGAACGCCCGGCAGCAGGTGGCCGATGGAGATGACGAGGCCTCCCACCACCAGGGCGACGTTGTAGGGCAGGCGGGCGCGCTTGGCCGCGATGGCCAGGACGATGGCCGCCACCATCAACCCGATGACCAGAGGCATCTCGAGGTGCACGGCCCGGAGTCTTCCAGAACCGGCGCCGCCGCGCACGGGGCGTGTTGAGGCGGCCGACGACTCTCGTCCTGTCGGAAACCTTCAGCGCTTCAGGCGGAGGATGCGGTCCTTGCCCGGGCCGCAGTCCCCGCGCCCGTCACAGTTGCTGGTGGTGACGTAGAGGTGGCCGTCCGGACCCATGAGGACCTCGCGCAGGCGGCCGTGGGTGTCGCGCAGGTACACCTCGTGTCGGGCCACCCGGGCGGGGTTGTCCTGGGCGAACTCCACGCGGTGCAGGTGGCGAGAGCCCAGCGTGCCGATGAGCAGCGAGCCCCTCCACTCGGAGATGGCGGTGCCGGTGTAGAGCGCGGCCCCGCCCGGAGGCAGGGCGTCCTCGAAGGTGAGGGACGGAGTCACCTGGCCCTGGCGCGTCTCGCACGCGTAGATGCCGGGCCAGCCCAGGTTGTCCCCTCGGCGGGCGAGGCTCACCTCGTCATGGCCCCGGCGCATCGTCTCGCCGCTGGGGCCGTGGTCGGTGATGTAGAGGGTGGTGGCGTCCTTCCAGTCCCAGCCCTGGAGGTTGCGGATGCCGGTGAGGTACGCGGGCGAGTTGGGGAAGGGATTGTCCTGGGGCACCTGCCCCTCCGGCGTCAGGCGCAGCAGCTTGCCGGCGGGGTCATTCACGTCCTGCGAGCGGTCCGGGTCTCTCGAGTCGCCCGTGCCCACGTAGAGCATCCCATCCGGGCCGAAGCGGAGCCGCCCACCGTCGTGGTACGTGGCCGAGGAGATGCCGCCGAAGATGACGCGGTCGAAGGTGGCCGTGGTGCCGTCCTGGGACAGCGTCCACCGCTCCACCCGGTTCTCATCGCGGCCGCTCGCGTCGGTGGTGACGTACACGTAGAACTGGCGGTTGGTGGCGAAGTCCGGGTGCGCGGCGATGCCGAGCAGGCCGCCCTCGGCGGTGCGCGTCGTTCGGAGGGTGGCCACCGGCGTGGGGAGCACGGCGCCACCCCGGAGCAGGCGCACCCGGCCGGGACGCTCGGTGACGAGCGCGTCGCCGCCGGGCAGCCAGGCGATGCCCCAGGGGACCTCCAGCCCCTCCGCGACGACCTCCACGTCGAAGGGCACGGTGCCGTCAGGGCCCCAGCCGTCCTCCACCAGGACGCAGTCTTGCGGAGAGGCGGTGCCCTGCGCCTGGCTCTTGCGGCAGGCGGAGGCGGAGACGGCGAGCACCACGAGGGCGGAGAGCAGCAGGGGAGGGGCGCGCATGGGGTGAATTAATGTCGTCCCGGCGACGGCACGCCAGCGTCGGTTGGCGCCTGCGTCGTGGGGATGACGGGCGGCGTGGAGCCTCGCGCCGTGGCCCGGAGGCCCGAGGGGCGGGCAGCCGGGCGACCCTCCCGAGGCCGGCCCGCCCGCTCCCGCGTTGGTCCTCGCGAAAGCCGTGGGCACCTTTGCCGAACGGAAGGACCCGGACACACCCATCCCATTTTCAGGAGGAGACTCATGGCGCGCATCGCGTTCATCGTGGCCAATGACTTCGAGGACTCGGAGTTCCGCGTGCCCTACGACACCGTCAAGAAGGCGGGGCACGAGGCGGTCATCATCGGCGTCGAGGCCGGCAAGCAGCTGAAGGGCAAGAAGGGCAAGGAGACCGTCAAGGCCGAGAAGGCCGTGAAGGAGGTCTCCGCGAAGGACTTCGACGCGCTGGTGATTCCGGGCGGCTACTCGCCTGACCACCTGCGCACGGACATCGGCATGGTGGGCTTCGTGCGCGACTTCTACCGCGCGGACAAGCCCATCGCCGCCATCTGCCATGCGGGCTCGCTGCTGGTGGAGGCGGATGTCGCGGACGGGCGCACCGTCACCTCGTGGCCCTCCATCAAGACGGACCTGCTCAACGCGGGCGCGCGCTGGGTGGACCGCGAGGTGGTGGAGGACGGCAACCTCATCACCTCCCGCAACCCGGGGGACCTGCCCGTGTTCAGTGAGGCGCTGCTACGCCAGGTGTCCCGGGGCGTTGCCCCGCGCCTGGAGTCGCCGCTTGTCCCCGAGGCCGCGTCGGAGCAGCCGCCCACGGTGCACTGACGGACGGAGCGCCTCTTCCGGCTTGAGGGCGTGAGGCGCTCCGCGCACTGAAGGATGGAGCGCCTCTTCCGGCTTGAGAGCGTGAGGCGCTCCGCTCCCGTCTGTTGTTGGCGGACCTTGGCCCTGCCCTGGTGAACGGGGGGCAGGCGAGCCGGGCCATGGACACCCATTCGCACTGCCGGCACCCGGCTCTCCGGGTCGCCGGCATTGTCGTCTCGTGCGGGTGGGGAGGTAGCAGGATGCGGGCGAAGGCGTGGTGGGCGCTGGCGGTGGTGGGACTGGCCGGGTGTGGAGGGACGCTGGAGGAGGACGCGCCGCCCGCGGAGGAAGAAGAGTCGCTGGGGACGATTCGCCAGGCCGAGACTTCCGGAGGCCCGGTGTCATGGCGGCGGTACGGTCGGGGCGAGGGGTTGCAGTTGGGCTCGGCCGTCACGCAGGACCGGGATGGCAATGTCCTCACCACGGTGCTCTTCACCGGCGCCGCCGACCTGGGCACGGGGCCGCTCGGCTCGGGAGACCCCGAGGTGCCGGGAGTCGTCGTCGCGAAGCACTCGCCGGACGGGCGGCTGCTGTGGACTCGCGTGTTCGAGGGGCGGGCGGGGGGCCTGCTGGCGGTGAACGCGCTGGGTACGGACCGGGAGCGCAACGTGCTGCTCGCCGGCTGGAGCGAGGCGGGCGTGGTGCTGCACGAGGGCGCGGGTCTGGCGCCGGTGAAGGTGGAGGGCGCCTTCCTCGTGAAGCTGGACCGTGAAGGAAGGCTCGTCTGGTGGAAGACGCTGGAGGGAGACGGTGCCTTCCTGGCGAACGGGCTGGTGACGGACCGCGCGGGCGACGTGTTCGTGTCCGGCTCGCTCTACGACGGGAGCCTGGACTTCGGTGGGCGCGTGCTGACCGCGGTGGGGCAGCGGGCCTTCCTGGCGAAGTTCGGAGCGGATGGGACGCTGCGGTGGCTCCATGTGGAAGGGGAGGACACCCAGGGTGGAGGCGTCGCGCTGGATGAATTGGGAGATGCGTACTTCTGCGGCACGGCGCTGAGTGAGTCACCGGAGGAGCCGAGCACGGGGACGCAGCCGAGGCTGCGGCGGCTCGCCTCGGCGGGTGGCGCGGTGCTGTGGACGCGCGCGCTGGCGGACGGGGACTGCTCTGGCATCGCGGTGCATGGCAACCGCGTGGTGATGACGGGGAGCTTCCTCGGCTCGTTCACCTTTAACGGGAGGACGTATCGCGCGTCGGACGCGCCGGGGGAGGTGGATGCGGAGGCCTTCCTGGTGGCGTACACGCTCGCGGGCGACGAGCGCTGGGCGCGGAACTTCGCGCGGGCCAGCCTCGGCGTGGCGATGGACCAGGAGGACGGAGTGCTCGTCACGGGGCACTACGCGAGTGGCGAGACGGTGGGTGGCAGGGTGCTGCCGGGAGCGCCGGGCTCCATCGACAACGTCTTCGTGGCGAAGCTGGACCGCATCGACGGGGCGTGGCGGTGGGTGCGCGGTGTCCCGTCGTCGGCGGCGCTGGTGCTCGACGTCTCTGTCACTCGCGAGGGCGAGGGCGTCATCGTCGGCGCCTTCGGCGGGCCCACGGACTTCGGCGCCGGGACGGTGAGCCCGGAGGGCGGCTACGACGCGTTCATCCTCCGGCTGGGGGAGTGAGTCGCGGCACCGTGCGCGGGTGCACGCTGGCGTTCGCTGCTCCACGGCCCTGGAGCCAGGCCCTGTGTTTCATGCGCTGCTCGGGAAGCGGCGCATGTTGCCGGGCCTCGGCTCAAACCAATGCAGCTTGCGCGAGTGTCGAGACTACTGACTGGTACAGCGCGCAGTGCTCACGAAGCTCGTCGCTGAGCGTGGGCTCGTGCTCCAGCTGGGCCCAGTACTGCGCCGCGTGGCGTGCGGCATCGGGCCAGACATCGAGCGTATCCGCGGTCGGCGGGCGCGGCACGAAGGGGCGCTCGATGACATTCGTATCCACGGGCGCGAACAGCATCGGCAGCATGTCGTAGACGGGCGCGAGCCGGAATTGCTTCGGGCCCTCCACGAAGAAGGAGAGGTTGCCGAAGTGTCTGTCGGTGTTGCCGGTGAGCTGCCCGAAGGTGTCGAGCCAGCGAATCCGCCGCGCATCCTCCTCGGAGATGAGCCGGGCTTCGAGCATGCGCCGTGCCGCGCGAGTCCACGTGTCGCGGTGACCGAAGTACTCGTCGTCGATGGCACCCAGTGACAGCAGGGCCTTCCTCCCGCGCACACCCACGCGGTCGAAGCGCTCGACCTCCAGGAACCGATGGCTCCCCAGTTCCAGCGTGCGCGTGGAGGCGGCGGGAATCCCCGCGGCCTGCACCGCCTGGAGCGCGAGGTGCTCGCAGGTCAGCAGGTCCTTCCACCTTCGCGCGGCGGCGCCGTCGTCGCCTCCCGCGAACTTCACCAGGACGTGGCGCCCTTCCGCATACGTCATGAACTTGGGCTGCTCGCCCCCGGCGGAGGAGCCGGGCTGTCCCGCCAGGGAGGCACGGACCAGCTCGGGGTAGCTGTCGCGGTGGACGGGCCGTGGCTCCTCCGCGAGGAACCGATTCAGTGACTCCTCGCCCAGGATGAGGTCCCCGACGCAGTCCTCTCCACGCCGGGCCAGTGCGACGAGGCAGTGGTCATCATTCCAGTCGGTGATTCGCGCGGGGAGGTCGAGTTCCGGGTAACGCGCCGAGAAGCTCCGGCCGACGTAGCCCTGCGGACTCATGTCCGCCGCGAAGGGAGGCAGTCCCTCGAAGTGCTCGCCTTCACCCTCTTCGCGTTCGAGCCAGTGGCCTCCGCCCGCGAGCAGGTGGAGCACGCCGTAGGGACGCACGCGTCCGGCTTCATCCACGCGGTGGACTGGCAGCCGGCCCCCCAGCTCGGGCAGGGCGCGAGTGCGTGCGTACCGCGTCGCGCGGCCACGCCCCATCCGGCAGACGTGCTCGCCCGCGGCGGTGATGAGCCGCGACAGCGTCGGCTGCGACACGCCGAGCTGGATGGCCAGCTCGGCGGCCTGCATCGGGCCCTGTCGGCCCAGCACGGAGAGGAGCTGCTCCACGGAGGCCATGAATGGATTCCTGAATCGATTGCTGAATGGATTCTAGGAACCAAACGGCTGGTATCCCTAGGAAAATTCTCTCAGAGAGGGTTCCGGATGAATGGATTCCAGGCCACCCGGCCGGGAGCCCGCATCATTATATATGCCGCACCGCGTCCACGGCCCTTCAGTGGTCGCCGGAGCGCTTCTCGCCGGCCTCCACGCGCAGGGCGAGCCGGTTGCCGCGCGGGGGCAGGGGGCAGGTGGCGAAGCGGGTGAAGGCGCAGGGCGGGTTGTAGGCGCGGTTGAAGTCCAGCACCACGCGCCCGTCCTTCGGCAGGTCCGCGTAGAGGAAGCGGCCCGCGCCGTAGGTGGCGTCGCGGTTCGTCTCGTCCGCGAAGATGATGAAGAGCTGCTTGCCGCCCTCCACGGGCGTCAGTCGGTACTCCTTGCCATTCACGGTGAAGACGAGCGTGCCCGGCACCTTCATCTCCTCCTCCGTGCCCAGCACGTTCGGCACCTGGATGGTGCGCGGCGTCTCCGAGGGCTCGAAGCGCGCGTCGACGCGCCACGCGGCGCTCGCCGGGTACGTGGGGATGCCGTGGAACTGCTGGCGCGCGGGCGCCTCCGTGTCCTTCACGCGCACGCCCAGCTTGTCGCCCCGGAGGATGACCTGGAGGCTGAGGCTGCCGAGCTTCAGCACGTCCGGCGCGTCGCTCTCGTCGGACTTCACCTCGCCCCCGGTGAAGGGCTTGCCGTCGCGCGTGAAGGCGACGCCGGGCGCGGGCTGGAGGCTGGCGGTGTTTCCCTTGCGCGTGAAGGTGCCCAGCTTCGCGGGCGTGCCCGGCGGGAAGTCGAGGTCGCTCTCGGGCGCGGAGCCGGCGGTCTGCGCGCCTTCCTTGAGCCAGAACAGGCCCACCAGGGTGAGCCAGCCGTCGTCGGACTCGAGGCTCTTGAGGCGCTCCTCCTGCCAGGTACGGGTGGACGCGACGATGTCTTCAGCGGCGGCGGGCTTCTGGGTGGAGGACATTTTCTTGTCGGCGGCGGGACGGGCAGGAGGAGTCGCGGCCTTGGTGGCCGGCGCGGCATGGAGGGCGAGAGACAGGGCCAGGGCGAACGGCGTCATGTCGGGTGCCTCGGGAAGGGGAAGCTCGGCCCCTGTCTAACAGGACGGTGCGCGCGGCGCAGGGGGCACGTGGCCGCCCGGGGTTGCGGTGGGCGTCCGCTCCGTGCGAAGCCGGGCGTCACGCGTGGACCTCGACCTGAAGCCAGCACCGCCTCCCGGCGCCTTCCGCAAGCTCGCGCTGGGCACGTGGCGCTCACCGAGGGACCCCAGCGCGTACGCGGCGCTGGAGATTCGCATGGAGCGGGCGCTCGCGTATCTCGACGCGTACCGCGCGCGCACGGGGCGGCGCCTCACGGTGACGCACCTGGTGGCCAAGGCGGCCGCGGATGCGCTGCGCGTGCACCCCGAGGCCAACGTGCTGCTGCGGTGGAACCGGCCTTCACTGCGCAGGGACGTGGGCGTCTGCGTGCTGGTGGTGCAGCCGGCGGAGGCGGGCCGCGCGGACCTGACCACGGCCACGGTGCACCGCGCGGACACGCTGTCGCTGGGCGACTTCGTCGAGGACATGGAGTCCCGCATCGCCGACGTGCGCGCGCGCAGGGACGCCGTCATCGAGCGAGGCAAGCGCCGCTCGTACCGCATCCCCGGGCTGCTGATGGGCCTGGCGCTGCGGCTGCTGTCCTTCGTCTGGTACACGCTGAACGTGGACCTGCGGTGGGTGGGCATGCCGAGAGACCCCTTCGGCTCGGTGGCGGTGACGAGCCTGGGCTCGCTGGGCCTGGAGCGTGGCTACGTGGCCATGGTGCCGTACACGCGAGTGCCGCTGCTGCTGGCTCCGGGCGCGGTGCGGCGCGTGCCCGTGGTGGAGAACGGAGTGCTGGTGCCGGGCCGGCAGCTGGCGCTCACCTGCACGTGGGACGCGCGCGTCATCGACGTGGACCTGGCCGCCAGGGTGCTGCGCCACATCGGCGCGGCGCTGGAGGACCCTGAAGGTGTGTGGGGGCTGCCTCCGGCTGTTCCGACTGGGGAGCCCCGGGGGGCTGCGAGCGGGGCGGGGCTGGAGTAGAAAGGGGCTCGCTGCCCCTGGAGGTGCCTTCATGCCCGTGGATACGAACCGACGCGTCAGCTCCGCCCGCCCCGTGGGTCGTGCGCTGGGTGGACAGGACCGCTACGAGAAGGAGGCCGTCGAGGGACCGCCCGAAGGGCCGCTCGCCCTCAACCGACGGCAGCGGCTGGCGGGAAGCCCCGCGGGGACGGAGAAGGAGAGCCCCTTCGCCGCGAAGCTGCGGCAGCTCGCGGGTGGCGCGGCGTCGGAGAACGAAGAGCGCTGAGTCGCTGCTTCCCGCTGGAGCCTCACGCAACGTGAGGCTGTAGCCAGCTCGTTCCGCCGGACTGGCATGGCGGGATGAGGTGGCTACCATGTTCGAGAAGCACGACTCCTCCTCGCGGACACCGTGTGAGCCGGGCCGCGAGGCGCCGGACGACGCGTCCCTCCACGAGGTCCTGGCCGAGTGGCCCCAGGTCATCGCGCGAGTCCGGGCGGAGATGGACCGGGGCACCGACCCCGTGCACGAAGCGGTGCGCTCCCTGGCCGAGCGCTGGATGGAGCTGGTGAGCGTCTTCACCGGCGGAGACCCGGGCATGGACCTGTGGCTGCGAGCCATGCACCAGCAGCCGGCAGAGGGGGCCGCGAAGCATGGTGTGGACCCGAGGCTCTTCAGATACATCGGCAGGGCGATGGCCCACCTTGGAGTGGATACGATGAAGGTCTACCTGGATGACGAGCGCCCCACGCCCGAGGGCTGGGTGCCGGTGCGGTGGCCCGAGGAGGCCATCTCCCTGCTCGAAGGCGGGCAGGTGGCCGAGCTGAGCCTGGACCACGACCTCGGCGATGACGAGCACGGCACCGGCTATGACGTCCTGCTCTGGGTGGAGGAGGCCGTGGCGACGCGGGGCTTCGTGCCGCCGCGAATGCGGGTGCACTCGGCGAACAGCTCCGCGCGGCTGAAGATGGAGCAGGCCATCGAGCGCATCGAGCGCTTCGTCCGTGAGCGCGGGAACGGATGACTCCGGCGGCGTGCACCTGAAGAAAAGACTCCGGGCCGCGAGGAGGGGGCAGCTTTCCTCCCGGCGGCCCGGAGCGCGATGCGCGTGGGGCGCTTCACATCATCGAGGCCGTGGGTACACCTGGATGCGGGTCGCGTAGCTGTCGCCGTCGGCGATGTAGTTGAACGCCGCTCGGACGGCAGTGCCCGCGGGGATGCTCTGCACGGAGATGCGCTTGCCACCCAGGGTGGCGCGGGTCTTGTCTCCCACGCGCAGGGTGTAGAGGTCGCCGGTCTCCGCGTCACGGACCTGAATCCGGTCCTTGGAGGTGGCGGCCACCTGGCCTTGCATCTGGACGCTCGCCACCACTGTCTCGTTGGGGTCCGCCGCTGGCGCCGAGCCGCCCGTGCCCGAGCCACCCGTGCCCGTGTCCGCTGTGGCGCCGGAGCGGCGCAGCGCGGTCACCTCTTGCTGGAGCTGCTGGACCTGGGCGCGGAGCTGGGTCACCTCTTGCTCCAGGTTGGCCGGTTGAGAGGCCATGCCGGCCGCCGCACCCGTGCTCGCTGCGCTCGCGCTTCCACCGCCGCCCGCTCCACCACCGCCCGTGCCGCCGCCACCCGTGGCTCCGCCCGTTGAGCCACCCCCGGTCGTGCCCCCGCTGCCGCCGGTGCCGGCGCCGCTGGTGCCGCCTTCAGTGCCCGTGCCCGTCGTGCCCGAGCCGCCCGTGCCGGTGCCCGTCGTACCGGTGCCTGGCGTGCCGCTCACATCCGAGTCGGTCGTGCCCGAGCCACCCGTGCCGGTGCCCGTCGTACCGCTCACATCCGAGTCGGTCGTGCCGGAGCCACCAGTACCGACGTCAGTACCCGTCGTGCCCATGCCCCCGGTGCCAGTGCCGCTCACATCCGAGCCCGTGGTCCCGGTGCCCGTCGTGCCCGAGCCACCCGTGCCACCTGTCCCCGTGCCCGCTCCGGTCGAGCCAGTCCCCGTGTCCGTGCCTGGGGTGGCGCCGGTGTTCGTGCTGGCTCCGCTGGAGCCTGCAGTCCCACCCGTGCCCGAAGTGGTTCCGGTCTGCCCGCTGCCACCAGTACCAGTTCCATCCGTCGTACCCGTGCCGGTCGTCCCGTCGGTCCCCGTGGTGGAGCCACCAGTGGTCCCCGTGGTGCCCTGCGGCCCTGGTGCCAGCGTCCCCGGGCCGAAGGTGCCCGGATTCTGGGAGGCTCCAGTACCTCCAGCGCCCGCGGTCCCCGCGCCGCCAGTGCCTCCACCTCCCTGCGCGGCGCCCGTACCTCCGCCCGCTGTGCCTTCCGCGGCCGCGCCTCCGCCTGAGCCGCCGCCTGCTGACTGGGCGAGCCCGACAGAGGAGAGCAAGAAGCTGAAGGCCAGGGCAGCAGTGGTAAGCGCGCGTCGCATGGTCGGTTCCTTTCCCTTCCCACGCAAAGGTGAGGTCCAGGGCCGAGGCGACAAGCGCGGAGCGACAGGGCCATGCGAAAGCACGGCCGCATGCCAGGGCTCCAAAGCGGGCGTCACACCCCGAAACCCTAACGCGGCAGGCGGGCCCTCGGAGCGTCATGGCATCAGCTTCAGGGTTGCGAAAAGCTGGCCGGACAGCGGGCGCCAGGACTCATCGTGCCGGCCCTCCCGCCTCGGAAGCTCGACCATCTCGAGCAGGGCAGGGGGGCCAGTCCGCGGGTCGCGTCGCCAGCTTCAGCGGAGCCGCGAGCGCTATCTCCGCCTCTTCTGGAGTGAGACCTCCCGCGTCCTCCAGTCGTCTCAAGATGCCATCACGCCTCGTGCGAATCCGGTCTGGAAAACACCAAGGGTCCTTCCTCCCGACTGGAACGTCATTCACGGCCAGGAGCAAGGCCATGCCCGCCGTATCCACTTGCGCCCAATCGCGTCCGAGCAACACCTCGGCCCCTGTCCGCATCCCGATGAGTCCGGAGCCCAGGTACGTGTGCTCCGCGTCGAACGCGAGCAGCTCCTCGGCGCTCCAGTTTCGCGTGAGCCAGATGTCCACGGCGAGCCGCTCGAGGGCCTTCAGGCGCGGGCCGCCTTCCTGGTGGCTCCACTGTCTCACGACATTGCAGGCGAGCCGGAATCCCTCGCTCGGTACCTCCGAATCATGCCGCCGGAGCAGGCCCAGGCTCGCCCATACCTGGACGAAGGTCCCCAGCCAGACGGGCGCCACCTCCCGTGTCGTCGTGCCTTCGAGCAGCGTCCACCGCATGCGGCTGTACAGAGGAGGCGGCGAGACCCCCTCCACGGGACGAGGCCTCCCGGGCACGCGCGAGAGTGTGGCCCGATAGAAGCACTCCGATGCGGCCAGCAACACGACACAGCCGAGGCACAGCAGCCACACCAGCCACCGGAGGACCCGTTTCCATCCCATGGCCAGGGCCCGGGTGCAGCCTTCAGGCCAGTGCACCCGGACAGCCCGGCCTCCCGTCACCCGTGCATGCGGCCCGGCACCCGTGTCCCTCATGTCACCCGGTCGTGACACTCCGGTACTTGCCGAACCACGACATTCCAATATCCTGATATCCGCATGCCCCCCGCCATCGCCTCCCTGGATGTCCGCTCCGCCTCACGCCTCTTCAAGGCGCTGGGGGATGAGACCCGCCTGCGCATCGTCGCGTTGCTCAGTCACGGCGAGCTGTGCGTCTGCCACTTCGAGTCCGCGCTCCGGCTGACGCAGTCGAACACCTCCCGGCAGCTCGCGGTGCTGAAGAACGCGGGCATCGTCGAGGCCCGGCGTGACGGAAGCTGGGTCTACTACCAGCTCGCTCCCCAGCTGGACGAGGTGTGCAGGGCGCAGCTCAAGGCGCTCGTCGCGGCCTTCTCCAAGCGGGACGTGCTCCGCGACGACGTGAAGCGCCTGCTCAAGTCTCGCGGCCCCAACGCCTGCACGTAGCGAAGGAGTCTTCCCGCCATGAACGCCGCCGCCCCTCCCGAGAGCATCGTCAAGAAGCTCTCCGTCCTCGACAGGCTGTTGCCAGTCTGGATTTTCGCCGCCATGGCCCTGGGCATCGGCCTGGGCCGGGCCTTCCCGGACCTGGGCGCGCGGTTGGATACGGTGAAGCTGGACACAGTGTCGCTGCCCATCGCCATCGGTCTGCTGTGGATGATGTACCCGGTGCTGGCCAAGGTGCGCTACGGCGAGCTGGGCCGGCTGCGCGCGCGGGGCAAGCTCTTCACCACGTCACTGGTGCTCAACTGGGTGGTGGGGCCGTTGCTGATGTTCGGGCTGGCGTGGCTCTTCCTGCCGGACCTGCCGCACTACCGCAATGGCCTCATCCTCATCGGACTGGCGCGCTGCATCGCCATGGTCCTCATCTGGAACATGCTCGCGTGTGGCAGCAACGAGGTGGCCGCCGTGCTGGTGGCCCTCAACTCCGTCTTCCAGATTCTCTTCTACTCGGTGCTGGGTTGGCTCTTCCTCACCGGGATTCCCGGCTGGCTCGGCGCGGACGCCACGGCCTTCGACGTGCCCATGGGGAGCATCGCGAAGAGCGTGCTCATCTTCCTGGGCGTGCCGCTGGTGGCGGGCGCGCTGACCCGCGTCGTCCTCACCCGGCTCAAGGGAGAGCCGTGGTACGAGCAGCGCTTCCTGCCGCGCCTGGGGCCCACGGCGCTGCTCGGGCTGCTCTACACCATCGTCCTCATGTTCGCCATGCAGGGGGAGAAGCTCACGCGCCTGCCGCTGGACGTGGTGCGCATCTCCCTGCCGCTGCTCGTGTACTTCCTCATCATGTTCACCAGCGCGTTCTTCCTCTCGCGCCGGCTGGGCTTCAGCTACGAGGAGACGACGTCCCTCTCCTTCACGGCGGCGGGCAACAACTTCGAGCTGGCCATCGCGGTGGCGGTGGGCGTCTTCGGCATGGCCTCGGGAGAGGCGCTGGCCGGTGTGGTGGGCCCGCTCATCGAGGTGCCCGCGCTCATCGCCCTGGTGTACCTCTCGCTGGGGCTCAAGCGCCGGCTGTTCCCCGCGTCCGGAGAGGCCGTCCTGCCCCGCCGCTTCGAGGGCAAGATGCCCGCGTCCGGGCCGGGAGAGGCGAACCCGTGAAC
The DNA here is from genome assembly GCF_010894435.1 of Pyxidicoccus trucidator. Lineage (NCBI taxonomy): Bacteria > Pseudomonadati > Myxococcota > Myxococcia > Myxococcales > Myxococcaceae > Pyxidicoccus > Pyxidicoccus trucidator. The sequence continues at coordinate 175,641 of NZ_JAAIXZ010000012.1, read as the reverse complement.
CCTTTCACCCGTGTCCCCATGCTTGACTGCGAACCGGAGGTCTCACGATGAACACGGTCATCTTCGCCTGTGTGCACAACGCCGGCCGCTCGCAGATGGCGGCGGCCTTCTTCAACACGCTGGCCGACCCGGCGAAGGCCCGCGCGGTGTCCGCCGGCACGCAGCCCGGAGAGCGCGTCCACCCCGAGGTGCTCACGGCGATGGCGGAGGTGGGCGTCGACCTCTCGGGAGCGAAGCCCCAGCGCCTCACGGATGAGCTGAGCCAGGGTGCGCAGTGGCTCATCACCATGGGCTGCGGTGAGGCGTGCCCGCATGTGCCCGGACTGAAGCGCGATGACTGGCCGCTCGAGGACCCCAAGGGCAAGCCGGTGGAGCACGTGCGCAGGATTCGAGACGACGTGGCCTCGCGCATCGCCCGGTTCGTGGAGCGCCAGGGCTGGAGCCGCCAGGGACGGAGTGTCGCCGTGCGCGCCGCGACTCCCGCGGACCTTCCCACCGTACTGCGGCTGCTGGGTGCCGCGTCGCTGCCGCTCGACGGAGTGGAGGCGCACTTCGGCGACTTCCTCGTCGCGGAGGTGGATGGACAGGTGGCGGCGGCTGGAGGACTGGAGGTCTACGGCGACGCGGCGCTGCTGCGCTCGGTGGTGGTGTCCCCCACGTCGCGCGGGTTGGGCCTGGGCCGGCGGCTCACGGAGGCCCTGGTGGAGCTCGCCACGAAGCGGGGCGCGCCGTCCCTGTATCTCCTGACGACGACAGCGGAGGACTACTTCCCGCGCCTCGGGTTCATACGCACCACCCGCGACGCGCTGCCCCAGGGACTGCACGCCTCCGCCGAGCTGCGGGGCGCCTGTCCCCAGTCGGCGGTGGTGATGCACCGGAGCCCTCGCCCCCTGGCGGACTGAAGAGGCCGCAAAGGCCCACGACGCGAGACGTTGCCCCGTCAAGCACCCCACGGTGGTGGGCGCACAACCCGGGGCGTTGCCCCGCGAAGCACCTATGTCGGACCCACCCGGTAGACAGGTGCTGCTGGAAGGAACGTTCGTTCCGCGGAGGCTCCTCCCCCGAGGAGGGGCGAAGCGGAAGGACGTCTCGTTCGCGGCAGCCAGTCGCCCGAGGGGCGGGAAGGGGGAGGGGATGGATTTCCTGGAGATGATGCACGCCGAGTCCATGCGCGACGCGGCGGCGCTGTTGGCGCGGCGGGGCTACGACAACGTGCAGGCCGCGGGGCTGGCCGAGGCCATGCGGATGTCGGTGGGCTCGTTGTACCGACGCTACGGCAGCAAGCTGGGCCTGGCTCTGGCGGTGCGCGACTTCACCGAGAAGGAGCTGAGCTACCACGTGGAGGTGGCCTTCCTGTTGAAGCACGGCAGGCCGGGGGTGGACTTCGCCCAGGCCTTCCTCACCTTCTGGTGGGAGCTGGCCTGCTGGGCGCTGAGGCAGCCGGGCCTCTTCAACTTCACTTTCCTGCACTGGCATGCGCAGGCGTATGGGCCGCACTCGCCCCCTGCTCCCGCGCCACGAGTGGCCGGGGCGCTCATCCCGCAGCAGTCGTACGGTGGGGCGACGCGGGCGCTGGTGCGCCAGGTGCTGGAGAAGGGCGAGCATGAGGGGGCGCTGGCCTCCGGCTGTGCCCAGCTGGGCGAGGGGCTGGTGTGGGGCGCGCTGCTGGAACTGGCGCGCGCGGCACAGCAGGGCGAGAAGGTGGGCGAAGCCGAAGTGCTCGCCCCGGCGCGCGCCCTCTGGCGTGCCCTGGCGCCCTCCGAGCCCTCCGGGCCCTCCGGGCCGCGAGGCACCGGCACGCCTTCAGGCGAAGAGCCCGGCCACCAAGGCGAGGGAACGCTCTCTCCAGACGAAGAGTCCAGCAGCCCCCGAGACACTGGCACGCCTTCCGGCTCCCGAGGCGCGGGCAAGGCTTCCCCGGGGAGCAACGTGCCATCACCCGCGACACCTGGCGGGCTCGACCCGAAGGAGTTGTCCAAAAAGGCGAAAGTCGAGTCAGAACACGTACCGCACGCCGAGGCGAACCTCACGCGGTGCCTGGTACCGCGCGGGCACGGGGAGAGCACCCTCATCCGGAGTTTCCTGTGCCCCGTGGGTCATCACCTGCGAGTCGAGGAGGTTGAAGGCCTCCAGCTGGAAGGACATCACCTCCCTGCGGGTGACCCGGTAGGAGACGGCGAAGCGGGCGTCGAAGGTGTGTACCCAGGGCGTGCGTCCCGGCGCGCCTTCGAGCGGCATGCCGGACATGCCGAAGTACGACAGGCCCAGGCTGGTCGACACCTGGGAGGAGAGGTTGAGCTCCCGGGCGCCGAAGATGCGGAGGACATGGGGCCTGTCCGCGAGGGGCCGCCGCGTTCCGCCCGCTTCGACGACCGGAAGGGGAGACACCGGAAGGCCGTACCCATCCTGTCCCGTCGAAGCGAGAAACGGGCCCGCGTGGTTGCCGGACAGCCGCGACAGTGTGTAGCTGACCTCGGCCAACCAGCCGTCCGTGAAGCCGTGCCTCACTCCCACGGTCACCGCGTCATGGGTGCGCTTCGCCGCTGGAAGGTTCGAAGCGAGGCCCCGTCCGGGATTGCCAAGCACCACCCCGCCCACTCCTGCCACACGCACGAGCGCGGGAGCGGTGTCGAGGTCGCGGTGGGTATAGGCGACGCTTACGAGCGCCTCCGACAGCACCTCCATCTCGAAGCCCGCGACGAGCTCACGTGTGGACGCTGGCGCGAGGCCCGGGTCCACCGCCACAGCCTCGGGTGTCGTCCCGACAGGCCCGTCCAGCAGCCCGAGCGGGACCACGCCCCGGTGTGTCGCATGGTGGGCGAACACCTTCGCCTGGCCGTTCCTCCAGAGGTCGACCACCAGCCCCACTCGCGGCGAGAGCTGGGGCATGGCGATGAGAGGCGTCGCACCCGCTCCGGCGTCCAGGCGCTGCACGTCGTAGCGGAGGCCCGCGTTCAGCGTGAACCTGTGCCAGAACATCCAGCTGTCCTGGACGAAGGCCCCCAGGAGCGTGCTGGTCGTCCTCGACTCCAGCAGGGTGGGGCGGCCCGGGGCCTCCCCCGCCACTGCCCGCGTCCGCGCGTGGACGAAGTGCCCCGTGTCCACACCCGCCTGGAGCACATGGACCCCAGGTCCTCGCCACAGGTAGTAGCTCCTGGCGTTGGCCTGATAGCCATCCAGCTCGCGGAGGGGCAGGGCGCCCGCACTGGCGGCGCCATCCCTCTCGGACAGGAGTGAGCTGCCCTGGTGCAGCCAGCCCGCGTTGGCTTCCACCAGCAGGTACCTGTCCAGGAGTGCGCCGCGATACTGAAGACTCGTCAGCACCGTGTTGGTGTCGCGCTCCCACGGCTCCGGCGCCGGGCTGGCCACGCGCTCGTGGGTGGGCGCGGTGATGACCGCCAGCGAGACGTTGTGGTCCCTGTCGGGCAGGTACGTCAGCTTCGCCATCGCCTGGACGCCGCGCTCATCGACGAAGAAGGTCCGTGGGGTATGGGTGTGCTCTCTCCGTCCAAGTGTCGGAGCCACCCCCGCGAAGAACCAGAGGCGGTCCTTCACGAGGGGCCCTCCCAGGGTGGCGCCGAAGTCGCCCAGGTTCTTGAGCGCACCCCGGCCCGGCGTGGACGCGGTCTCCCCCTCCAGTACGCCCGGTACCCAGTGGGCGAAGACGGAGCCGTGAAGCTCATTGCTGCCCGACTTCGCCGTTGTCTCGAAGACGCCGCCGGTGGCACGGCCGTTCTTCGCCGGGAAGCCCGCCGTGAGGATGCTCACGTCCTGGAGGAACTCGGTGGTGAGCGGGAGGGCATTGAGCCCGGACGCGGCATCACGGGTGGAGAGGCCATCCAGCAGGTACTCGTTCTCGAAGGCGCTGGCGCCGTTGATGGCGCTGCCGTCCACGTCGACCACCACCTGCGGGATGAACTCGGAGAGGCTCTCGGAAGCGCGCACCGCGCCGTCCCTTCCCGGGGGCCGGTTCACCGCGAGGTACTGGACGTTGTCCAGGAAGTAGGGCCGCCAGCTCGTCGCCGTGCTGCTCGTGTCGACTGACGCCGGGCCCGGGCCACACATGATGATGATCTCCCCCACTTCGTTTTCACGGAGGAGACCCACCGTGACGCGCACCATGCGCTTCGCCCGAAGCGGGATGTCGGACCGCGCGTAGGGCTTGTAATGCTCCTTCTCGAACCGGAGGGTGTAGCGCCCCGGTGGCAGCTCGGGGATGTGGTAGTTCCCCCGCGCATCCGTCACCACCGTCGCCTCGCCCGGGAGCGAGGGAGAGGTCGCCGTGATGACGACGTCGGGGAGGGGCGACTGACTCTCGACGTCCCGCACCGTTCCAAGGATGACCCCGTGCGCCTCGGCGCCAAACGCAGTGAGCGTCAGGAACACCGCCAGGACCTCCAAGGTCTGGAACAACCTCCTCGAGCGCATGCTCAACCCCTCCGCTGGCCGCGAGCATGTCGCCTGCGGGAGGGCCGCGTTCTTCATCGTTTCATCACGAAACGGAGAGCAACCAGCCAGCCACGGGCTCACGTCGAAAGCCTTCGCGCCCGTTCTGTGCTGTCCTGCATCCACTGCCCGGGAGTGTCCCCGGCGGTACGCAGCACGGGCCCGCGACAGGAGCCGCCGTGTGAGTGGACGGGAGAGCCCGGTGACCGGGGGGAGGAAGGGGAGCCGCGCCTCCGCGAGGGCCGTGCGCGCCCTCAGCGCCCGTCCCTGGCCGCTCACCATCGCCATCGCCGCCGCGCTCGGGCTCCTCGTCTACGTCTCCACCACCAGCCTGCCGTACCTCATCTCCTCGCCCACCGCGGACCCGCACTTCGGTGCCCTCAACGACTGTCTCTCCCGCGCGCTGCCCGCGCCCCGGCTCGGCTGGGCCGTGTCCCCGGACGCGTCGCGGGCCGCCGTGTATGGCCCCCGTGCCGTGGCGGTGTGTGACAGGAGCGGAGCCTCCAAGCGCCTGGACGTGACGGGGACGCTCGCCGTCACCTTCAGCGGCGACAACCGGCTCTGGGTCTCCGCTGGCGGCCGCCTGCTTCGCGAGGAGCGGGGCGCCCTGGCGCCCGTGGGAGACTTCGCTCCCGTGTCGCTCGCCGGGCATGCGGGCGGGGTGCTCGCGCTGGATGAGGCCGGGCAGCTCGTCTCCGTGGCGTCCGAGGGCGGGGTGCTCGGCCAGGCGACGGTGCCCGGGGCCGGCGCCCGGCTCTCCGTGGGAGCCACCGGCGCCCTGGCCGCCGTGCTCGTGGAGGGAGCACTCCAGGTCTACGACGCCCGCACGCTCGCTCCCCTGGCCTCCGAGCCTCCATGCCCCGTGGAGGGCCTGTGGTGGCTCGATGAGCCGCAGCGGATGCTGATCGGCTGCGCGCCCACCGGAGCACCGGCCTTCACGCTGGACCTGCGCGCCGGCACCCACGCTCCGGCGCCGGGCGCCCCCGCGACGCCTGCACGCCGGCTCTTCGGCCGTGCCCTCTATGTGCAGGGCTGCGACGGTTTTCCGTGCACGGCTCCGGCCCCCTGAGATGTTGGTAGAAGGCTCCGGTCTCCCGTGTGTTTCACGGGGCGTCCGGGCGCGTGGCCCACACGGTTCAGTACTGGACGGACAGGCCTCGGCGGCCCTGGCTTGGAATCGACAAGCCCGCGAACTCCCTGGAGATTCGCCCCGCCGGGCGCCGCTCAGAGCACCGCTGCAGCGTTCATCCCGATCAGAGGTTTCTAAGCGTGGACGACACCAAGCTCCCCAACACCAACGCCAACGGCCGTAAGCGCGCCTCGCGGAAGACTCCCAACAACGGGTCTTCCCGCTCCGAGGAGCCCACCAGCGCCGGCTCCGAGCGAGAGAACGTCGCGGCCAACCGGCTGCGAACCGAGCGTGCGCGCACCCGCGCCGCCGAGTCGAAGTCCGAGGAGCCGGTCATCAGCGGCAGCCGCGGCGGAGGTTCCCGGACGCCGGGGGCCGGCACCCGGGTACGCAACGGCCACCCGATGCAGCCGCTGCTCGCCGCGCTCCGGGCGGTGCAGGGCGGTGACTTCTCCGTGCGCCTGCCCGGTGGCTCCACCGACGCGGTGATGGAGGAGATTGCCCGCGCCTTCAACGCGGTGGTGACGCTCAACTCCGCGATGACGCACGAGATTGTCCGCGTGGAGCGCGTCGTCGGCCGCGAGGGCCGCATGGGCGAGCGCGTCTCGCTGGGCGACGTCCGCGGCGACTGGGCCACCGGCGTCAACTCCATCAACGCCCTCATCGGCGACCTGGTGCAGCCCACCACGGAAGTCGCGCGCGTGCTGGTGGCGGTGGCCGAAGGCGACCTCACCCAGAAGATGGCCCTCGAAATCGACGGCCAGCCGGTGAAGGGCGAGTTCCTCCGCATCGGCACCACCGTGAACGCGATGGTGGATCAGCTCAACTCGTTCGCCGCCGAAGTGACACGCGTCGCCAAGGAAGTGGGCAGCGACGGCAAGCTGGGCGGTCAGGCCGACGTGAAGGGCGTGTCCGGCGTGTGGAAGGACCTCACGGACAACGTGAACCTGATGGCCAACAACCTCACGGCCCAGGTGCGTAACATCGCCGAGGTGTCCACCGCGGTGGCCAACGGCGACCTGTCCAAGAAGATTACGGTCGACGCGCGCGGCGAGGTCTTCGAGCTGAAGAGCACCATCAACACGATGGTGGACCAGCTCAACGGCTTCGCCTCGGAAGTGACGCGCGTGGCCCGCGAGGTGGGCACCGAGGGGAAGCTGGGTGGTCAGGCCGCGGTGCCCGGTGTGTCCGGCACGTGGAAGGACCTCACGGACAACGTGAACTTCATGGCGTCCAACCTCACCACCCAGGTGCGCGGCATCGTCAAGGTGGTGACGGCCGTCGCCAACGGGGACCTCACCCAGAAGCTGATGGTGCCGTCGCAGGGTGAGATTGCCGCGCTGGGCGCGACGCTCAACAACATGACGGACACGCTCAACGTGTTCGCGCAGCAGGTGACCAGCGTCGCCCGCACGGTGGGGGTCGAGGGCAAGCTGGGCGCCCAGGCCCAGGTGCCCGGCGCCGCCGGCACGTGGAAGGACCTCACCGACAATGTGAACCTGATGGCCAACAACCTCACGGCCCAGGTCCGCAACATCGCCGAGGTGACGACGGCCGTCGCCAAGGGCGACCTGTCCAAGAAGATTACGGTGGACGTGAAGGGCGAGGTGCTCGAGCTGAAGGACACCATCAACACGATGGTGGACCAGCTCCGCGCCTTCGCCTCCGAGGTGACTCGCGTCGCTCGCGAGGTGGGCACCGACGGCAAGCTGGGCGGCCAGGCCGACGTGAAGGGCGTTGCCGGCGTCTGGAAGGACCTCACGGACAACGTGAACTACATGGCCTCCAACCTCACCACGCAGGTGCGAAACATCGCGCTGGTGACGACCTCGGTGGCCAATGGTGACCTGTCCAAGAAGATTACCGTCGACGCTCGCGGCGAGATTCTGGAGCTGAAGAACACCATCAACACGATGGTGGACCAGCTGAACTCGTTCGCCTCGGAAGTCACGCGCGTTGCTCGCGAGGTCGGTACCCACGGCAAGCTGGGCGGTCAGGCCGAGGTGCGCGGCGTGTCCGGCACGTGGAAGGACCTCACGGACAATGTGAACGTGATGGCCGTCAACCTCACCACCCAGGTGCGAGGCATCGCCAAGGTGGTGACGGCGGTAGCCAACGGCGACCTCACCCAGCGCCTGAAGATGGAGGCCAAGGGCGAGGTGGCCGAGCTGGCCGACACCATCAACGCGATGACGCAGACGCTGTCCATCTTCGCCCAGCAGGTCACGGACGTCGCCCGCACGGTGGGCGTGGAAGGGAAGCTGGGCGCCCAGGCGGTGGTGCCCGGAGTGGCCGGCACGTGGAAGGACCTCACGAACAACGTGAACCTGCTCGCGAACAACCTCACCGACCAGGTCCGTAACATCGCCGAGGTGACGACGGCCGTCGCCCGGGGTGACCTGTCGCGCAAGATTACGGTTGATGCGAAGGGCGAGGTGCTGGAGCTGAAGAGCACCATCAACACGATGGTGGACCAGCTCCGCGCGTTCGCCTCCGAAGTGACTCGCGTCGCCAAGGAAGTCGGTACGGAAGGGAAGCTCGGCGGTCAGGCCGACGTGAAGGGCGTGTCCGGCGTCTGGAAGGACCTCACGGACAACGTGAACTTCATGGCGTCCAACCTCACCAGCCAGGTGCGCGGCATCGTCCGCGTGGTGACGGCGGTTGCGAACGGCGACCTCACCCAGAAGCTGATGATGGATGCGAAGGGCGAGATTGCCGCCCTCGCGGACACCATCAACGCGATGACGCAGACGCTGTCCATCTTCGCCCAGCAGGTGACGGACGTCGCCCGCACGGTGGGTGTCGAGGGCAAGCTGGGCGCCCAGGCCGAGGTGCCGGGCGTCGCGGGCACGTGGAAGGATCTCACGAACAACGTGAACCTGCTCGCGAACAACCTCACCGCGCAGGTGCGAAACATCGCCGAAGTCACCACGGCCGTCGCGAATGGGGACCTGTCCAAGAAGATTACGGTTGATGCGAAGGGCGAGGTGCTGGAGCTGAAGAGCACCATCAACACGATGGTGGACCAGCTCCGCGCCTTCGCCGCCGAGGTGACTCGCGTCGCCAAGGAAGTCGGTACCGAAGGCAAGCTGGGCGGTCAGGCCGACGTGAAGGGCGTGTCCGGCGTGTGGAAGGACCTCACGGACAACGTGAATGTCCTCGCCGGCAACCTCACCGACCAGGTGCGAAACATCGCGAAGGTGACGACGGCCGTCGCGAACGGCGACCTCTCGCAGAAAATCACCGTCTCCGTGAAGGGCGAGGTGCTCGAGCTGAAGAACACCATCAACACGATGGTGGACCAGCTCCGCGCGTTCGCCTCCGAGGTGACTCGCGTCGCCAAGGAAGTCGGCACGGAAGGCAAGCTGGGCGGTCAGGCCGCGGTGCCCGGAGTCGCGGGCGTGTGGAAGGACCTCACGGACAACGTGAATGTCCTCGCCGGCAACCTCACCGACCAGGTGCGAAACATCGCGAAGGTGACGACGGCCGTTGCCAACGGCGACCTGTCGCAGAAGATCTCCGTCGAGGCGCGCGGCGAAATCCTGGAGCTGAAGAGCACCATCAACACGATGGTGGACCAGCTCCGCGCCTTCGCCGCCGAGGTGACGCGCGTCGCGAAGGAAGTGGGTACGGACGGCAAGCTGGGAGGGCAAGCCGCGGTGCCGGGTGTCGCCGGCACGTGGAAGGACCTCACGGACAACGTGAACAGCATGGCCTCCAACCTCACCGCGCAGGTGCGAAACATCGCGCTGGTGACGACGGCCGTCGCGAATGGCGACCTGTCCAAGAAGATTACGGTCGACGCGAAGGGCGAAATCCTGGAGCTGAAGGACACCATCAACATCATGGTGGACCAGCTCAACAGCTTCGCCTCCGAAGTGACGCGCGTCGCACGCGAAGTCGGTACGGAAGGAAAGCTGGGAGGGCAGGCGGAAGTGCGCGGCGTGTCCGGCGTCTGGAAGGACCTGACGGACAACGTGAACTTCATGGCCCGCAACCTCACCACCCAGGTGCGCGGCATCGTCAAGGTCGTGACGGCCGTCGCCAACGGCGACCTGAAGCAGAAGCTGGTGGTGGAAGCCAAGGGCGAGGTGGCCGCGCTCGCGGAGACCATCAACAACATGACCGACACGCTCGGCACGTTCGCCGAGCAGGTGTCCACGGTGGCCCGTGAAGTGGGTGTGGAAGGGAAGCTCGGCGGTCAGGCCCGTGTGCCCGGCGTCGCCGGCACGTGGAAGGACCTCACGGACAACGTGAACTTCATGGCGTCCAACCTCACCACCCAGGTGCGCGGCATCGTCCGCGTGGTGACGGCCGTCGCCAATGGCGATTTGACGCAGAAGCTCATCGTCGACGCGAAGGGCGAGGTGGCCGCGCTCGCGGACACCATCAACAACATGACGGACACGCTGGGCACCTTCGCCGAGCAGGTGTCCACGGTGGCCCGCGAAGTGGGTATCGAAGGAAAGCTGGGCGGCCAGGCCCGCGTGCCCGGTGCGCGCGGCACGTGGCGGCAGCTGACCGACAACGTGAACCAGCTCGCCGGTACCCTGACGAGCCAGCTGCGCGCCATCTCCGACGTCGCCACCGCGGTGACGAAGGGCGATTTGACTCGCAGCATCACCGTCGTCGCGGAGGGCGAAGTCGCCGCGCTGAAGGACAACATCAACCAGATGATCGTCAACCTGCGGGAGACGACGCAGAAGAACCAGGAGCAGGACTGGCTCAAGACGAACCTGGCGAAGTTCTCCGGCATGATGCAGGGCCAGAAGAGCCTGGACGCCGTCAGCCGCCTCATCATGAGCGAGCTGACGCCGCTGGTCTCCGCCCACCACGGCGCCTTCTTCCTCGTGGACGGCGAGGCCGGCACGCCGCTGCTCAAGCTCACCAGCACCTACGCGTACCGGGAGCGCAAGCACATCGCCAACCGGTTCCGCATGGGCGAGGGCCTTGTCGGCCAGGCTGCCCTGGAGCGGAAGACGATTCTGCTCACCCGGGTGCCCTCGGACTACATCACCATCTCCTCGGGCCTGGGTGAGTCCGCGCCGCTCAACATCATCGTCCTGCCCGTCCTCTTCGAGGGCGAGGTCAAGGCCGTCATCGAGCTGGCGTCCTTCCACCCGTTCAGCGCCATCCACCAGATTTTCCTGGACCAGCTCACCGAGAGCATTGGCGTCGTGCTGAACATGATCATCGCCAACATGCGCACGGAGCAGCTGCTGCTCCAGTCGCAGGGCCTCACGCAGGAGCTGCAGAGCCAGTCCAAGGAGCTCACGCAGCAGCAGGACGCCCTCAAGCGCTCCAACATCGAGCTGGAGGAGAAGGCGAAGCTGCTCGAGGAGCAGAACCGCCGCGTCGAGGAGAAGAACAACGAGGTGGAGCGCGCCCGCGTCAGCCTGGAGGAGAAGGCGGAGCAGCTCACCGTCATCTCCAAGTACAAGAGCGAGTTCCTGGCCAACATGAGCCACGAGCTGCGCACGCCGCTCAACTCGCTGCTCATCCTCGCCAAGCTGCTGTCGGACAACAAGGACGGCAACCTCAGCAACAAGCAGGTCGAGTACGCCAACACCATCTACGCGTCCGGCGGAGACCTGCTCAGCCTCATCAACGAGATTCTGGACCTCTCCAAGGTGGAGGCGGGGAAGATGCAGGTGGAGCCGCGGGACATCGTCCTGTCGGAGCTCAACCAGTTCATCGACCGCAGCTTCCGCCCGGTGGCGGACCAGAAGGGGCTGGCCTTCACGGTGGAGGTGGCGCCGGGCTCGCCGCGGCACGTCCGCACGGACCCGCAGCGCCTGCAGCAGGTGCTGAAGAACCTCCTGTCCAACGCCTTCAAGTTCACCGACGAGGGCAGCGTCAAGATGAAGGTGTCGGTGGCGGACAAGGCGACGCGGCTGGACCACGAGGTGCTCAAGCGCTCGCGGCACGTCATCGCCTTCTCGGTGACGGACACGGGCATCGGCATCGCCAAGGACAAGCAGCGCCTCATCTTCGAGGCCTTCCAGCAGGCGGACGGCTCCACCGCGCGCAAGTACGGTGGCACCGGCCTGGGCCTGTCCATCAGCCGCGAAATCGCCAAGCTGCTGGGCGGCGAAATCCACGTGCAGAGCGAGCCCAAGAAGGGCAGCACCTTCACGCTGTACCTGCCGCCCGAGTACGTCGGGCCCGAGGACGAGGGCCTGCCGCCGCTGTCCGGCCCCAACGAGCCGCTGCCCCGCCCGCCCCCGTCCCCGGACTTCCAGGCCTCCGTCCCCGCCCCGGTCCACCTCCCGCCCACCGTGGCGGAGAGCAGCCATGTGCTCGACGCGGCGCTGCCGCCGCAGGTGGAGTCCACGCTCGCGCCCGTCGCGGTGGAGGATGACCGGGAGCACATCCGCGAGGGAGACCGCGTCCTGCTCGTCATCGAGGACGACGTGAAGTTCGCCCGCATCATGGTGCAGATGGCGCGGGAGAAGGGCTTCAAGGCGCTGGTGGCCACCCGCGGTGACACCGGCCTGTCCATGGCCAACGAGTACCAGCCGCACGCGATTACGTTGGACATCCAGCTGCCCGTGGTGGACGGCTGGAGCGTGCTGGACCGCCTCAAGCGCAACCCGCGCACGCGGCACATCCCGGTGCACGTCATCAGCGTCATGGACAAGCACCAGGGCAACTCGCAGGGCGCCTTCGGCTACCTCACCAAGCCCGTCAGCAAGGAAGGCCTGGAGCGCGTCTTCAACCAGCTCTCCAGCTTCCTGGAGCGCAAGGAGCGCAGGCTCCTGCTGGTGGAGGACGACGACACCCAGCGCGACAGCCTGGTGAAGCTGCTGGCCGACGGCGGCGACGTGGCGGTGACGGCCGTGGCCACTGGCGAGGAGGTGCTGCAGAAGCTGGAGGAGCACGAGTACGACTGCCTCGTCATCGACCTGCTGCTGCCCGACACGGACGGCATCAAGCTGGTGGAGGAGGTCAAGACGCAGCAGCGCTTCCGGGATTTGCCCATCGTCGTCTACACCGGCAAGGAGCTCACCTCGAAGGACGAGGCCCGGCTGCGGCGCTACACCGGCAGCGTCATCCTCAAGAGCGGCTCGAAGAGTCCGGAGCTCCTCCTGAGCGACACCGCGCTCTTCCTCCACCGGCTGGACCAGAACCTCCCGCCCCGCGCCCGGGCCGCCCTGGCCCAGCGCAACGAGAAGGACTCGGAGCTGGCCTCCAAGAAGGTGCTCGTCGTCGATGACGACATGCGCAACATCTTCGCCCTCACCAGCGTGCTGGAGAACCACGGCATGCAGGTGGTCTTCGCGGAGAACGGGCGCGCCGCCATCGAGATGCTGGAGCAGCACCGCGACGTGGACATCGTCCTCATGGACGTGATGATGCCGGAGATGGACGGCTATGAGACCATGCGTGCGATTCGCAAGGACCTCAAGTACGCCAGCCTCCCCATCATCGCCGTCACCGCGAAGGCGCTGAAGGATGACCGCGAGAAGTGCATGGCCGCCGGGGCGAGCGACTACCTGCCCAAGCCGGTGGACACCGACAAGCTGCTGGAGCTCATCCGTCTCTGGGTGAGCGCCTGACAGCCTGAGTGATGGCTAGCGCACGTCTCCGCCGGACTTCGCTCCGGCGGGGGCTGCGCGTGGCTTCATCCACCTGTAGAAGCAGCGGACGGGGCACCCCTTCATCCCATCTCCATGACGCCTAGCGAACACATCCCCGCCGAACGCAGCCAGGAGGCACGGGCCGCCCGCCCCAAGGCGAGCATCCTGATGGTGGACGACCACCCGTCCAACCTGCTGGCACTCGAGGCCATCCTCGAGCCCCTGGGGCAGGAGCTGGTGAAGGCCACCAGCGGTGAGGAAGCGCTCAAGTTCCTGCTCAAGCGGGACTTCGCCGTCATCCTGATGGACGTGCAGATGCCCGGGCTGGATGGCTTCCAGACGGCCACCATCATCAAGCAGCGCGAGCGCACCCGCACCATCCCCATCATCTTCCTCACCGCGCTCAGCCGCGACGCCGCCCATGTCTTCAAGGGCTACGCGCACGGCGCGGTGGACTACCTGCTCAAGCCGTTCGACCCCGAAATCCTCCGCTCCAAGGTCAGCGTCTTCGTGGACCTGTTCCTCAAGGAGCAGGAAATCCAGCGGCAGGCGGCGCTCCTCCGTCAGCGAGACCGCGAAGCACTGGAGCGGCAGAGCGAGCTGCGCTACCGCCGGCTCACCGAGTCGCTGCCCGAGGTGATGTGGGCGGCGCGGCCGGACGGCTCCTTCACCTACGCCAACCGCGCAGGGCGCGACTACACCGGCATCCAGGAGGACGAGCCGCTGTCGCTCACCACCTTCCTGGAGTTCGTCCACCCCACGGACCGCGAAGCCATGCGCGGCGTGTGGGAGCAGGCCATCCGCCTGGGGCAGCGCGTGGAGCGCGAGTTCCGCCTGCGCCGCTTCGACGGTGTGTACCGCTGGCACCTGGCGCGCGCGGTGCCCGAGCGCGACGAGTCCGGGCAGCTCGTCGGCTGGATTGCCGTCGCCACCGACATCGACGACAAGCGCCGGGCGGAAGAGGCGCTGGGGCGCTTCAAGACGACGCTGGACGCCACGCTGGACTGCGTCCTCATGTTCTCTCCCGACTCGCTGACGCTCACCTACGCCAACGCGGGCGCGGCCAAGCAGCTGGCCGGCAGCGTGGACGAGCTGGTGGGGCTGTCGGTGCTGGAGGTGGAGGGCGCCTTCGACGAGGAGGGCTTCCGCAAGCTGCTGGCCCCGCTGCTCAGCGGCACCCTGCCCAGCCAGACGTACTCCACCACCCACCGCCGCCGGGACGGCTCCGAGGTGCCGGTGGAGGTGGTGCTCCAGTTCGTGGCCGCCGACTCGGGGCCGGGCCGCTTCATCTCCGTGGCGCGCGACATCACCGAGCGGCAGCGCGCGGAGACGGCGCTGCGGCTGGCCAGCGAGGCCAAGGACGCCTTCCTCGCCGCGGCCAGCCACGAGCTGCGCACCCCGCTGGCGGCGGCCAAGGGCCACGCCCACCTCGCGCTGCTCAAGCTGGGCAACGAGACGGAGGCCGGGCCGGGCAAGTCACTGAAAATCATCAACCGGCAAATCGACCGGATGGCCAAGCTGGTGGAGGACCTGCTCGACATCAGCCGGCTGCAGGCGGGGCGCCTCTCACTGGAGCTGGAGCGCTTCGACTTGAGCCAGCTGGTGCACGAGACGCGGGACCGCATGGCGGTGCTGTCGCAGGGCCATGAGCTGAACGTGGAGACGCCCGACGGGCTGGAGGGCACGTGGGATAGGGGGCGCCTGGACCAGGTGCTCACCAACCTCCTGTCCAACGCCATGCGCTACTCGCCCGAGGGCGGGCCGGTGCTGGTGCGGCTCACCAACGAGGGCGAGGGCGTGCACCTGTGCGTGGGGGACCGCGGCGTGGGCATCCCCAAGGAGAAGCAGGGGCTCATCTTCGAGCGCTTCGGCCGCGCGCATGGCAGCAAGTACGGCGGCCTGGGCCTGGGGCTCACCATCAGCCAGGGCATCGTCGAGCAGCACGGCGGCCGCATCTGGGTGGAGTCCGCGGGCGTGCCCGGCGAGGGCTCCTCCTTCCATGTGTGGCTGCCCCGCGAGACGGAGCCGCAGACCGCCGCCGTGCACCCGTCGTCCGGCACGCGCACCGCGAACTGAGGGTGGCGCGCGCTAGTTCGCCGGGGGCTTGCCTCCGGCGCGCAGCGGGTGCACGGCCGTCACCCACAGCGTCTGGCTGGCGGGCTCCAGCCGGTAGTCCACGTGGTAGCCCACGGCCTTCAGCGCGAAGGTCTCCTCCGCCTCCTCCTCGCTGACCCACTGGCGGAGCCCCAACGTCGCGGCGACGCCTCTCAGCAGTGAGTCCAGGAGGGCGCGGTCTCCCGCGGGCAGCGCCGACCACGCGGCGCGCGTCTCCCAGGCCGTGGCGACGCGCCACGCCCCGCTTCTCCGCCGGCCCATGCTCATGGGGACCCGGTGGGCGCCCGGGTGATGTCCACCAGGGTGATGACCCGCGCCGCGTCATCCCGCTCGTACGTCACCACCAGTCCGTCCACGGCGAGCGGCGAGGGAGGCACCTTCCCCGGGGAGGACGCCAGGTTGTCCACGGCACCCTGGAACGCGTCGAAGAGCGCGGTGGGCATCAAGCCGATCTGCTTCCACGTCTGGGGCGTGAAGACGACGCGGTAGGGGCCCGAGGCCTTGGGAACGATGCGGTGCATGGGGGGCGGGGATTCGTACGAGCGTGGAAGTCCGTCACCTGTGACCCGCTCCCTGGCGCCCCGGCCACTCGCGGGGGGCGCTTCAAGCACGGGCCTTCTTCCAGCGACGGACGTCAGAGGGGGAATGGCAATATTTGCAGGGTGCGAACCGGCGGATGTGCCCACCCCGGACGAGGGCGTCTCCGGGGCCTGGGATGCCGGCTCGCGCTACCGGGGAAGCGCCGGGGGCGGGAGGGTGACGAGCCGGAGGGTGACCTCCGTCAGTCGGATGGCGGAGCGCACCGGGTCCACCTGGTAGAGGAGGACGAAGTCGCCCACGGTGAGGGACAGGGCCGTGTCCACGCCCGCCGCCTCGATGAAGCGCGGGTCCGGCAGCCGGCCTTCCGAGGCGAGCGCCGCCAGCGCCGTCAGCCGCTGCTGCAGGAGCCCATAGTCCTGATGGGAGAGATGGCCGAGCTGCCGCCACGCGGACGGAGCGACCTCGACCGCGTAGGCGGAGTGGGATGAAGGGGTGGGGGATTCCATGCCGGGACGCCCCCAAAGCAACCTCCGCACCACCGCGAAGCTGCCAGGAATCAGACGTTTGGACCGAGCCTCACGGCCGCCGACTGTAGGAATTCCGGAGCGCCTGAAGTGGACCCCTGTAACTTCTGCCGGAAGTCACGGCTCGGGGTGTCGCCACCGCGCGCATCGGCGCCCCGGGCCTGTTGGCACACCGACATCCCGGAGGATTCGCCGCGCGTTGCCGCTCCCGTGAGGAGGCGCAGACCCAATCATGCGGGCCCGCTGCCACGTGCGGGTGTCCTCGTCCTTCCATGCCGAGCATCGCCGACCTCATCGCAAGCCACCATGAGCTGCTCGTGCGGCGCTTCCTGGAGGAGGCCGGCAAGCTGGAGAGTGCCCGGGGGCTGAAGCCCGCCCAGGTCATCGACACGCTCCCGGAGTACCTCGACACCCTCGCCGCCATCTCCCGTCAGGGACACCGGGGAGCGCTGGCGCCCGCGAAGCGGCGGCGGGAGGAGCTGCACGTCGAGTCCCGCCTGCGGCTTGGCTACAACCAGGACGAGGTGACGAGCGAGTACGTCCTCCTGGGCCGGCTCATCGCCCAGCTCTGGGAGGCGCTGCCCCGGGAGGAGCAGCCGACCCCCGAGGACTCGCAGCTGCTCTTCGGCGAGCTGGACCAGGCGATGGACAACGCGGTGGCCGTCTTCACGGGCTACTCCGTGGAGGACCGCCAGCGCGAGAAGCGCACCGTGCGGCGGCTGGAGGCGATGGCGCCCAAGGCGCTGCGGCGCGATGAGCCGCTGGAGGCCCACCTGCTGCCCATGGTGCGGCTCATCCAGGAGGCCCTGGGGGCGGACGGGGCGGAGCTGTTCCTCCTCGGCGCACCGGGGACGCTGCGGCGCGTGGCGGCCTCGGGCCGGTGCGAGGCGGCCTCCGGGCCGGAGGGAGTGGTCTCCCTGGAGGAGGACTCGTTCCTGGCGCAGGTGGCCCGCTCCGAGGAGCCGCTGGTGCTGGCGGGCACGTCCGAGACGATGGCCCCGCTGCACGAGGGGCTGTGCGGCGGCCGGCTGCTCACGCTCATGGGGCTGCGGCTGTGGCCCCATGGCGAGCTGCTGGGCGTCATCTCCATCGGCGTCGCCCGCGCCCGGCCCTTCCAGCCCCAGGCCAAGCGCTACCTGGAGACGCTGGTGGAGTACCTCTCCGGCATCCTGGACCGGGCGTTCCTCTTCGGGCAGCTCCAGGAGGCCCACGCGCGCCTGGGCGCCTCCGAGGAGCGGTACCGGCTGGCCAGCCGCGCCATCACCGACGCCATCTGGGACTGGGATTTGCGCACCGACGTCGCCGGGTGGAGCGAGGGGGTGCAGGCGCTCTTCGGCTTCCCAACCGAGGAGATGCCGCCCGACATCTATTGGTGGCGCGCGCGCCTCCACCCGGATGACCGGGAGCGGGTGATGCGCAGCCTCCAGGTGGCCATCGAACGGGGAATGGACCGGTGGCGCGGCGAGTACCGAGTCCTCCACCGGGACGGACACTACGTGCACGTCACCGACCATGCAGTCATCTCCCGGGATGGGGCGGGCCGGGCCTCGCGCATCGTCGGGGCGATGCAGGACAGCAGCGTGCGCAAGCAGGCGGAGGAGGCGCGCGCGCGGCTGCTCCGGCGCGAGAGCCAGCGCGCCGAGCAGCTCCGGGGACTGGCGGCCGCGTCGGTGACCATCAGCGGCACCAGCACCCTGGACGCGGTGCTGCGGGTCATCACCGAGCAGGCGCGGGTGCTCATCGGCGCGCACCAGGCCGTCACGTCGATGGTGGGGAGCGGAGCGCGGCCCTCCGGCGCCGTCTCGTTCTCCGACAAGTACGCCGCGTGGCGGGGCTCGGCGCCCTCGCGGGAGGCTGCTGACCTCTACGTCCGCGTGGCGAAGACCCGGCGGCCGGTGCGTCTGACGCAGGCGGAGCTGGAGGCGCACCCGTACTGGAGGGCGCTGCGCGAGCCCGCGAGTGGCCAGCCGACGCCGCGGGGCTGGCTGGCGGCGCCGCTCATCGGACGGGACGGGGGGATGCTGGGGCTCATCCAGCTCTCCGACAAGAACGAAGGGGAGTTCACCGAGGAGGACGAGGCCATCCTCGTGCAGCTGGCGCAGCTGGCGAGCGTGGCCATCGAGAACGTCAAGCTCTACAGCGCGCTGAGCGCGAGCGAGGACCGGCTGCGGCTGGCGCTGATGGCGGCCCGCCTGGGCACGTGGGATTTGGACCCGGTGTCGGAGGAGCTGCGCTGGGACGAGCGCTGCAAGGCGCTCTTCGGGCTGCCGCCGGACGCGGAGGTGACGTGGGACACGTTCCTCACCGGGCTCCACCCGGAGGACCGGGAGTCCACGGCGGCCACCGTCCAGCGGGCGCTCGCGGGGGAGGACGGCGGGATGTTCAACGCCGAGTACCGCACCGTGGGGCTGAAGGATGGCGTGGAGCGCTGGGTGTCGGCGCATGGACAGGCCTTCTTCGACGAGCGGGGGCAGGCGGTGCGCTTCATCGGCACGGTGCTGGACGTCACCGAGCGCAAGCGCCTGGACGCGCGGCTGCAGCGGCGCGAGGAGGAGCTGCAGCGGCGGGCGGACCTGGAGGAGAAGCTCATCGGCATCGTCAGCCACGACTTGCGCAACCCGCTCAACGCCATCGGCTTCTCCACGTCGATGCTGCTGCGCCGCACGGACCTGGATGAGGCGGCGAGGCGGGGCATCGACCGCATCCGCAACGCCACCGGGCGCGCGGACCGGATGATTCGAGACCTGCTCGACTTCACGCAGGCGCGGCTTGGCGGGGGCATTCCGGTGCAGCGCAGGCCCGCGGACCTGAACGAGCTGGTGCGGGCGGTGGTGGAGGAGGTGCGGCTCGCCAACCCGGGGCGGCGCATCGACGTGGAGACGCGAGGGAGCGGCGCGGGCGAGTGGGACACGGACCGGCTGGCGCAGGTCGTCACGAATCTCCTGAGCAATGCGCTGCGCTATGGCTCGGAGACGCACCCGGTGCGGGTGGAGCTGCGGGCGGAGGACGGCTTCGTGGTGCTGGACGTGCACAACGCGGGCGAGCCCATCCGCCCGGAGGTGCTGCCCATCCTCTTCCAGCCGATGAAGCGGGGAGCG
Organism: Pyxidicoccus trucidator; assembly: GCF_010894435.1. Lineage (NCBI taxonomy): Bacteria > Pseudomonadati > Myxococcota > Myxococcia > Myxococcales > Myxococcaceae > Pyxidicoccus > Pyxidicoccus trucidator. The sequence continues at coordinate 156,209 of NZ_JAAIXZ010000012.1, read as the reverse complement.
GGAGTCGGCCAGGTGACGAGCCGAGGCCTGGGACTCGGGCTCTACATCGTGGACCGCATCGTCCACGCCCACGAGGGCACGATTGCCGTGCGGTCCACGGTGGAGGAAGGGACGCGGTTCTCCTTGCGCCTGCCCCGGCGGGCGGGGCGGCAGGACGCGTAGTCACGCCGGGCTCCGCGTCCGGAGCGCGCGCTGCTCAGTTCGGCTCGCAGCCGATGCGCTGCCTGCCGATGGCCAGGTCATCCATCCACCAGTCGGTGGGCACCGAGAGGCCCTGGTAGAGGAAGACGCCGGCCTCCACCACCGTGAAGTGGGTGGCCTTCTCCTGCACCGGCCGTGTCGCGGTGGGCGGGTCGGAGAAGACGAAGCGCTCGGGCCATTCGAGCTCGACGCCATCGAGCCACACGCGCGGGTCGGCCGCCTGCGGCGAGTCGCCATTGGCTCCATCGAAGAGCCACTCCAGGCACGTCCATGCATCGAGCACCAGCGGTGTGCCGGACACCTGCACCCACTCCGGGAAGCCGGGCGGCTCGGGCGGGTGCCAGATGGCCATGTACTTCTGCTGATACGTGGCGACCTCGTACCAGTCGAGCGTGTCGAACGCGCGCTCACTGCTCCCGGGCCGCGGATAGCGCGCGTTGAAGAGGCCCGCGTGGGACATGGGCCGCGCGGGCGTCGTGTAGACCCAGACGCGGCCCCACAGCACGGGCCCGAAGTCGGCGGGCAGCTCGAAGCGCACTGTCTTCTTGGGCCCGCCCTGCGAGCCCTCCTTGCCGCCAACCAGCTGCCGGGCATGCAGCGCATACCGGCCCCGGCGCGCCCGCGAGTCGTCCACGCGCAGCTCGCCGCTGAACTCGTCGCGATACGGCGTCCAGCCGGCCGGCAGCGTGCCCTCCTCGAAGTCCCAGCACAGGGCCCCCGGGGCCGCACAGCCGGTGGCGGAGGCCATGGCCTCGCCGCTGTTGCCCCGGCCCGCCTGGCTGCGTGCGCAGCCGGCGGCGAAGGTGAGGACCCACAACGCGCTCAATACAGCGATTCGCAGATGCAACCCAATCACCTCTTTCGGACGGCCCCGGTCAGTGCGCGAGGGCGCTACACGCCATAGTGCAGCGTCAGGCTGCACATGTTGGCGCCGCACTGCCGGGGATGCCGGTGGCAGCCGGGCTGGGGCAGCCCCTTCGCGGCGCCGATGGCGGCCCGTGCGGCGGCCACCGCGGCCCGGGCCACCTGACCGTGGTGATTCCCCACCAGCGTCACCCCCGCGTACGTAGCGGCCACCGCGGCCCTGGCGGAGTCCCGCAGGGCGTTCTGCTGCCCGGCGGTGAGCGCCGCGGCGATGGGCGCCTCGGGCTGGACGGGGACGTGCGGCATCATCGCGGCGGCGGCGGCGAGCATGGCCGACACCAGCGGCGTCACGTTGGCCAGGCCCAGCCAATTCACGTAGGTGTAGACCGACCGGGCCAACTCGGGAGGCGCCTCTCCGTTGGTTGCGGAGTAGCCCATGGTCGTGCCCGCGGCCTCGAAGGCGGCCTCGGACGCGGCCCTGCCAACGGCCGCCTGGGTGGGAGGCGCCGCGGGGAAGGCGGCCACCACATTGGCGGCGTTCGCGGAACCCCCCAGGGTGGCGGTGAGCGCGGCGGTGGTGCCCGGATGCTGGGTGATGTCATAGGCCCGCTTCGTGGCCCGAGCGGAGCGGGTGCCGATGATGGGCCACGTGGCCACGCCATTGACCACGGTGGTGACGTTGATGGCCACCTGGCTGTGGGCTTCGGCGATGAGGGCACCCACCGGGTCCAGCCAGGCCTGGCAGGCCGCGGTCTGCACCGCCGTGCTCGCGGCATGGGCCTGGGCCAGGCTGTCCACCAGCTCGTTGCAGGGCGCGCCTCCCAGGTTCGGCGCCCGCACCTGGAGGTGCGTCTGGGCGGGCATGCCGGCGGGGGCCGCGGCGATGCGCGCGACGATGTTCGCCGCCTGGGGCTGGACGGACAGCCGCACGGCTTCGTAGGCGGCGGCGGCGGCGATGTGGCCCAGCTGCACGCTCGTCAGGTTGCCGCCCTGCGAGGCGACATGGGCGGCCGTGGTGGCGGAGGCCAGCACCGCGATGGCGGCGTCGCTGAGCTGATTTCCTCCACCTCCGGCGGCGAGCCCGGGGCCGGCCGGGGTGCTCGCGAACTTGAGCGCCACGTTGCCGCGCGGGCCGAAGTTCGGGCTCGCGCCGTCACGTCCGGAGGTCTGCATGGCCTGGGCATCCACGTACCCGCGGTTCGTATACGGCGTGACGCCGTCATCCCGGGGGTGGCCATACTTGTTGCCCGTGCCGAAGGAGTGGACGATGGGCCCGGCCCCTCCGAGCGGACGCGGGATGTGGTTCTGGACCTCCTCCGCGCCGTGGTGGGAGGCGACGAGGCCCACCAGATTCTGGTCACAGCCGTGCGCCGGGATGTTGGGGTAGTGCGCGTCCCCGGACATCAGGATGTACTGGCCCGCGTTGACGGGGTCCTCGATGCGCAGGGCGAAGCCCGTCTGGTTGTCGACGTCCCCGTTGTTCAGGTTGTTGTCGCACAGGATGATGGTGAAGTCCCCCACGTTGACGGCCGCTCCGCCGCCCAGGGTCGTGCGCTCGTAGAAGTCGGTGAGGTTGTAGATCTTTCTCCGGATGGCTTTGTGGATCTGGCCCATGCCCTGCGACTTGGCGGCCCAGGTGGTGTTGGCGGTGATGGCCGTGCTGAGGGGATTGGCGGCGAGGGCAATCTGGGCAGGCGCTTTGGTGCCGATGGAGGGAATGGCGCCGCGCCAGTGGTCCCAGTCCCAGTGGGAGAGCAGGAACCGGGGCCGGGCATGGTTGCAGTACTGGGGGCCGAGCTGGGGGTGACCATTCTCGGGGAAGGTGAACCGGTTGGGGCCCGCGCCCCCGCCCAGGTCGTAATACAGGATGACCTGTCCGCTGGCGTTGAAGACGGCATTCGCGGAGCCCTGGCCGATGTCGATCACGCCCACGAAGCTGGGCGTCATGCTGAAGCCCGCCGCGTTGTTTCCTCCTCCGGCAATCCAGGTGGCGACATGGAGGTTGAAGGCGGCGGTGTTGACCTCTTGATGTGCCATGAGCCGGGCTCCAGGAAGACGAGAGGGGCTAGCGCCCCGGGTAGCGTTGGGCCAGGTCCCCGGGGTGGGAGACCGCGACCAGGGCCTGAAGCTGTTGGGGGGTCGGAATCCGCAGCAGGGTGAGCCGCGTTGCGACTTCGTGGCCCGAGTTGAGGATGGTGGTGGGGTCCGTGCTGAAGATATTGGGCAGGTACTTGGTCGCCACGACGCTGTTGGGCACGGGCGTCGAGGTCTCCCCCAGCAGCCACCAGGAGCCGACCTGGAGCTGCTGGAGGGGCTTCGGGCCCTGCTCCGCGACGAGGCGCTGGTTGAGCGACGCAATCTGCGCCCGCTCCAGGGACACCTCGATGATGCAGGACTTCGCGGCGATGGCAATCTGGTCGAAGGGGAAGCCCGGCTGCGCCATCTGCCCCGCGTTCTGGATGAACCAGGGGGCCGCCATGCAGTCGAAGTAGAGGGTGTACCACCGCTCTCCGTTGGACAGGCGATCCTCGTCGATGTGGTCGATGAAGCCGAAGTAGGGATGGATGCGGGGAACGATGATGACGTCCCCCAGCGCCTTCTTCTTGGCCGGAACCGCGTAGACCTTGATTCTGACGCCCTTGTGCGAGGTGACGAAGGGCCGGGCCGCGGGCTGCCACCCGTTGGCATACTTCCGGTGGAGCCGCTCCATGTTGAGCCGGGGGCTCTTCTTCCGGATCCGATGTGACTTGCTGATTCCCAAGCGGAGTCCTCCCTATTCCGTCCCGCCCACGCCGACGTCCTCTTCGGCGGGCGGGGGAAGTGGTTCCTTGCCGAGCGGGCTGTAGAGCAGCTTGAGCTTCCGCTCGGTCGCGCCGTCCAGCTTCCCGGTCTCCTCCAGCCCGGCCCACTCCTGGAAGGTGTAGAGCGCATCCTCGAAGGTGCCAGACGCGGGCCCGTCCGCATCCAGGCCGAAGAGGCCCAGGTTCTCCAGCCGGCTCCGCTGTCCCGTCTCGAGGGCGACCGGGTCCATCTGTCCCAGCGCCAGCGTGTACGTGAAGGGCTCGTCCCCCTCCTCCTCACCGTCGAACCAGAGCTTCAGCACCCCCTCGGTGGCGTCGGCGGGGACCACGTGCTCCACGACTCCGGCGGAGGTCGTCCGCCCCTTCCACTGCTGGCCCTTCACCTCCAGGACGAAGGCCACGTCCGCATAGGGCTCGCCGAAGTCGTCCTTGAAGGCGATGCGGACCCAGACGTCGTCCTTCTCGCAGGGGAGCGTGGGGCTCTCGGCGTCCACGTCGGTGAACTCCTCGCGGGACTCCTGGTCCATCGCCTGGAACTTCTCGGTGCTCGAGCCTGTCGTTTTCTCGGGGGGTGGCACCTAGGCCTCCTGCTTCGCGAGCGCTTCCGTCGTCAGGGCGCAGAGGCGCTCCACCTTCTTGCCCGGGGTGAAGGCCTCCTCCTCGAGGATGGCCCGGGCCCACGGGTAGCGCGGGTCCTCGTCGAACGCGGGCCCCAGCGCCAGGGTGACATTCACGTAGCGGGCCATGTCCACCTCGGCGCGGAGCTCGTACTTCGCGGCCCGGTCGATGGCGTCCCCGACGCGCTCACGGAGCGCGGCGTCCTCCAGCGCCTCGCACTCCTCGCTCCAGTGCTTGCGCAGCTGCGCCACCAGCCGGTCGATGAATGCCTCCCGGCGCGTCAGCGCGAGCACGTCCAGCTGCTCGCGGCGAATCCGCATCATGCGGCCGCGTCCGCGAGCGCCAGTGTCCTGCGTGTGAGCGGCCCGCCCTCGCGGGAGTACGCGAGCAGCGCGTCGGCGCCCTCCGACTCGGCGTAGAACTGGTGGACGGTGCCGAAGAGGAAGTCCAGCTCCTCGGGGGTGCAGGTGGGCAGGTAGGCGCGCAGCACGCGCGGGTCGTAGTAGCGGAAGACCAGCGACTTGCCCCGCTCGTCACGGACCTTGAGGAAGCGGCGGAAGTGGCGCCGCAGCGGCTCCAGGCCCGGGGGGGCGCGCAGGAAGATGCCCCAGCTGTTTCCCCACGCCTCGCTCAGCAGGCTCATGGCCAGCGGGTGCTCGGGCTCCAGCCGGACGAGGTAGGGGGCCACCTCGAGGAGCTCCAGCGGCAGCTTCCCCGCGTAGAGGCAGCTGTGCGCGAAGCGCCCGTCCAGCACCCGCCGGTGGACGCGCGAGTCTCGCGCTCCGTCCAGGATGGCGTAGAGCTGGGTGCCGGGCGCGCGCGCGGCCTCGCGCTCGAACACGCGCAGCAGGGCAGCGAGGTGGGCGCTGCTCATGCCGCCTCACGCTGGCGCTTGCGCCGCTCGCACTCCTCGCAGAACGGCACGCCCTCCTGGGCCGCGCGCTTGAGCGCCTGGGCCTGAAGCGCGGGGTTGGGGAACAGCTCCTCCTCCGGCACGAGCACGGGGCGGGGCGCGGGAGGCTCCGGCCGCAGGGGCTCGGGCTCCTGCCAGGTCCACGCGCCCACGGTCTCCGAGACACGGAAGGCCACCAGCTCCCCGAGCTCGAAGGCGCGCGTCAGCCGCTCCCGGAGGAGCCGATCATGCCGGGCCCGCTCCAGGGACGTGAGCCCCCAGGGCGAAGCGCCGCCGAGCGCCGTGTACATCTCCAGGAGGGTGCCCCGCGCACACGTCAGCCAGTGCTCCAGGTGCCAGCACAGGAACTCCGAGGGCACCTGCGGGGCGGCGTCATCGGCCGGCCGGCCGCCGAGCGTCACCTCGTAGAGCTGGGGGCGTCCTCGGAGGCGCCAGGGGCCGGAGCGGGGGAGCGGCATTGGGGAGGTACCTCGAGGAGGGAAGTCGGTCGGGAGGCCGCGACGGGGAGGAGCGTTGCAGTCCGCGTGCCGGGTTGTATCCAGGGGCATCCCAGCGGGCCGGGCACGGGGGCATCAGAGTCAGCGTTCGCATGGGACGCGGCCCGCGTCCAGGTGGGACGCGTGCCACACGTGGAAGTGCCCCGCGCGGGCGTCCGGAGCGCCTCCAGTTGCCTACATGCAATGGCCTTGCAGCAGAAATCGGAGGGCCCCTGGCTGGTGCGTTCCAGTAATACGCGCTCACTCTGACGTTCGTGAGGGTCAGGTAATGCACGAAAAAATGGAAGCGGTATCTCGAAGTGCTTCCGCGCGTCGGTGGCCGGTGCCCTGGTGCTGCTGGCCCGCCTGGGGTTGACGCTGGCGGGCTGGGAGGGGGCGTCAGGGATGAGCCCGGCCTGGGCATCGTGGTCGTCGGACGCGAGCGGGCTTGTCCGGTGGGGTCAGGGGCTGGTGACCCTCAGGGCTAATTGGAGCAGGCTGAGCACGAAGGATCCCGGGGCGTGACTCCATGGAACGAAGGTTTTTTCGCCTCGCTATCGATGTGGATGTGCCGGGGCGCTGGTACCTGGGAGAGCCCACCCGCCTCACTGGAGAGGAACTCGAGGACGCCTGGGAGTTCAGCTACGGCCGGCCCGTCGAGCTGCGCGAGCGGTTGCTCGTTCCGCTGGACCGCCCTGGCAATCCCCTGGGCTTCGACACCGCGGGAGTGGGTCAAACGCCCGTCGTCAACGCACGGGTCGCATCCATCTTCCGTGAGCTGGCCCTCAGCGATGTGCAGCTGTTCCCGGTAGAGGTCCAGGGACAGGCTGAGACCTACTTCCTGGTGAACGTGACACGGACGGTCCGGTGCATTGACGACCAGAAGAGCGCGGAGGTTCAGCTCTACACGCGGGAAGACGGGCGGCCAGATCGGGTCGGGGAGTACCGCTCCGTGATTGGCCTGCGTATCGACAAGTCAAAGGTCGGCGACGCCCGCGTGTTCCGGCTCTGGGGCTGGCCCCCTCCCATCATTGTCGACGGGAATCTCAAGGGCGCTCTGGAGCGAGCCGGCATTCAGGGTGGACGGTTCGAAGAGGTCTGACGCGCGGCAGGCGCCGCATGTCCGGGGCCGTGTTCCACTGCTGCATCAGGTGCTCGGTGGCGCTCTCCGTGTACCCGGCGCGCAGTAGGGAGGACGTGCCGCTCACCGTCATCAGGAGCACGGCGATCTCGATTTCCACCACCTTCCTTCAGTCGTCCCAGTGAAGCGGTCCACCTCCGCCAGGCCGAGCACCACCGCGTGCAGGGGCCGTTTCGGAAGGAGCTACACCGGCGTGAACTTCACGCCGGTGGCCTTCACACGCTCCAGGGCCCGCTTGATGTCTTCGGAGACAATGAGGGCCATGGTCCAGCCTTCCGTGCGGAACACCTTGGCATCGCCCACCTTGCTGGGGTCGATGCGCAAGTCATCCACCGCGTAGTACTGACCTACCTTCCCGGGCAGCCCGTCTTCCGGCTTCCAGAACTGCACCTTGGAAGCCTTCTCGTCGATGCAGCGGATGAGCTTCGTGGCCACCAGGATGAGGTACTGGTCCGAGTGGCCTTTGATGCCCACAGGAAGGGTCTGCACGTCGTCTGGGGCCAGCTCCACGAAGAGGGTGGCCACCTTGACGTGGACGATGGGCGCAAGCCCCACGCCTGCCAGGGAGAAGTCCAGCGCCCTGCCCGGTTCGTCGATGGGGACGCTCAGAGGGCCTTCGACCTGGATGGGCCGCCCTGCCCTGAACATCCAAGGGTCTTCTACTTCCTGGCCCCGTGGGTCCTCGGGGTCCCCCAGGTACCAGTTACCGGCCTGGACGTTCTCGGCAATCCTGAAGAAGCGACTCGGCATGATGCGGTTCTAACCGTTACTTGCCGCGCGTCACGAGCCTGTTGAGCTCCGTTCCTTTCGTGACGACCTCCCTGGCCAGTTGTTGAAGCGCTCTTGTCAGGGCCGCGCGGCACTCCTCCACCCTGCGACAGGTCTCCGTCGCACCGTTCAATCTTTCGTGGACCAGTTCGTGGTACCGCTGTGGATGGGGACCGTTGTGGCCCTCGACCGGCACGATGTTCTCGGGGTCCTTCAGCTCCATCCCGGCCTTCTTGAAGAGCCTCCTGAACCGCGGCGTCCAGGGCCCGCCGCGAGCGGTGGAGATACTGTTCTTGTCCGTTGCGAGGTGATGGTCCCGGGTCCGGCCGCCGCGCATTCCCCGGTTCGCCATGGCGACCGCATTGGGGGCCAGCGCGATGGTGAAGCCCTCGGCGGCCATCGTCACGGACTGCACGCTTCCGACGGCCATGTACTGGTAGCCCGCTTGTGTCTCCACGGCGAGCGCTGCCTGCGCCGAGCCTGGCAGCCGCGACGCTTTCGCAGCCAGGCCGGCTGTGTTCCCGATGGCAGCTGTGGCCAGCATGATGAGAACGCGCGCCGCGTTCTCGCCGAGGACTTCGCCGTATGCCTCGCCCGCCTCGCTGAGCTGCTCGAAGGTGATGGCCTGGTCCACCTTGCGAACCAGGGATATCCACCCATCCAGCAGGCGCCACACCGTGTCCACGCCCAGGTAGGCGATGGCGGTGGCCGTCAGCAGAGCAGCCAGGCCCTTGCTCACCGGCTCGGGCAGCGACCAGAGGAGCAGGTACATGCTGACGGAGGCCGTCACCGTCGCCAAAAGTGCCTGCGGGTCCGCCATGTCCTCCAGCGCTTTGGCCGTCTCCTCCCAGACCGAGTCCATGGCGATGGCCATGGCCAGCGAGTACTTGCCGTCGCTGGCCAGCAGCGGGCCTTCGGCCAGCAGGCGCAGGCAGTCGCCGGGTTGCTTCTTACGCTCGCACCAGCGGCCATAGGCGCGCGTCAGTTCGTCATCCGAGTACGCCTCCAGCAGGCGCGGGCCGTCCGGGTGCTTCTCTTCTTCCTGGGGGACGAGCCGAGGGCTGCGGTGCTGGTACAGGTACACCCCGCCTCTTTCGGGGACTCCGAAGAGCTGGCGGGCCTCTCGCAATGGGTTGGCGAAGGGACGCACGTCCCGGGCGAGCGCCACCATGGCCTCCTCGAACTCATCGTCGTCCAACTCGACGGGCCCGGTACCTTCCTCCTCGAAAGGCGTGTGGACGATGGGAGGTCCGTTCCCTATGTCCAGTCGCACGACCCTCGTGGTCGAGCAGCCCGCGACGGCAAGCGCCAGCACCAGCCAGATGACCCCGCGCGCTCTCATCCACGTCCTCCGGTTCTGGGCTCGGTCCCATGAGACTGAAGCCAGGAATACCAGAAGAATCTGACAAGGCGCGGAGAGGCTGAACCCTGGGGCTCAGGCTGGCGCGGGACTCAAGTGGTCATGCGCCCATCTTCATGTTGGTGACGTCAAGACCCCAAAATACTCCTGCCTCCGGGCGCGCGGGCGCTTCAGAGAACAGGGGCAGGTGGGGTGTGTCGTCGCGGTGCGGTGTGCTCGGGGGCTACGGGGGCAGTGAGCGGAGCGGAGGGAACATAGGCCCCGCGAAGATCTCCCCAGGGATTCTGGGGAGCACCGCTGTACAGGCTCCTGCCGCCGTCTTGGCGGCTTACACCGAGAACAGTCATAGTGGCCCTTCGAGGTGGGCAATGCTCCCAGTACGTCCAATAAGCTTGGCGGCGCTGCTGGTGGTCGTGGCGACGGCCAGCCCCGGATGCGCCCATACGCAGCAGCCAGAGCGAAAAGTCTACGTCATTTCCGAGGACGCGAGCGGAGTCGGCTCTGACGTCGGGAGCGGAACTGGTGGGTCTGGGGCGGAAGCTTACTGCAACGAACTGCAAAAGCAGTGCTTCAAGGCATGCTGGAATCGTAAACCAAGCATTTCAAGCATCAAGAAGGGCTCCGGCATGCACCATGAGCACTGTACCAAGACGTGCCGCGAAGAGTTCATGAGGTGCATCCAGGAGCAGGAGGAACTGGAGCGGCAGGATTCGCAGAAGAAGGAGCTTCACTTTCCCACCATGAATGCTGCGCTCGAATGGCTCAGGGAGCACAAGACCGAGGTGGCGGTTGGTACCATCGTCATCGTCGCGGGCGTGATTGCCGCTCCCTACGTCGTTGCCATCGCAGCGGGTGGTGCGCTGGTTCTTGCCCCACTGTGAGCGAGTGGCGGATATCAGGTGACGATATGGCACAGACGCCAGGTCTCGATTTGGAAGGCATGCTCCTCGCTCTGAACCCTTTCATCGAAAATCAAGCGGAGGGCTCGAAGGAACGGGAGGCGCTCAAGCTTGCCCAGGCCGCATTGCTCTATATCCAAGACAGTGCGCAGGAGGACGACTTCGCCAAGTATTACAAGAAGTTTTCCGATACGTCCTTCACGGTCGAGGTCTCTCATGATTTCGCGACGCGAGAGGAGGCGGACCAGTGGCTTGTCAGCGGGAAGGCCCGGGATTCCGAGCGTGTGAGGATCGCTGGAAAAGGCTTCATGGTCGTTCAAGCGCAAGGGAGGTTGCTGTTCATGGTCGCGCCTCTTCCTGAAGAGTTGAAGACGGATGAAGACTGGAAGGAAGAGCCCGAGTAGGTGCTTCGTCTTGAACTGCGCGCCTGCTGGCAGCAGGTAGGATGCCGTCGGCGCGCGCACATGTTCATGTTTGGGGCCTCCCGGCTTGGGCGAACCCCGGCTGCTGGTGGACTTCGCCCTGCACCCACCCGTCCTCAGAAGGCGCCGCCCACGGTGAGCACCGCGCCCCCGGAGGACGGCACCACGGCGACGCGCGGCAGGCGCCGCATGTCCGGGTCCGTGTTCCACTGCCGCACCAGGTGCTCGGTGGCGCTCTCCGTGTACTCGGCGCGCAGCAGGTAGGACGTGCCGCTCACCGCCATCAGGAGCGCGGCAATCTCGGTCTCCACCACCTCCCTGCGGTTGACTCCCGTGAAGCGGTCCACCTCCGCCAGGCCGAGGATCATCACGGCCGACCCCATGCAGAGCCAGCCTATCGTCGCGAGCTGGCGGCGGACCTTCCGCTCCTGTGCGAGGAAGCGGTTGAGCCGGTAGTCCACGCGGGCAATGGTGTGGCCCGGGTCCACCGAGGGGTCCGCGTTCGACGCGCGGAACTCCTCCAGCAGGGCCTGCGGGTCCTCGCGCCGCACCTGCTGAAGGAAGTCCACGCCGCTGAAGATGAGCCCCACGCCCAGCGTGGCGATGCCCTCCGCCTGCGATTGCAAGTCCCCCTGCCCGATGAGGACGGCGCCGGAGCCCACCGTCGACGCCAGCGACGCGCCGAAGAGGATGCTCTGTGTGCGACGCTTGTCCAACTCCACCGCGCTGAAGGTCTCCACCAGCTGCCGCATGCGCTCACGGTCCGCCAGGGAGATTCCGTACATGGGCGGAGGACTGGCGCTCCGGGCCTGCTCGAAGGCGGCCAGCGCCTGGGGACCGAAGGGCGTCGCGAAGAGCTGGCGGAGCTGGTCCTGCACGCCGCGCGAGGCCGGCGGCGCGGACGCGGGAGTGAAGCTCGCCAGCTCGACCGCGGCACCGGGCGGCACCTCTCCCAGAGACCAGCGCACGCCGTCGGCCCCGTCGGGGCGCTCCACCTCCAGGCCGCGCGCCACCCCGGGCGGCAGCCGCAGCGCCAGCGGCACCCCGGCCTCCTTGTGGAGGTCCACCCACCGCAGGCCCTGTGAATCTCGCAGCGTGAGGCGCACCGCGGGCGGAGCGTCCACCGTCAGCGTCACCGCCGAGCGCACCGCCCGCAGGTCCACCAGCGGAGCCTGGGCGCTGCGCCCCGGGCCGAGCGCGAAGATGCGGGGCCGGAACAGCGGGTTGGGAATCTCCTGGGCGGCGACGCTCGCGAAGGCCTCCAGCTCCGCGTAGGTGACGCGCCCGTCCGCGTCCGCGTCGGCGGCGCCCATCAACCCCGCGCGCACCACGTGGCTGAACACGCCGGACTGCAGCTCGGACCACTCGTACACCTCGGCCTCGGCGCTGGTGGACAGCAGCACGCCCACCGCGGGCAGCCGCCGCGCCAGGTGCTGCGTCATGTCCGCGGGGGTGGCGTAGCGCCGCCCACCCGCCTTGCGCGGGCTCACCACGAAGAAGGAGTTGCAGCTGTCCAGGATGACGTGCGCGCGCGTGGCGTCCACCTGACGCAGCAGCGCCTGAAGGTCGTCCGCGTCGAAGGGCCGGTCCGCCAGCTCCAGGAAGCCGCGCCCCTGGTCCACGTCCCCGTGGCCGGCGAAGACGAAGTAGAAGTCCACCTCGCGCCCGGAGCGCTTCGCCTCGGCGATGCGCTCGGCGAGCGACCGGGCCGCCTCCGCCACGTTCCCCGAGGTGGGCGGGCGCGCCACCGGCACGAGCGCCGGGAAGAGCCGCCGGGTATCTGCGTCCAGCTCCGTGAGGAGCACCACACCCCCGGGCTCCGCGAGCATGGAGAAGACGTCGTGGTACTTCGCCCCATCGTCGTCCGCGTACTGGAGCACCGACCGGCCGGGTGCGAAGCCGCGGTTGTTGGACACCACCAGCGCGAACACAGCAGGCGGAGAGGCTGGAGCCTCTGCCGCGGCGGTGGCCGACAGCGTGAGTGCGATGAGGAGTGGCAGCGGAGACTTCAAGGCCCCGCCCCTGTCCTTGCCAGGACGATGGAGACTGTCTCCACCGTCGCCTCCGGCCATCGCCGTCGCAGCGCTTCGGGAGTGCGCGCCTCCGGTGGGAGTGACTCGATGTCCTGGACTCCCAGCGGCGCGCGGGTGACGACGGACACGAGCCGCAGCGGCCCGGACGCCGGCTCCTCCAGCACCACGACTTCCTCCATCGCCCGAGCCTCCGCCGACGGCTCCAGCCTCACCGACGGCTCGTTCGCATCCTCGCGCAGGTGGGCCGGGTAGAGCCAGTGCACCTCACCCCTCGCGTCCTGCGCGAAAGCCAGCAGGTACACCGGTGCTTGTGTGTCCAGGTTGCGATAGCGCACCCCGAAGCCCGACTCCGCCGGCACCACCGCGCCGGAGGCCAGCGGCGCGGCGCCCGAGCCCGGCGTGTGGAAGGTGATGCCCACGCTCCGAGCCAACGTCGCCTCCACCGGCCCGGCGCCGCGTGCCGTCCACGTCGTCTCGCCGGGAAGGGGCGTGGGCGTGGGCCGCAGGACGAACAGCGCGAGACCGGCGGCGAGCGCCGCGGCGGCCCCGCCCATCCAGGGCCGGAAGCGGATGGGACGTACCCGCCGCTCGGGAGGACCCGCGCGCACCCGGCGCAGCACCCGCGCCACGGCTTCGTCAGGAGGCGCGGCGGGCTCCAGCGGCGCGGCGATGCGCGCGACGAGCGCCTCCGTCCCTCCCAGCTCGGCCTGGCAGCGCGCGCAGTCCCGGGCATGGGCACGCAGGGTCCGCGCGTCGTCCTCGGAGAGCTGCCGGTCGACGAGTCGCGGCCATACCGACGGCTCGGGGCATGGCGACGTCACGAAACACCTCCTGGCACCCTGGCGCGGAGCTTCTTCAGGCCATGGAACACGCGCGAGCGGACCGTGGCCTCGTTGCGCCCGACGATGCGGGAAATCTCCGCGTAGTCGAGCTCCTGGTCGAACCGTAGCAACAGCACCTCGCGGAACTTGTCGGGCAGCTCCAGCATCGCCTCGCGCACGCGCCGCTGCTGCTCTCGTTCCAGCAGTTGGTCCACCGCGCTCGCGGCGGCCGGCGAGGACACGGCTTCTCTCCGGGCCACGTCGTGTGCCTCCGCTTGCCAGCGTCCGCGCCGGCCCGAGTCTCGCGCGCGGTTGCGGCACAGGTTGCGCGCGACGGTGAGCATGAAGACGACGAAGGGCGCGCGGGGCTGGTAGTCGCGGCGCGTCTCCCACACCCGCACCAGCGTCTCCTGAGCCAGTTCGTCGCCCTCGGCCGCGCTGCCCACGGACTTGCCGCAGAAGCGCGCCAGACGGGGGTGGTGCCGGCGCACGAGCTGCTCGAAGGCCTCCGCGGAGCCCGCGCCGGACAGGAGCATCAGCTCCTCGTCGGTGCGCACCTCGAGCCCACGCCGAGCGTCCCCTGGAAAGGGAAGGACCTTGGGCGCGTCGTTGGCGGAGTCCGTCATGGTGCGGCGCTCGGGGCAGTCTACTGGAGCTTCCTCTCGGAGCCTCCTAGAGAACGGAGAAGCCGCCGGAGATGCCCAGGAGGATGCCGCCCGGCCGGGAGAAGCGCAGCGCCTGCTCCTCGGCGTCGGTCAGCTCGCGCCTTCCGGTGGCGCGGTACTCCGCGGGGCGCAAGCGGAAGGCCCAGCCCGCCTCGAAGGCGAGCCAGCCGCGCGAGCCGAGGTCCATGCGGTAGCCCAGCGAGGCATTCGCGGTGGTGGCACCCGCGCGGCTGATGCGCACCTCGTCCCTGGAGTCCTCATCGAAATAGCTATCGTGTCCGAGGTTGTACGCCAGCGCGCCCTGCAGGAAGAAGGAGCGCGAGACACCCAGCGGGTACACGCGGGAGTGTGCGGTGAAACGGGGGCCCCACAGTCCTCCGCCCACGCCCGCGCCCAGGGACAGGAAGTCCACCAGTCGCACGTCGGCCGCCACGCCGAAGCCGGTGAAGAAGCCCACTCCCCCGGCATTGTTGAAGCCGAAGCTGCCGCCCACATCGAGCCGGTGGGCATGGGACGGCGTGTTGAGCACGGAGCCGGGCGGCCCCGCGGGCACGCGTTCCTCGGCCTGGGCGAGCGTGGACAGGGTGAGCGTGGCCAACAGCGAGGCAGCCACGGCGTGGGCGGTCTTCATGGGGTTCTCCGGGGGACCCGACAGCCGGCCCTTGGGTCGTGCTGCACGGAGAACCCCGAGGGCCGGCGCGCGTTTAAAAAAATCATTCCGGCCCTATTTCCCCTGAAGCCCCCGCCGCCGCGGCACATCACCGCTTGCGCGTCAGCAGCACCTGCGCAGCGTCCTGTTCCGCAGGGCGGCAGGAAGGCTAATCGAGGAGGCGCCGTTCCCAGCGGCGCATGTCGTCCTCGGTGAAGCCAGTCCAAGGGGTGCGTTCGCGGTAGAGCCACGGCTCCAGCACGCGCGCCAACTCGCGGTGCGGGGCCAGGGTGCGCTCCGGTTCCTGGTCCCCGGCCTCTGGCCACTGTCCGAGGGTCACCACGACCCGGTCCGCACCCAGGTCCTGCAGGGTGGTGTCGGGTGAGTGCAGGCGGGAGCGAAGGCCCGTCGCACCGCCCAACTCCCCCAGCACCGGCTGGCCGAGGAAGGTCAGCCAGTGCGCTCCCTTGACCCGGGTGCCGATGTTGCTGGCCACCTCGTCCACATTCAGGAGGTCCAGCCCCGGGTAGGCGAGGCAGGCCGCGCGGACCTCCGCGTGCGTCATGGGGTCGAAGGATGACTGGAGGAACAAGCCGGCATGGCCGGAGTTGAAGGGAAGCCTGGCGCCCAGCTCCAGGGCCAGTTCCCTCAACCAACCGGGACCGCGTTCCTCCAGGTACTCGGTCGGCAGCCAGAAGGAGACGGCGGAGGCCTCGTCAGGGAACAACCCGTCGCTGGGCGTGTCCGCGCCCACACCCAGATGGACAAACGCATGTCCGGGTACCACCGTTGCGTGTTCTCTCAGGAGGATGTTCGCGCCCTCTGGCTGAAGCAGGTACTCCCGGATGAACGCCCAGCCGGCGTCATCGAGGTCCTGCCAGTCGCCGGAACGCGTTGCGTAACAGGTCAGCTTCTGCTGCCCGACGGCCTGGAGGTAGACCTCCAATGCGTGCGCGACGGCATGCCTCACCTCGCTGTGGGGCCGCCGCATGTAGAAGGTGATGTTCAGGCTGTCCCGCACGACCAGATACCGTCGGGCCTCCGGGCGTTCTGGCGGACATGGCCTGTAGGTCTCGTAGATGCGGACCTTCGGAGTGGGAACGCTCATTGCCGTTTGATTCCGTGGCCCGGCGCAACCATTGCCGGCTTCATGCCTCCGAGTGCCTCATGGTAGATGAGGCCCTGGTGCTTTGCGTAGAAGGGCGGTCCGGATGGGTTGCGCCGCCAGGATGGCTCGTTGTCGAGCGGGCACGGGAATTTGAAGTCATAGACGGCCTGCACCTTGAGCGGCTCGTTCGTCGAATGAATGACGACGTCCGGCACCAACGTCCCTGCCAGCAGGTGGAAGAGCCCGTCCTGTAGCCATTCGGCCACCTGGGTTGGCGATATCAGGCGCAGGCCCTTCCCGGGGTCGCGGAAGTAACGCGGCTCGATGCTGTAGTTGCCCGCGAACGCGTCTTTCAGCTTCTGCCGCGCGCACTCCAGCGCCACCTCGTGTTTCAACCGGCCCAGTTCTTCCGCCCGCGTCTCCTTCTGCCCCCAGGGAGACGTCACCGCCTCCTTGCATTGCTCGGGGGTGGGCCACCCGCCCTTCCCGTAGCGCTGTTCGTTGACGTGTCCGTTAGCTTCCGAGGCGCACTCCGAGAGGATGCCTTCGACACGCTCGATATCCGCCGCCTCCAGCAACCGCATCATCGCCGCGGTGGTGCGCACCGCGCTCGCCGCGCGTGACAGCCACGGGAGGATGGCGTCCTCGCCCGTGGCCGTGTAGCAGGCGGGGTTGCGCAGGCATGCGCTCGTCGCCGAGTCCATCGCTTGCGCATAGTGGCGCGGCTCGCCTTGCCGCGAGGTGCGCGAGGGACCGCACGCGGCCAGCAACAGGCTGGCGAGCAACACCCACCGAAGTTGCATCAATGGCATGTCGCCATCCGCGCGCCGTCCTGTCTTCACCGCTTGCGCGTCAGCAGCGCCACCGCGCCGAGGATGGCGCCCATGGCAATCCAGGCCGTGGGCCCCATCGTCTCACCGGCGAGCACGCCGCCGAGGAACACCGCCACCACCGGATTCACATACGCGTAGCTGGTGGCCAGCGCCGGGCGCGCATTGCGCAGCAGGTAGCCATAGGCGCTGTAGCCCACCACCGAGCCGAAGATGACCAGGTAGAAGTAGGCGAAGAGGGCGCGCGGGCCCGGCATCACCGTCGGCAGGTGCTCGCCCAGCATCAGCATGCCGAAGGCCGTCATCAACACGCCGGCGCACAGCATCTGTGCCGCGGCGGACATCAACCCCTGCGGCATGGGCAGGCGCTTGCTCCACATGGAGCCGAACGCCCAGCTCATCGGCGCCACCAGCATCGCCAGCGTGGGCAGCCACTGCCCGCCCAGGTTGCCGCCCAGGTTGAGCAGGACGATGCCGCCAAAGCCCACCGCCAGCCCCCAGCGCTCCATGCGCCCCGGCCACTGGCCGAAGAGACCGCCGAAGAGCGCCGTCCACATGGGCAGGCTGCCCACCACCAGCGCCGCCACTCCGGACGGCACCCACTGCTGCGCGTAGACGAGGCCGCCGTTGCCGATGCCCAGCAGCAACAGGCCCACCACCGCGCTGGACGCCCACTGGCGAACGGAGGGCACCGGCGCGCCGCGCAACCACAGCACGGCGAACAGCACGGCGCCGGCCAGCGTGAAGCGCGTCCCCGACATCAGGAAGGGCGGCAGGCCCCCCTGCAACCCCCAGCGGGTGGCCAGATAGGTGGAGCCCCAAATGAGATACAGCGACACCAGGCTGACAATGAGCCAGCCCCGCTGTGCGCCCGGCGCGCCGAGGTCGCCGGTGGGCGCGACGGAGGGAGTCGAAGGGAGCTGGGGCAGGGACTGCGCGGGCGAAGAGGCGGACACGATGCCGCCGCTTCTAGCGTCCACGCCAGGGCCCGGCCATGTGCGCATTCCCGTACCCTACAGTCGGCTCGCTCGCGATGCGGTACAGTGGGGCTGGGCATGCTCCCGAGCACGGTGGCGCCTGCCTGCCTTTCCGCTGTCCCCTCTCGGGAATGGCGGCGCCAGCTGGACGTACGGACAAGGGAAACGCGGATTGAAGCAGCGGCCCCGCTTTCTTAAACTTCCGGTGGAGCCTCGGTGGATGTCGTGCCGGGCCACCGGCTCCGGAGTGTGAGCAGGGATGCCGTCTGAAGAGCTGGGAGAGCGAGAGAAGGAAGTCCTCCGCGCGGTGGTGCAGGAGTACATCACCACGGGCGGACCGGTAGGCAGTCAACAGCTCGCCCGCCGCCCCGGGTTCGAGGTCTCCTCGGCCACCATGCGCAACGTGCTGGCCGACCTGGAGGAGCTTGGCTTCCTGGAGAAGCCACACACCTCGGCCGGGCGCGTCCCCACGGACCAGGGGTACCGGTTCTACGTGGACACGCTCGTCAAGCTGAAGGACCCCACGCCAAGGGACAGGGAGCTCATCCACGCGGGCCTCATCCAGGAGGCCAACCTGGAAGAGGTGCTGGGCGAGGCCAGCCGCATCCTCCACTCGCTGACGCGGCATGCGGGCGTGGTGGTGACGCCGCGGCCGGACTCGGCGGTGTTCCGGCGCATCGAGTTCGTCCGCCTGCGCGAGGACCGGGTGCTCGCCATCCTGGTCGGGCAGAGCGGCCAGGTGCACAACAAGGCGATTACCGTCGAGTTCCCCATCACCTCGGACGAGCTGCTCAAGGCGAGCAACTACCTGTCGGAGCTGCTGTGCGAGGTGCCGCTGGAGGAGGCGCGTGAGCGCATCCGCGCGGAGATGGACCAGGAGCAGGCGCTCTACAACGCGCTGACGGCCAAGGCGCTGAAGCTGGGCGCGGCGGCCACGGACCTGCCCACCACGGAGCGGGTGCTCATCCAGGGCACGGGCTCGTTCCTGGAGGCGCCCGAGTTCGCGGACGTGGAGCGCATGCGCGCGCTCTTCAAGGCGCTGGACGAGAAGAACAAGCTGCTGTCGCTGCTGGACCGCGTGCAGCGCGCCAACGAGATGCAGATTTTCATCGGCGCGGAGAGCGACTTCTCCGCCGCCGGAGACGTCTCCGTCATCGCCAGCCCGTACGGAAACCAGGAGCAGGTGCTGGGCACGGTGGGCGTCATCGGCCCCACGCGCATGGACTACCGGCGCGTGATTCCGCTGGTGAACTTCACCGCGCAGGTGCTGTCGCGCGTGCTGGAGAAGGTGTAGCGCGCGGCTACTCGGCGCGGGTGACGAGCACCTCCTGCTCGCCGCCCGCGCGCCGCACTTGCAGCCGCACCGGAGTACCGGGGGCCCCGTGCGCGCGGGACTCGGCCTCCGTCCTGCCCCGCACCACCTGCCCGTCCACCGCGAGCAGCCGGTCTCCGAGAATCACGCCCGCGCGCGCCGCGGGCCCGTCCGGCGTCAGCCAGGCGAAGGTGACGTGGCCCCGGTCCTCGCTGAAGCCCGCGCCCAGGGTGCCCGGCGCCGCGCGGCGCGGGGACACCGTCACGTCGCCCAGCTCGCTGGCCTGGGCCTCCACCACCTTCACCGTGCGCGTCTCCACGCGGCCCTCCGGTGGCAGCAGCCGCACGGTGTGCGGGCCGGGGCGCACGTCGTCCAGGCGGAAGCGGCCGTCCGGTCCGGTGCGCGCGTCGGGCTGTGCCGACACCGCGCGGTCCAGGAACACCGCCACGCCCCCGGCGGGCCCGGCGCCCCGGCTCCACACCGCGCGCCCGGAGATGGAGGCCGCGCCGCCGGTGAGGGGCACCTCCACCTCCGCGGAGCCGCCCGGTGAGAGCGTCACCTGGGCCTCGCCCGTGCGGCCGTCGTCGGTGCGCACCGTCACCTTCACCGGCTGGCCGGGCGCGTCCGGCATCGCGAAGGTGTCACCCGGGAAGCGCCGCGTGGTGGGCCACGCCTGGGCCCAGGGCAGCTCCTCGCCGTCCGGCTCGCGCAGCTCCAGGGTGAAGCCGGTGGGCGCCGTGCCGCTGCCCGCCACCACCCGGCCGCGCAGGGTGGCCGCGGGCTGGAGGCGCACGCTCAAGGGGCCCTGGCCCTCGCTCGCACCCGGCAGCCGGCCCGTGCGACCGCCGTTGTAGGCAACCAGCTCCAGGGGCGCGGCGCCCGGGGGGCGGTGGGGCAGGGTGAACTGGCCTGTCTCGTCCGCGCGCACCCGCACCGTCATGGGGAAGTCGCCACCCTGGACGGCGGCCACGGCGGCCAGCGGGCTGGGCGCTCCCGAGGGCTCCAGCACGGTACCCGCCAGGGCTCCGTCCTCCTTCAGCGTGAGGTCCTGCTGCACGGTGCCACCCGGAGGCACCGTCACCGCCGGGTCATTCTCCACGTGGACGTAGACGGCCGCCGCGTGCGCCAGCGCGACGAGCTGGTACACGCCCGCGGGCAGCTCCAGCTGGAAGCGCCCCTGGGCATCCGTCTCCGCCGAGCCCGCGCCCGAGCCCGCGCCCCGGGGCAGCGCGTGCACCAGCACCGGCTCGGTGAGGGGCGCGCCCGACTCGCGCGTCACCTGTCCCCACACAGCGCCGGAGTCCGGCAGCGTGAAGTCCACCTGCGTGGTGCTGGCGGGCTTCAGGGTCTCCATCCGCAGCGTCCACCGGACGGCCCCGTCCCGCCGGGCCTGGAGGGAGGTCAGCCCCGCCTCGAGCCCCTCCAGCCGGTACGCGCCCTGCGCATCGGTGAGCGCGGTGCGTGTCACGCCTTCTCCGGACCGGAGCCCCGCGCGCACCTGGGCTCCCTCCACGGGCCGTCCCTCGCCGTCCACCACGAGGCCCTCCACCACCGCCGTCGCCGGCTCCAGCCGCACGTCCAGCGGAGTGTATTGGCCCGGGCTCACCACCACGGCCTCGCGCAGCAGGCCCGTCATTCCGGGCGCCCGCACGGCCACGTCGTACTCACCGGGCGGCACGTCCATCCGCCACACGCCCTCTCCCACGGAGGCGGTCCGCGCCAGCTCGCCCGTGCCGCCGGAAGGCCGGGCCACCAGCACCGCGCCGCGCACCGGGGCGCCGTCCGTCGTCGACACGGTGCCCTCCAGCCCGCTGGCGCCTCCCAGCGTCACGGTGAGGCCGCGCAGCGTCTCGCCCGCCGCCACGGAGAGCACGCCGGGCACGCGGCCCACGGCCTCTCCGAGCCGCGCCGACACCACCCAGGTACCGGCGCCGACCTCCAGCGCGAAGGCGCCGCTGTCGCTGGTGGTGACGCGCACCGGGACGAGTCCGCCCGCCGCCGTCACCTCCGCGCCCGCGGCGGGCTGGCCCTTCGCGTCCACCACGAAGCCCTCCAGCGTGCCCGCGCCCCACAGCCCCACCACCAGCTCACCGGCGTGAGGCACCTGGAGCAGGCGCAGCGTGCGGCGGCTGAAGCCCGGCGCCTCGGCCGTCAGCTCGTAGCGGCCCGGCGCGAGGCCGGAGAAGGTGAAGCGGCCCCGCGCGTCGCTCGTCACCGCCGGGGACTCTTCCGGCAGGCCCACGGGCTCCATGCCCGCCCGGGCCAGTCCCGGGTACGGCCGCAGCGTCACCTCCGCCAGCGGCACCGGCTCTCCACCCCGGCCCTCCGCAACGGTGCGGCCCTCCAGCGAGACACCGCTGGGCAGCGACAACTCCACCGCCGTCTCCGCCTCACCGAGGGGGCGCGTGGCCTGACGCCGGGCAGGGCCATGGCCCTCCGCGTGCGCGGACAGCAGGTAGTCCCCCGGGCCGGCTGGTAGCCGCAGCGTGCCGTCCGCGGCCGTGGTGCCCTCGCCCGCGCGGCGCCAGGGCGTGGCCCCGGTGCCGTCCCCTTCCACGCGCAGGTACGCCCGCACGCGCGCGCCCGCGACAGGGCCCGCGCCATCCACCACGCGCACGACGAAGGCCCCATCCTCCGGCGTGGCGGCCGTCTCCAGCGACGGCGTGGGCGGCGCGCTGGCACGGGGCGCGGGCTCGGCGGCGGCGGGCGTGAGGGCGACAGGGGCTTCCGGGCCCGGAGCCGTCAGCCTTCCCGGCGCGGGCATGCGGAACCACAGGAGCAGCACGGCCGCCACGGCGAGACAGGCCGCGATGAGGATGGGGAGTCGGGAACGCTGTCGCACGGGCTCGGCCTCCCCGCGGCGGAGGGGGAGGCCGCCGCGGACTCCCCCAGCGTAGGCCAGACATGAGCTGAATCGAAATTCAGGAGGGCGCGGGCGCGTAGACGCGCAGGGCCGCCGGGGCCACCTCGAAGCGCATGGGCGTGCGGCCGACGAGCTCTCCGTCCGCGTTCACCTCCTGCACCGGGTCTGCCTCCACGTAGAGGCGGGCCGCGCGCAGCGACGAGACGGCCGGGTGGTCCTCGTGCTCACCGGAGCGCAGCGACATCGCCACGCGCGCCAGCGTGGCCAGGTCCTGGAGCTGGCCCAGGCCGGTGCCCTCGCGGCCATTGCTCGCGGAGGGGGCGGCGATGGCGTACACGTGGAGGCGTCTGTCATCCAGTTGCGCATCGGGAGACACCACGTTGCCCGCGCCGTGGTAGCGGCCATTGCCCACGACGAGCTGCAGCGCGTCCAGCTCCAGCTCCTGGTCATCCGCCTGGATGCGCACGTGGAAGGGCTTCAGGTCCTTCATCTCCGCGGCGGCGGCCACCGGGTAGGCCAGCTTCCCCGCGCGCTGCTTGAGGCGCTTCGTCAGCCGCTTCGCGATGCCGGTGGCCAGGCCCAGGCTGGCCGCGTTGAGGAAGGGCCGCCCGTTGGCGAGCCCCACGTCCACCCGCGCGGTGTAGCCCTGGGCGATGATGTCGCACGCGGCCTCGATGTCCTGAGGTATTCCCAGCGAGCGGGCGAAGTCGTTGCCCGTGCCGAGCGGCAGCACGCCCAGCGTCACGTCCCGGCCCAGGAGCTGGCCCACCACACAGCTCAGCGTGCCGTCGCCACCGCCCACGAGGATGCGGCGCGCGCCCAGCTGCGTCATCCGCTCCAGCACGTGCTGGAGGCGCTCCGTGCGGGACAGGGCGTGGCACTCCACCACCGGGACACCCCGGGAGGTGAGTGCGGCGCGGGCCGTGTCGAAGGCCTCCCGCCCCGAGCGCGAGCCGGTGTTGACCACCAACACCGCCGGTCCGTCGTCCAGGGTCCGGTGACGGGGGGGCTCGATGAGAGCGGGTTCCAGGGTGACCTCTCTTTCCGTGTCGTCCTCCAAGGTGTGCACGCCGGGGCAGGCAGGCCAGCGGGCCCGGTGGGTGGAGGGCGAAGCGGAAGTGTACGAAAGGGAAACCCCCAGGCCGCCGGGAGGGCGACCTGGGGGGCGGGGACAGGGCACGAGGGGGAATCCACACGGGCCAACCCGTCCCCGCGTCCGGCCGCGTGGAGTCGGCCGGAGCGTCAGGAGGCGTGAGGCGACCTCCGGTGCGTCACTCCTCCGCGTCACGGCCCTCGATGATGCGGCGCTGGATTTCCTTCCGGAGCGGCAGGGCCTCCTCGGTGCTCAGCGTGCCGTCGCTGTTGGTGTCGTACGTGGCCATCAGCGTCTCGCGGCGCTCCTGGGCGGCGGCCACGCGGGCCTGGCGCAGCGCCACGCGCTCCCCGTCGTCCAGCACGCCGTTGGTGTTGGTGTCGTACGTGGCCAGCACCTCCTGGCGCTTCGCCCGCCACTTCGCGCGCACCGCCTCGCGGGCCGCCTGGCGCTCGGTCTCGTCCAGCTTGCCGTCGTCATTGGCGTCGAACTTCTCCAGCCGCTCCGAGCGCAGCCGCTCGCAGCGAGCCTCCATGGCATCCACCAGCGCGGTGCGCTCCTCGGCGGACAGCGTGCCGCTGCCGTCCTCGTCGAAGGCCCAGCGCACCCGCCAGAAGGCCCAGTGGCGCGCGCGCTCGCCCAGCTGCGCCAGGCGCGGGCGGATGGCCTCGCGGCGCTCGCCCAGGTCCGCCTTCAGCTCACGCAGCTCGGCGTTGCCCAGCGTGCCGTCCCCGTCATCGTCGTACTTCGCCAGCACCGCCTGCCGGCGGGCGCTGAAGTCGCACAGGCCGCCCGTGTCCGTGGGCTCCTGGGTGATGGCGTCCACCTCCTCCGTCGCCATGGACTGCAGCGTGGTGCCATCCGCGTCGGCCACCGCGTCCCCGCCGATGTCGCCCCCCTCCTCGGAGGAGGCGAGGAAGGCGGCGGCCTCGCCGACATAGAGCGCCTCTTCGCCCGGGGTGTCGTTGCCACAGGCGATGAGCCCCAGGGGCAGGGTGAAGCACAGCGCGGCGGCGAGGAGACGGCGGTGGGTGGAAGTGCGGTTCATGGGATTCCTCCAGGGTGGGTCGGTGCTGCGTGTTCCGGCCTCGCTGCTCCTGAACCCGGCCTCCGCGGAGAAGTTGCGGGACTCATTTTCGCGCGCGGCCCTGGGGCCTCCGGCGTGTGCGCGCAAGGGCCCGTGTGGGGCTTGACGCTCCCGGGTGGCTGCCCACCTTCCAGGTGACGCTGGCTCCTCGCCGGAGCCGACATTGCCAGGAGGGCAACGCATGGCACGTGGAAGCAAGGCGAAGTACACGTCGAAGCAGAAGCGCATGGCCGAGCACATCGAGGAGGGCTACGAGAAGAAGGGCACCTCCGAGAAGACGGCCGAGGCCCGAGCCTGGGCCACCGTCAACAAGCTCACCGGGGGCGGAATGAAGGGCGGCTCGGGCAGCAAGGCCAAGGCCGCGCGCCGCCGCCCCGTCGCACGAAAGAATGCGCGCAAGGCCGGCGCCAAGGGAGGGAAGGCGCGCGCCGACGCCACCCGGAAGGCCAAGCGCTCCACTCGCTCGGGCAGCAAGGCCACGTCGCGGAGCACCGCGGCGCGCCGGGCCACCGCGAAGCGCGGCTCCACCAGCAGCCGCGCCAAGAGCGCCACCAAGCGCACCACCTCGCGCGGCGGCAGCCGCAAGAGCACCAGCGGGCGCGGCCGGAGCGGTGCCCGCAAGAGCAGCCGGAGCAGCACGCGGAAGTAGGGAGTCGCATCCCCCTCCCCATCTCCCTCTCCGGGGAGATGGGGCGCGGGTGTGGCTACTCGTCCTTGGCCGTCTGCGCGGCGCTGGCCTCGCTCCAGGGCCAGGTGCGCGGCGAGGACTCGAGGCGCGCGAGCAGCTCCGCCGGGTCCTTCACCAGCGTGCGGCAGCCCGCGGCGCGCAGGTCGTCCGGAGGGAAGCCGCCGGCCAGCACGCCCACCGTGGGTAGTCCCAGCTTGTTGGCGGCGAGCGCGTCATAGGGCGTGTCGCCCACCACCACCGTCGCGCTCACGTCGGGCTTGCCCAGCCGCGCCAGCGCGGCCTCGAAGATGTCCGGGTGGGGCTTGCTCTTGTCCACGTCGTCCTTGCTCGTCTTCGCCTCGAACAGGCCGTCGATGCCGCACAGCTTCACGTACTGCTTCAGCTCGTCTTCCTTGGCGCTGGAGGCCAGGGCGGCGCGGATGCCGCTCGCCCGCAGCCGCTGGAACAGCTCTCGCACGCGCGGGAAGGAGCGCACCTTGGGCAGGAACTCCTTCACGAAGAGCTGGCCGCGGTACTCCTCCAAATCCTTGCCGAAGCGCTCCAGCTCCTCGTCATTGAAGAAGACGGGAATGAGCTGGTCGGCGCCCTTGCCAATCTGACTGCGCACGTGCGCGAACGGGATGTCCCGACCGAAGTGCAGGAAGGCGCGCCGCCAGGCCTCGGCGTGCTCGTCCACCGAGTCCACCAGGGTCCCATCCACGTCGAAGATGACGTTCTCCACCATAAGTGCCGTTGCCCCCGGCCCCGAAGGTGGGGACGACGGGGGAGCCGGTCAACCGCCCGTGGGCGGCGCGGCGGGCGTGGACTCCACCAGTGTCTTCGACTGCACCGAGTACCCCTCCGGCGCGGACAGGGTGAAGGCATCATTGGGCAGCGTGGCGTTCAGCTCCACGCGGCCCAGCACCGTCTCTCCCACCTGCCTGCCGCCCAGCCACCGCGTGAGGCGCTTGGGCACGCACAGCCCGAGCGACTCCTGGCAGTGCTCCTCCTCCACGCGCTCCTCGGCCTCGGTGCCGTCCGGCGCGCGGGTGCGCTTCCCCAGGAAGTCCAGCCGGGGCCAGCGCAGCACGTAGACCATCTCCACACCCTCGGCCTCGCCCTCCAGCTTCTGGACCAGCTCCACGGCCTCCGGGGCGCGCGGGTGCGTGGCGCGGCGGGCGGTGGCGCTGCGCAGGAGCATCGGCGCGCGGAAGCCCTCCGGCGTGAAGGGGCTGAACGTCTGGTTGAGGAAACCCACCAGCTTCGCGGGGGGCAGCTCGGACTTGAAGGTGCTGAAGGACTTCTCTCCGTCCACCTGCTGGAAGAGGTGGGTGCCGTCCCACGCGAAGGTGCGCGAGGCGGGCGGGCCCAGCGAGCCGCGCATGCGCTGGGGCGCGCGGTAGTCGAAGGTGAAGGACAGCGCCTCCTGGCCCTCGTCCTTCACCGTGCCGGCGATGCGGTAGCTGGTGAGCTTCGCTTCGCGCTCGGCCAGCCGCGTCTTCACCTCGGAGGCGAGGTTGGCGTTGGCGTCCGCGCCCTTCCGGGGGCAGCCGGCGAGGGCCAGGAGGACACAGGGCAGCAGGAGGCGGGCGCGCATGGGAGGTGCCAGGAGATGAGAGGAAGTGTCTTGAAAAGCAAGAAGGCCCGCCTGTCGCCAGGGGGCCTTCCGCATCACACCAGCCTTGGCTGGACTGTGGACTACTTGACGGCGACGCCCGTGGCGCTGGAGGACGTCACGCCGATGATGGTGCCGGCCAGGGCGTAGATGCCGTGGCGGGGGGTGGTGCCGGCGGTGAGCAGCTCCACCTTGGAGGCGCCCATGGCCTTGGCCTCGGCGATGAGGAGCTTGTTGATGACGGTGTCCAGGTCGCTCTGGACGATGTCGATGATGTGGAAGATGGCGGTCAGGCCCAGGGCGTTGGCCTGGACAACGGCCACGGCCTCTCCGTTGGAGGCGATCTCGGTACCGGAGACGACTGCGCTCTCAACGCTGGTGCAGGCAACCAGGCTGCTGGCGGCGACGGCGGACAGGATGAACTTCTTCATGGTCTTCCCCTCTCTAAAGGACGCTTGTGCGGTGGCAGAGCGTCCTTGGAGAGCGCCCAGCCGTTCGATAGGGACCTCAAGCGGGCGGGGTCGTACCAGATGTCAACTCCGTGTCAAGGTCCGTAGGGGACAGAGGGACCCTGCTGGGACTGCCAGGGGCTCGTTGCAATGCACACCTCCCCTTGCTAGCCAACCCCGAGGCCCGCTCCCATGGACACCGCCCCCGTCGCCCGTCCCGCTCACCGGTACTGGGTCCATCTGCTGCTGCTGCTGCTGACGGTGGGGACCACCTTCACCTCGTACCTCCTCTATTTCCACTTCCAGCGGCCCTACACGCCGGCCGAGGTGTCCCCCGAGGCGGCCCTGCGCGCGCTGGCCTTCAGCCTGTCGTTGCTGGCCATCCTCGGCTCGCACGAGATGGGGCACTACCTGCTGGCGCGGCTGCACCGGGTGGACACGTCGCTGCCCTACTTCATCCCCCTGCCGGTGCTGGGCGTGGGCACGCTGGGCGCCGTCATCCGCATCCGCGACAGGATTCCGCACCGCAACGCCCTGGTGGACATTGGCGCGGCGGGGCCGCTGGCGGGGCTGGTGGTGGCGATGCCCATCCTCTTCTGGGGGCTGGCCCACTCCACGGTGGTGGACGCGCCGCGCCTGGCCGCCGCGTTCCCCGGGGACGACTCGCTGTGGGCGTATGGGAAGGATGTTTTCACCTGGGTGATGGCGAAAATCACGCATGCGCCGCCCGCGCCGGAGGAGGTCTTCCATGGCGTGCAGACGGTGTTTGGTGACAGCCTGCTGATGCAGGGGCTCACGTGGCTGGCGCTGGGCCCGGTTCCGGAGGGCAAGGACGTGCTGGTGCACCCGGTGGTCATCGCGGGCTGGTTCGGGCTGCTCGTCACGCTGCTGAACCTGATGCCGGTGGGGCAGCTCGACGGCGGGCACCTGACGTATGCCCTGATGGGGAGCCACGCGCGGTGGGTGGGGCGCGTGGTGGCGCTGGTGCTGCTGTTCCTCACCGTCTTCGTCACCGCGTCCTGGGGCCTGTGGCTGCTGGTGACGAGCAAGCTGGTGGGCTTCGGGCACCCCGAGGTGACGGAGCCCCAGGAGCCGCTCAGCCGCTCGCGCAAGGTCATCTGCGCGCTGTGCCTGCTGGCCCTCATCGGCTGCGCCATGCCCATCCCCTTGCGTCAGGTGGTGACATGAAGTTCCAGTGCGAGGCGTGTGAGCGGCTCGTTCCCCTGGAGGTGTTCCGGGTGGAGGCGGGCGTGCTCGTGGTGAAGTGCGACCGCTGCGGCGCGGAGAGCCGCGCCCGCGCCTCCGCGTCCGCGTCCGTCGCGGTGGGCTCCGCCGCGCTCTCCCGCGAGGGCGCGGCGCCGTCCTCCAGCGCTTCGTTGCCGGAGGCCGCGAGGGAGACCGCAAGAGAGGTCGCGAGTGCCGCCCCCCAGCTCCCGCTTCCGCAGCGCGCCAGCTCGCCGGCCCTGCGCGTGGTGCGGGGGGCGACGCCCGGCACGGCTCCGTCCGGCGAGGCGCTCTTCGAGCCGCCCCCGGGCTACTGCCCCAAGTGCGTGGCGGTGCGGCGCGAAGGCGCGGAGTCCTGCGCGCAGTGTGGCCTCGTCTATGTGAACTTCGTCCCGGACGAGCACTACCCCTCCTCGGTGCTGGCGGAGGCCTGGCGGGCGCTCGCCGCGCGCTGGGACGACTGGGAGGCGCATGACCGGCTGATGACGCTGGCCATGGGGCGCGGCGAGCTGGCCATGCTGGGGCGGCTGTACCGGCTGTGGCTGGCGCGGGCGCCGGAAGACGCCATGGCCCAGCGCGGGCGCGACGAGGTGGTGCGGCGGGCCACCCTGGTGGTGCCGTCCTCGTCCTCGTCCTCGTCCGATGCCGTCTCCGCTTCCGCCACCACCCAGAAGCGGATGAAGACGTTGGGGGTGGCGGTGCTGTTCCTGGTGAGTGTGGTGCTGGCGGTGTTCCTCTTCCAGAACCTGCGCTCGCTGCTGGCCGGGCCCTGAGTCCCAGGGCTTCTGAAGCCAGGGGGAGCGGGTGCTTCCCCGTGGAGCGGCCGGCCATGCGGTGGGCTGGAGCGCGCGGTGGACGGAAACGCGCCTGAAGCGGCGCTCGCTGCTATCTTGTCCGGCCGCTCCCGTACTCCTCCCGGTGCCGATGCCGCTCCCCAGCTCCACGTCCTACTCCGTCGACAGCCTGCTCGGCCCTGGTGGGGCGCTCGAGCAGGCGCTGCCCGCGTACGAGCACCGCCCGGAGCAGCTCCAGATGGCGCGCGCCGTGGAGCGGGCCTTCAACGAGCGCAGCTACCTGCTGGCCGAGGCGGGGACGGGCACGGGCAAGACGCTCGCCTACCTGGTGCCCGCGCTGCTGTCGGGGCGCCGCGTCGTCGTGTCCACGGCGACCAAGACGCTGCAGGACCAGATCTTCTTCAAGGATTTGCCGCTGCTGCGGGAGAAGATGGGGCTGCGCTTCGAGGCGGCGTACCTCAAGGGCCGCGGCAACTACCTCTGCCTGCACCGCTACGACGCCTTCTCGAAGGACCCGCAGTTCACCTCGCGCGAGGAGTCGCGCCTCTGGCCGAAGCTGAAGAAGTGGGCGGAGGCGACGGAGACGGGAGACCGCGCCGAGCTGGACCTGCCTGAGTCCTTCAGCGCCTGGTCCCGGCTGTCCACCACGTCCGAGACGTGCATGGGCACGAAGTGCCCGCTGTACGAAAGCTGCCACGTCACGCGCATGCGCAAGCGCGCGGAGAGCGCGGACCTGCTGGTGGTCAACCACCACCTCTTCTTCGCGGACCTGTCGCTGCGCAGCTCCGGCAAGCGCACCGAGGGCGTGCTGCCCTGGTACGACGCGGTCATCTTCGACGAGGCGCACGCGCTGGAGGACGCGGCCAGCGGCCACTTCGGAGTCAGCGTCTCCAACTACCGGCTGGAGGAGCTGTCGCGGGACGCCGTCGCGGCGCTGAAGGAGGACGACTCGCGCCACGCCATGCTGCGCGCGCTGTCGGCGCGGCTGCGCAGCAGCGCGGATGCCCTCTTCGCGCAGGCGCCCCGGGCGCTGGGGCTGACGGGGCTGGAGTCCTCGGTGGCGCTCAAGTCGGAGACCATGGGCAAGCTGTCCACCTCGGTGGAAGGCGTGCGCGAGTCGCTGGGCGCGCTGTCCGCCTTCACCGTGGGCGAGCGCGAGCCGGAGCTGGCGGCGCTGACCCGCCGGGCCGACGAGCTGGAGGAGCAGCTCGGCTTCCTGGCGAAGGCGGAGTCCGCGGACCACGTGTACTGGGCGGAGCAGCGAGGCAAGGGCCTCTTCCTGCGCGCCAGCCCCATCGACGTGGCGAAGGAGCTGCGCGACAGGATGTACGGCGCGCTGGACACGGTGGTGTACACGTCGGCGACGCTGGCGGCGGACAGCCGCTTCGACTTCTTCGCGAAGCGCATGGGGCTGTACGGCGAGGACGGGCAGCCGGTGACGCAGGTGCGCACGCTGGCGGTGCCCAGCCCGTTCGACTTCCCGAGGCAGGCGGCGTTGTACACGCCCACGCACCTGCCGGACCCGGCGGCTCCGGGCTTCATCGAGGCGGCGGCGGAGGAAATCCTCCAGCTCTGCGAGGTGACGGGAGGGCGTGCCTTCGTGCTCTTCACGTCGCTGCGCAACATGGTGCGCGCGTACGAGCTGACGGCGGGGCGGCTGCCGTACCAGGCGCTACTCCAGGGCGAGCGGCCCAAGCAGCAGCTGCTGGAGTCCTTCCGCGAGACGCCGAGCGTGCTGTTCGCGGCGCACAGCTTCTGGGAGGGCGTGGACGTGCCCGGCGACGCGCTGAGCCTGGTCATCATCGACCGGCTGCCCTTCGCGTCACCGGGGGACCCGCTGGTGGCGGCGCGCATCAACCAGCTCCAGCAGCGGGGAGAGGAGCCCTTCGACGCGTATCAGCTGCCGCAGGCGGCGCTGGCGCTGCGGCAGGGCTTCGGGCGGCTCATCCGCACGCAGTCGGACCGTGGCATCGTCGCCATGCTGGACAGACGCATCGTCACCAAGGCGTACGGCCGCGTCTTCCTGTCCAGCCTGCCGGACGCCCGCCGCGTGGATGACGTGGTGGAGCTGAGCCGCTGGTTCAACGGCCCGGTGCGGCCGGTGCGTACGATTCGCTGAAGGGCGCGGCGGAGCAGGTTCGTGCGGGCAGCAGTCCGGTGCGTACGCTTCTCTGAAGGGCGTGGCGGAGCAGGTTCGTGCGGGCGGCAGTCCGGTGCGTACGCTTCGCTGAAGGGACCGTCAGGGGGCTCCGCGAAGCCGCAGCCCCACGCGTGCCGTCAATGGCGGGCCCAGGGTGTCCACGCCCGCGCGGCCGGCGAGGTACTCGCGGCCGAAGAGGTTCTCCACCGCGGCGAAGACGTCCACCTTCCAGAAGAGGCGGCGGCTGGCGGCGACGTCCACCAGGGCATAGCCACCCATGCCGCGCTCGTTGAGGTCATCTTCGTATTGCGGGCCGGTGACGCGCAGCTGCACCGTGGCGGTGAAGAGGGACGGCTCGTCGAAGGTGACGATGGCCGTGCCCCGGTGTCGGGGGTCCTGCGCGAGCTGCTTGCCCACCAGCTCCGGCTGTCCCGGCGCGAGGGTGACGGTGGGGTCCACGAAGGTGTACGCGAGCAGCGCGGTCCACTGGCGTGACAGGCGCCAGTCCAGACTCGTCTCGACGCCGCGCACGCGCGCCTGGCCCAGGTTCTGTCGCTGGCGGGTTGCGCCGTCTGGCAGTGGCTCGGCGAGGGTGACGTTGGTGATGGGGTCATCGAGCACGTTCCAGAAGCCGGTGACGCGCGCGGTGAGGCCCTGGGAGGACTCTGCCTCCAGGCCGGCCTCGGCGCCCCACAGCCGCTCGGCGCGCAGGGCCGCGTTGGCGGCGGTGAGGATGGTGCCCACCTGGAACGGGCGGTACAGCTCGTTGAGCGTGGGAGCGCGGAAGGCGCGGTAGCCGGAGGCGCGCAGGGTGAGCCACTCCAGGGGGCGCAGTCGCAGGCCCAGTCGCGGGCTGAGCTGCTGCTCGGTGCGGTCGTCGAAGGCGGTGGTCTCCACGTCGCCGCTGGCACGCTCCACTGTCTGCTCGCCTTGGGTGTTGCGCCACAGGTCCAGGCGGAGCGCGGCGGACAGCTCCAGCGCGGGGGAGACGGTGTAGAGGTCCTGGAGGAAGAGGCCACCGGAGAGCTGGTTGCCGCCGGCCGTGCGCAGGAGGGTGGAGTCCGGCGTGGGCTCGGGTGGGAAGAGGCGCTCCTCGGAGGTGCCCGCCACGCGGCGCGCATCCAGGCCGGCGGTGAGCACATGGGTGCCGCCGCCTGGCCAGGTGGGGCCCGTCCAGACCCCTGAGACGCCCTGGTCATCCGCGGGTACGTCCTGGAGGGCGGCGCGCGACTCGCCTGCGCGGCCCGGCGCCACGCGCGCGCGCTGCTGCTCGAAGCGCTGCACGCGGCCGAAGACGTCCAGGGAGAAGGTGCCGCGCGCTTCCGTACGCAGCCGTACACCCGCGCCAAAGTGAGCCTGCTCCACGCGAGCGGTGGTGGAGCGGGTACCGCCGTTCTGGTTCTCCCGGAACAGGCTGGCGCGAGCGGAGAGAAGGAGCGAATCCGAGACATCCGCCTCCACGCGGCCATTGATGACGGCGTGGTTGCTGGGCGTGGTCGTGTCGATGGGTCCTCGTTGCGAGGCGACGACGAGGGGATAGCCGTCGCTGGTGAGCAGCTCCGTCTCCAGTGCGGCGCGGATGGGGCCCCAGGTGTCAGCGCCCCGCGCCGCGAAGAGGCCGGTGTCCAGATTGCCGTAGGCGATGTCCGCGTCGAGGCTGGGGCCGGGGATGGGGCGGGAGATGAGCTGCACGACACCGCCGAGCGCGGCGCTGCCGTAGAGCGCCGAGCCGCCGCTGGGAACGACCTCGATGCGGCCGAGGCCGAGCCGGGGAAGTGAGCGCCAGAAGACCCAGCCGCCGAACGGGTCGTTCACGGGAATGCCGTCCAGGAGGACAAGGCTGCGCGCGACACCCGAGGGCGCCAGGCCGCGGAGGTTGATTCCCTGCGCGGTGGGGTCGGAGACGAGGCTGGGCGTGCGGCGGAACGTGGCGGCGGAGGGCAGGGTGCGCACGAGGGCGTCCTGCGTGAGCGTGGGACTGCGCTCGATTTCCTCGCGAGGTATCACCATCGTGGTGGCGGGCACGTCACGCACGGGTCTCGGCAGCCGGGTCCCCGTGACAACTGTTCCGGCGGGAGGACTGTCTTCCCCGGCGGGAGGACGCTCTTCCTCTGCAACAGGAGGGTCATTCTCGGCAGGACGTCGGTCTTCCCCTGCAAGAGGAGGGACATCCTCGGCGGGACGTCGGTCTTCCTCTGCAAGAGGAGGGTCGTCCTCGGCAGGACGGAGGTGTTCCCCTACGGAGGAGGTCCCCGGTTCCTGGAGGATGCCCGCGTCGGGCCCCGTGCTGGCCTGGAGTGGCAGGTCCCGCGAGGGACGTTCCGAAGGTGTCTCCGTGAGAGACACCGGCACGAAGCCGCCGGCTCCACCGTCCAAGGACCGTGCTTCAGCGCCCGTCGATAGCAACAGCGCCAGCAGGGTGGACCACGGGCCGAGCCTTCTGCACGGCGTGGGACGCGGAGGAGTGACCGACGGAGGTTGCGACGCGCGCGGTCCGGGCATTCAGCCCGCTCTATCGGATGCGTGGGGAGGTGGGCACTCGATGACGTTCGAAGAAGAGGGCGGCGGGTGTCGATACCGTCACATGTTGAACGGCGCACGGCGAAGCGCGTCCGTGGACGCCCGGCGCCTGAAGCTCCCCTGCCCGTCCCCGACAAGCTGATGCGCCGAGGTGCCGTGCTTGCCTCGAAGCTGGGAAATGGGTCGGCGGCTATCGGCACCATCAACACAGTCTGGGGTGCTTCGCTCGCAGGACGTAGGTCGACCACCGGCGCCTCATGTAGCACCTGGGGTGCTTCGCCCTCCGGGCGTGATTCTGGGCATGAGTCGGCCACCGGTGTTTGCGGCAAGCCCTGGAGCACTTCTCCTTCCGGAGCTGAGTCGGCCACCGGTGCTTGCAGCAATCCTTGGAGCACTTCGCCCTCCGGAACTGAGTCGGCCAGAGCTGCGCTCAGCAGCGTGGGCGCGGAGGCCGCCGCGAGGCTGCCGGGCATCCCGGGCGAAGGCTCGTCTGTGCTCGGAGGAGGAGTGCCATTGCCTCTTGGCCCGGAGTCTTCGGAGCGGCCCAGGGCGCGCCAGAGGGCTCGTGCCGACGCGAGCACCTCGGCTCTACCCACCTGCGCGCCCTGCTGCGCCTTGCGAGCCAGTTCCACCAGCGTGCCCCACACCAGCCCCTCGCCCAGCTGGACGCAGCCGCGTAGCAGCGCGCCCTCCCGCTCGCCTTTCTCCAGCACCTCGCGCACGAGCGCCCGCGTCGTCCCACCGGACGACTGCTGCGGAATGAGCGCCCCGGCCACCCGAGGCCCGGGAGCCGGCGGCGAGTGCGGCCCATACTCGTGCGCGTGCCAGTGAAGGAAGGTGAAGCCGAAGAAGTCCGGCTGCGCCAGCGCCCACCAGGCCAGCTCCCACCAGAAGTCGAGGAAGGCCTGGGCGAAGTCCACGCCCGGCTTGCCGTGGCTCAACATGAAGGAGACCTCCGCCTGGTAGCAGAGCGTCTTCTCGGTGTACTCGCGCACCGCGAGGGCCAGCCCCAGCTTGCTGCCGTAACGCCGGTACATCGCCCCCACCGACATGTGCATGGCCCGGGCCAGCTCCGAGGCCTGCGCGTTGTCGTACCCCCGCCGCGCCAGCAGCCTCGCTGCGCCGCGCAGGGCCACCGTGTGAAACATCTCCAGCAGCTCCATACCCCTGCTCCTCCCCGCCCCTCGGACGACTGGCTGCCGCGAACGAGATGTCCTTCCGCTTCGCGCTACCCTTCGGGAGAGGGGGCGCCGCGGAACGAACGTTCCTTCCACCCGAACCTGTCTACCGGGCGGGTCTGACATGGGGCGCTTCACGGGGCGACGTCCCGGGTTGTTCCCAGCGCATGCGCATCCCGTCTGGGAGCGTGCGGTTCGCAGTGGCCCTCGACGTGCAACCCCTCGCGGAGTGGGCCAGGCGGTTTGGAACGCCAGGAATGGCGAAAGCCGAGTCAGACGCGGCGCGCGCCCAGGCGTGTTCCGGGCGCCATGAAGCATGGACTCCAGCGACCTGCTCGGGCTGGAGCCCGGTCACCGACGCGAACGTCCTGGCTCAGCCGTCGGTGCGGCCATCCGCGACGCCTCGCATTGGTCACCGATGCGAGCGTCCTGGCTCAGCCGTCGGTGCGGCTACCCGCGACGCCTCGCACTGTGTGCACCGCAGCGTCGACCTCGGCGAGAATGCGGCGTGCGTGAATCAGGAACGCCTCGCCCGCGGGCAGCAGGCGCATGCCGCGCCCGGTCCGCTCGAAGAGCGGAGCGCCGAGCTCGTCCTCGAGCGCGAGGATGTGTCGGCTGAGCGGAGGCTGCGTCAGGTGCAGCCGTCGCGCGGCTCGACCCACGTGGCATTCCTCGGCCACGGCGACGAAGGACTGGATGTGCGTGAGGCTCACGGTCTGGATGCTACCTCGCTCCGGGCGGCCGGTACACGCGGGGCCACCTGACACCCGGGCGGCCGGTGCACGCGGGGCCACCTGACACCCGGGCAACCTGACACCCCGTGCCACCTGACACCCGGACCACCTGATACCCGTGCATCCTGACACCCGGACCATCTGATACCCGTGCCACCTGACACCGATAGCCTCAGGACACCTGTACACGCCAGGCCGCCTGCTTCACGTCGGCTCGGGCCACCTGTCATGCCGAAACAGCATTGGACGCCAAGGACGCGGGGACGTCACCTTGTCGGCCATGACGATTCCCCTGTTCAAGGGCTCCGAGGTAGAGCGCCTGCGCCGAGCGAGCCAGGCAGCGGCGGGTACGCTGGCGTATGTCGCATCGCGGCTGGCGCCGGGCATCTCGACGGCGGACATCGACGCGTGGGTGCGCGAGGACACGGCGCGCCGGGGC
The DNA here is from genome assembly GCF_010894435.1 of Pyxidicoccus trucidator. Taxonomy (NCBI): domain Bacteria; kingdom Pseudomonadati; phylum Myxococcota; class Myxococcia; order Myxococcales; family Myxococcaceae; genus Pyxidicoccus; species Pyxidicoccus trucidator. The sequence goes on along the minus strand of NZ_JAAIXZ010000012.1, from coordinate 120,548 downwards.
GGCAAGCCGAGCCAGCTGGGCTTCCACGGCTTCCCCGCCACGGTCTGCACCAGCCGCAACCAGGTGGTCTGCCACGGCATCCCCCGCCCGGACGAGCACCTTGCCCCGGGTGACATCATCAACGTGGACGTGACGACGTTCCTGGACGGCTTCCACGGAGACACCTCGGCCACGTTCCTCATTGGCGAGGTGTCCGCTGAAGCGAGGCATATCGTGGACGTGGCGCGCCGGTGCCGCGACGCGGGCATCGCGGTGGTGCGCCACGGTGCGAAGCTCGGCGACATCGGCGCGGCCATCGAGGAGCTGGCGCACAAGGAGGGCTGCAGCGTGGTGGAGGAGTTCGGCGGCCACGGCATCGGTCACCAGATGCACGCGCCTCCCATTGTCGCCCACACCGGCAAGCGCGGCACGGGCATCAAGCTGCGCTCGGGCATGGTCATCACCATCGAGCCCATGGTGAACCTCGGGCGTCCGGGCATCCGTCTGATGCCCGACGGGTGGACCGTGGAGACGGAGGACGGGAGCCTCTCCGCCCAGTTCGAGCACACGATTCTCGTCACCAGCCAGGGCTGCGAGGTGCTCACCGCGAGGGAGCTGCCGCTGTCCGTTGCCGTGCTCCCGACTCCGAGGCTCGTCATGGAAGCGGGAGCAGTTCACGGAGGCTGAGCGCATCGCGTGCCTCATTCTTCCGAGGCTGGCTTCAGGCGAGCCCGCTGCAGGGGGCATCGCGCATCGGGCTACCTGCCAGCTCAGTGCCTGGACTCGGAGCCCCATCCTGAAGCCGGAAGTGGCTCAGGACACTGGAGCACCCCAAGCTTCCATGGCCCGCTCTCTTCGGAGTCCTGTCCTGAAGCCGGGAGGGGCTCAGGACACTGGAGCGCCACGGCCTTCTCTCTGCCTGCTCCCCGGGGGCTGAGGCTGGAGCAGTCGAGTTCGTGGGCCTGCCCTCAGGTTCCATAAGCTCCGAGGGCAGGCAGGCAGCCGTGCCTGCCGTGGCTCAGTGGGGTGCCTACCCTTCAACGTCGAAGCCAGGAGGGCGGGCGATGAAGAGAGAGATGTTGCTGCATGAGCTGCACCCCTCGGTGGTCCACGCGCCGCTGGCGCTGCTGCCCACGGCGGCGGTGGCGGACCTCATCGCGGTGACGACGGGGGACCGGGCCTGGGCGAAGGTGGCCCGCCGGGTGTGGGTGGCGGGCACGCTGAGCGGAGTGTTCGCGGGAATCGCCGGACTCGCGGCCAGCCAGGAGGTGCGGGTGGACTCGCCGCGCGCCCGCGACATGACCTTCCTGCACGGGGTGGGCAACACCCTCGTCCTGCTGGGTGCCCTGGGCGTGACGGGCTTTCGCCTGAAGCGCGAGCCCACCCTCACCACCGCGGTGCTGGGCCTGTCCGCGTGCGGGCTGGCGCTCTACACGGCGTCGCTCGGCGGGAAGATGGTCTACGAGCTGGGCGTGGGCATCAACGCGATGCCCGAGGACGCGCCGCAGGGCACGCTGAAGGGCCCGCCGCTGCTGTCCGCCCGGGCGCCGGTGGCGCTGGTGCGGGACGCGCTCCAGGGCGTGAAGTGGCTGGTGTCCCGGGCGCGCGAGCTGCTCACCGGTGAGCGGCCGCTGGCTCCCGGCGCCGAGGGACTCCGCTCGGGCGAGGACGCCACCCTGCCGCTGCCACTCGAGCTGTCCCCGACGTCGGGACACACGATGCCGCAGGCGTAGGTCCCCGCGACGCGCGTGCCCGGGAATGGGACAGCCGTTCCCACTTCCGGGCAGGCCTCCCCGGAGTGCAGGGCGGCTCGCCGCCAGTGACGCTGGGACGGACGGCTTCATCCGGGCGCGGGCGGCCATGGCATCCTTGTTGCTCACGCACGGGGTGCCTGTTCCAGGTCACCCCAGGCCTGCCTGCCCGCTCGCTTTAGCCCCCGAATGGCCGCACTCCTCCAGGAACTCCGAATCGCGGTCCGCTCGTTGCTGCGCGAGAAGGTGTTCACCGCCGTCGTGGTGACAACCTTGGCGCTCTCCATCGGCGCGACCACGTCCGTCTTCAGCGTCGTGTATCAGGTGCTCTGGCGGCCCCTGCCGTACCCGGAGGCGTCCCAGCTCCACCGGCTCTTCCAGACGACCACGCCGGGCGCCGGGGCGGGGCCCCACCGGGACAGGGCGCGCGTGGTGCTTCCCGTGTGGAACGCGTGGCGTGAGGGCGCGCGAAGCTTCTCCGTGATTGAGGGCTTCCAGGGTGGACGGCAGCTGCTCAGTGGAACGGAGGCCGATGACCGGCTGACGGTGGGCCGGGCCTCCGCAGGACTCCTGCCGATGCTCGGGGTGCGGCCCACGCTGGGCCGGCTCTGGGGCGTGGAGCTCGAAGTCGCGGGGAGGGACCGGGAGGCGGTGCTCTCGCATTCGCTGTGGCAGCGGCGGTACGGGGGAGACGCCGCCATCCTCGGGCGAAGCCTCGTCCTGGATGACCAGGTCCACACCGTGGTCGGCGTCCTGCCCGCGGACTTCCAGTTCGAGCCCGAGGTGGAGGTCTGGAAGCCGCTGGCGATGGACCCGGACACCGAGCAGGGCGCGCTGCGCGTCTTCGGGCGGCTCCATCCGGACATCCCTCCCGAGCAGGCCCGGGCCGAGCTGGTCCAGCTTGCGCTGGGCGCCGAGCGGGTGCCCGGCGTGGAAATCACCGGCGTGAGCCTGGAGCCCCTCCACCAGCTCTGGGTCGAGCAGTCGCGCACGCAGCTCCAGGTGGTGAGCGCGGTGGCGGCGCTGCTGTTGCTGCTCGGGTGCGCCAACCTGGCGAATCTGTTGTTGGCTCGGGGCAGTGCGCGCATGCACGAGATGTCGGTGCGCCTCGCGCTGGGCGCGAGCCGGGCGCAGCTGGTCCGGCTGGTGCTCGTCGAGAGCGGAGTGCGCGCGCTGCTCGGTGGCGTCCTCGGGGTGCTCATCGCGCTGTGGGGGCGGGACTTGATGGCCACGCTCGTCCCGCCGCAGCTGGTGTCCGGCCCTGGCGTCGAGCCCTTCGTCCTGGTGATTGCCTCGGTGACGTCGCTGGCGACGGCAGTGCTGGTGGGCCTGCTGCCCGCGCTCCACGCCTCGCGCGGAGAGGGCACGGGGGCGCTGGCGCCCCTGACGCGTGGCACCCGGGCCACGTCGATGGGCCTCACCCGGTCCGTGCTCGTCATCGTCCAGCTGTCGTTGGCGATGGTGCCGCTGGTGGGGGCGGGGCTCATGCTGCGCACGGTGTGGCGGCTCCAGAGCGTGCCGCTCGGCTTCGAGCCGCGGAACGTCACCGTCGCCGAGCTCTTTCTGCCGCTGGACAAGTACCCGGGAGAGGCGGCCGCGGCCGCCGTCGTCCAGGACTTCCTCGCCCGTGTCGAGGCGATTCCCGGCGTGACGGCGGCGGGCCTCACGGCCAATCTTCCCTTCTCGGGGAGCGTCTGGCGGCAGACCACGGGCTTCCACGTCGTGGGGGAGCCGGTGCCCACCGGAGCCTCGGCCCAGGCCGGGTACATGCCCGCCACGGACGGCTACTTCCAGGCGCTGGCCATCCCCTTGAAGGAGGGGCGCTATCCGGAGGCGAGGGACACGGCCAGCAGCCCTCGCGTGGTCGTCGTCACCGAGGCCTTCGTCCGTCGCTACCTGCCGGGGCGGAGCGCGCTGGGCGTTCGCCTCCAACTGGACGTGGGGGAGGGTGCTCCGGAGGGCCACGAAATCGTCGGCGTCGTCGGGGATGTGCCCATGGAGCGGCTCTCGGTGGTGCCCTCGGGGGACGTCTATGTGCCGCTGGCCCAGGACCTGCGCCAGGGCTTGAGCCTCGCGGTGAAGTCCACGCTGCCGGCAGGTCAGCTGATGCCCCTGCTGCACCAGCAATTGCGCGCGACGGATGCGAACCTGCGGATGCTCAAGGTCCGCCCGCTGGAGACGGTGGTGGAGGACAGCTACGCCCAGGCGCGCGTGGTGGGTGGGCTCCTCGGCGCCTTCGCGGTGCTGGCGATGGTGCTGGCGGCGGTGGGCCTCTACGGCATCCTCGCCTTCTGGGTGGCCCAGCGCACCCGCGAGCTGGGGATTCGGAGCGCGCTGGGTGCGACGCCCACCCGGCTGCTGCGGATGGTCGTCGGGCAGGGGTTGCGGCTCGCCGCCATTGGGCTCGCGGTGGGGCTGGTGGGCGCCGTGCTGGTGGCGCGGGCGCTCTCGGCGATGCTCTACGGCGTCTCCACGTATGACCCGCTCATCTTCATCGGGGCGCCCGCCGTGCTGCTACTCACGGCCCTGGCGGCGAGCTGGCTCCCTGCGGCCTCCGCCATGCGCGTGGCACCGAACGAGGCCCTCAAGGGCGACACCTGACACGGAAGGGTCCACGCCGCAGGGCCCACCCGTAGCGTACGGTCGTGACGAAGCCACCTCAGTGCCGCACCTCGCCCGCGTCGCCGCTCGGCCGGAGGACCGCGAGTGTTCACACCGGGGCGCTCGGCGCACCCGAGTTGCTTGGGACTACCCCCGAGGCCAGGGGGCGCGGCGCTGCGGAGGACACTCGCGGCACGGAGGTGTCACGCGAGACGCATCCCACCTGCCCCCGGGAGGTTTGATGTGACAGGGAAATAGCGCTAGAGCTGCGTGCAGCGAGCGGGGGACGCATGCGCGCACGAGTGGACATGTCGGGAGTGGGCGGCGCGGTGCTGGGCATCCTGCTGCTCGCGGCGGGAGTCCCCCTGCTGGTGCCCCGCTGGGTGCTGGAGGACACGCCGACGCGCAGTGGTCCGGAAGCCGTGGACCCTCCCGTGGCTCCCTCAGTTGCTAGGGGCGAGGCGGCGCCTGTCTCCGGCGAGCGCAAGGACGCTCCGGACCCGAAGCTCCAGGTGGAGCTCGCCCGGGGAAGCGGGGGCGTGACGGTGGAGGTGGCGCGCGCGCGGCCGGAGGACTCCGGGCTGGCGCGGTTCGCGGCCCGGGCGCTGGTGCCGCTGACGCCGGACGAGGAGGCGCTGCTGCGCGAGGAGCCGGTGGACGATGTGGCGGCGCTCGTGGCGCGCACGGAGCGCGCCTTCCTGGACGCGACGCCCGGGACTCGCGCGGAGAAGGAGCGGCGCTACCTGGCAGCGCTGAACCTCGCCGCGAAGCTGGCGGCGCCCCCGGAGCCCTCGGCCGCGGAGGCCCGGGCGCGCGAGACGGACGCGCGCTACCAGCAGGCGCTCGAGGCGGAGCGGGTGAAGTGGCGGGAGCTACCCTCCGAGGAGCAGGCCCGCCAGCAGGACGCATTCAAGGAGTGGTTCTTCGGCCGGGAGGAGACGCAATGAAGGCGTTCATGAGGGCGCTGCATTTGCTGGTGCTGCTGTCACCCGTCGCCGCGCTGGCCGGGCCGCACTACGTGGCCTCGCGAGACTGGGGCAGCTTCATCTGGCTGAGCACGTACCTGGACGCCGGCCAGTCCTACACGTTCGAGACGCGGGACCTGGCGGGCACGGCCCCGGACACGGTGCTGCACGTGCTGCGGGACAGGAGTGGCTGGAGTCAGGTGGCGATGAGCGACGACTGCTCGGGGTCCACGCGCTCGTGCGTGACTTTCACCGCGCCGGACTCGGGCTACTACCGCGTCTGGGTGCGCGCGTACGGGGACGGGCGGGGCGGCACGGCGAGCGTGTACCGCAATGGCACGCTGCAACTGTCGAACCAGCCCTTCGGCGGCGTGCCCGTGTCCTTCTCCTGGAAGGCGAAGGAGACCTTCCGCGCCACGTCCACGACTCCCGGCGCGGGCGACCATCTCCTCTTCCTGCTGCGCTCCAACACGGAGTACCTGCAGCACGATGACGACAGCGGACCGAAGGCCTATCCGCGAGTCGTCGCGGCGAGCGCGCAGAACGCCGGTGCCCAGCGCGTGGTGGTGGGCCGCTACCCGGGCAGCTCGGGCACGGCGAGCTTCGTCCATGACGAGGAGCTGTGGTCCACGGTGTTCGACGACAACGACGGGGACGAGGACGGCCTCTCCGACGCGTTGGAGCCGCTCGTGGGGTTGAACCCGGAGGAGGTGGACTCGGACGGGGACATGGTGCCGGACACGCTGGAGCTGTTCGGCAACGACGGCTTCTCCTTCTCCGAGTGGGGGAGCCCCTCCGTCAGGGACCTCTACGTGGAGGTGGACTGGATGCAGCACCCGACGAACCCGTACCTCACGCGGCAGCCCTACCCGGCGCTGGTGGCGGACGCGGCGGCGGTGTTCGCCCAGGACTCGGGAGTGAGGCTGCACGCCTTCATCGACGGGGCGCTGCCCTGGTACGAGGTGGTCTGCTACGGGGCGTGCAATGGCGGGGTGGACTTCTACTCGCTGAAGCAGAGCAGCTTCTCCTCGGTGAACCCGGAGCGGCGGCCGTACTTCCACTATGTGATGTGGGCGTACCGGCACTCGAGCAGCACGTCGTGCTCGTCGGGACGGGCGGAGATGCTCGGCAATGACGTCATCATCAGCATGGGGTGCTGGGCCAGCCCGAGCGCGGCGGAGCAGCGCGGCACCTTCATCCACGAACTGGGGCACAACCTGGCGCTGGACCACAACGGCAACGACGTGGCGAACCAGTACAGCGAGGTGCACGACAGCGTGATGAACTACCGCTACCAGCTCTCGGGCGTGGGGAACTCGGGCTGGCACTCGTACTCGTTCGGAGACAACGGGTGCATGGCGTGTGAGTCGTCACCGAAGGCGGCGTGCATCGCCTGCCGCGACGGCTTCATGGGCTGCGGCTGGCCCGGGTGCAGCGCGTGTGACTGCGACGTGGATGAGTGGAGCTGGCTGGCGCTGGACTTCTCCGACGACGGTGACGGGGATGACGGCACGGGGCCGGGGAAGGGGAGCACGCTGCTGGCGAGCTACGCCCCGGACGACAAGGGCGGGCCGGCGCGCTTCCGGCCGTTCGTGCCGCATGAGGAGCGGCCGGTGGCGGTGCGGCGGGACGCCGTGCTCCGCAAGCGGGAGCGATTGCTCTCGCGAGGGCAGGTGGAGGGCCGGGACTTCCACGTGTCGGCGGACGGAACGGTGCTGTACGCCGAGTGCCCGTGAGGGCGGTGGTACGCGAGGTGGCCGTCCTCGCCCTGTGCCTCTCTGGATGCCGGGCGCGTCCGGCCGCCACGGCTCCCGATGCGGGCTCGGCCGCAGTGCCCCCGGCGAGGTCCGCGCTGGAGCGGCCCGTTGGGCCCGTCACCACGCCGCCGGACCCGGGCCCGGCGTCCACTCCCGCACCGGCCCACGCCACGGAGGCGCCGGCTCTTACGGTGGGAGCCTGCGACGAGGTGTGGCGCGCCGCGCAGGTGGACGTGGCCTTCAAGGAGGAACCGGAGGACGCAGTCGGGCAGCGCACGGGCCCTCGGCTGGAGCGGCGCTTCACGGTGACGCGGCAGCTCCGGGGCGCGTACCGCTACAAGGACCAGTGGGCCTCGGTGCTGGAGTACGAGACGGCCGAGGTCCGCGGAGGCGTGAGCTACAGCCTGACGGTGCCGGACGTGCTCGCGGACCTGAAGGGGCGCACGGTGGCGTGGGCGAGCCATCGCGAGCCAGCGGGCTGCCTGTCCAGCGAAGGTGAAGAGCCGGTGCTGCTCGCGGTCGACACGCTGCGAGACGAGAAGGGGAAGATGCTGCTGCTCACGGTGCCGAGCGCGCCCACCGAACCGGGAGGCGACGTGCTGCTGCCCGCGGGGCTCGTCCCGGAGCTGCGGGTCCGCTGGGAGGAGGCTGGCTGCGAGGCAGGGCAGGGCGCTCGCACCCGAGGCGTCCGGCTGCGCTTCGAGGACGCAAGAGCCCGAGGCACAGCGCCCCGGTTCGTAGCCGCGAGTGTTGGTGAGACGGTGCCGCTCACGCTGGGTGGCACCCGCTACGAGGTCCGTGTGGTGCGTGCGCGCGTGGACACGTCCGGCCGCTGCGGGCAGGCGGTCTTCACCCTGTTCCGTGAGGGCCTGCGCGAGCCGCGAGCCGCGGAGTGAGGATGGTAGGGTCGGTGGGTGATGCCAACCGTCCGAGCTGTAGGGCTGTCGTTGCTCGTCGCATCGTTGCTGGGGTGCTCAACCGTTGCGCCGCCCTACCAGCAGCAGTGGGAGGAAGCGGAGGCCGGATGTACCGACGCGGGAAGGGGGCAGTGCGTCACCCTGCTGTGCGGTGACGACGCGTGCGGCTTCTACCGCTGCGAGGATGTGCCCGGTGGCGTAGAGCTGGCGCGTTTCCCGCCCGCCCGTCCTCCCGTGGCCGCCGCGGCCCCCGGAAGCGGTCCTCGAAGGAACTGGGGCAGCGGGATGAGGCTCCCCAATGGGGCAGAGCCTGTCTTCGTCATCCCCTGGTATCCTGAACCACCTCCGCGTCCCAAGCTCGGACCCGGGCGCTTCGAGAAACACCACATCTTCCCTCAGGCGTCCGAACTGGCGACGTGGTTCGCGCGCCAGAAAGTCCGCATCCACGACTACACCCTCCCCATTCCGCGTGACGTACATCAGCGGATTCATCGGGGAGAACGTGGGGGAGAGTGGAACAAGGCCTGGATTCGGTTCAAAGATGCCAACCCGGACGCCAGCCCTGCGGACATCTTCAAACATGCTGGGGAGCTCATCTATCGCTTCCAGCTCCTGGGCGGACCCATCCAGAAATACAATGCCCATTCAGGTTGAGGGCTTCGAATAGATGACCCGGTTCTTCTGGCTCCTTGAGGACGAGACGGCAACAGCCCGGTACACCGGGGACTTCAATGCCGCGCATAAGTGGGGACTGCCCGGTGTGGAATGCCCCACTTGCGGCGTCACCTGGGGCGGAGCAGGGCACGACTATCCCGGGGTGGACCTGTCCCAACTGCCTGAGCGGGGAGAATTCGAGACGGCGCGGGCCGAGCCTTTCGCCGAGTTCGCACGCCTCCGGGAGCTGGTGCGTCCCCTGGCGCCTCCGAATGCGAAGTTGCCGCCCGGTACCAACTTCGGACCCCTGGTGGGCACGGCCCGTGGAGATTTTGGACCCTTCACCTGGCTCGGCTCTTCGCGGCTGCTGGTGCGTCGAGAAGCGCTGGACCGTCTCCAGGAAGAAGGCCTGCGGGGCCTTCTCTGCTACCGGACAGAGTTGCGGTTCAGGAAGAAGGACCCTCCAGAGCTGCTGGAGCCCCAGATGGAACCTCGCGGCCAGCTCCACCCGGACTGCTTCCTACCGGACGTGCCCTCCCCATGCGTCACCTGCGGCAGGCTCGGGCTCCGCCGCCCGGATGAGCCCATCCTCGACGCAGCCTCCCTGCCCACGGACCTGGACCTGTTCCGGGTAGGCAACTTCGCCACGGTGATAGTCGGCACCGAGCGCTTCAGGGACGCCGTGCGCCGCCTCGAGCTCGACGGCATCACCTTCCGCGAGCTGCCCACACGCTGAGCAGTCCAGGGAGCAGGGGAGCACGGAGGGTCGTCACTGCGTCACATTCGCGAGCCTCTCACTCGTACGAGGTGGGAGGCCCGCCTCATGCCCGCTGCCGCAGCATCCTCGCCCTACCATGAAGAAACCGTCCCGTTTCTCGCCGGTGACGGGCGCGAGCTGAACCTCAAGCACGTCCACGGAGACGAGGAGGCAACCAGGGGACCGGTGGTCCTCGTGCATGGTGCCGGGGTGCGCGCCGACATCTTCCGCGCGCCCGTGCGGCAGACCCTGGTCGATGCGCTCATCGCCGACGGCTACGACGTGTGGCTGGAGAACTGGCGCGCGAGCATCGACGTGGAGCCCAGTGAGTGGACGCTCGACCAGGCCGCCGTCCATGACCACCCGGCCGCCATCCGCACCGTGGTGCGCGAGACAGGCCATGACTCCGTCAAGGCCATCATCCACTGCCAGGGCTCCACCAGCTTCGCGATGTCCGCCGCCGCCGGCCTGCTGCCCCAGGTGGACGTCATCCTCTCCAACGCGGTGACGCTGCACCCCGTCGTTCCCCACGCGGCGGAGGTGAAGCTCAAGCTCGCCATCCCCGTCGTGTCCCGCCTCACGCCCTACCTGGACCCGCAGTGGGGCTTCGGCCCCCCCACGCGCACCGCGAAGGCGCTCGACCTGCTCGTCGGTGCCTTCCACCACGAGTGCGACAACCGCGTCTGCCGCTGGGTCAGCTTTACGTACGGCGTCGGCTTCCCCACGCTGTGGCGCCACGAGAACCTCAACCCCGAGACGCACGACTGGCTCCAGCACGAGTTCGCCAAGGTCCCCCTCTCCTTCTTCCGGCAGATGACCGAGTGCGTGCGCGCGGGGCACCTGCTGCCCGTGGACGACTTCCCCTCGCTGCCGGCGGACGTCGCCGAGCGTGAGCCCCAGACGGACGCGCGCTGGGTCTTCTTCGCCGGCGCGGAGAACCGCTGCTTCCTCCCGGAGAGCCAGCGCCGAAGCTTCGAGCACCTGGAGCGCTTCCGCCCCGGCTACCACGCCCTGCACGTGGTCCCCGGCTACGGCCACCTGGACATGTTCATGGGCCAGGACGCCTCCCGAGATGTCTTCCCCCTCATCCTCGACGAGCTCGACAAGCCGGTGTGACGGAGCCCGCAATGTTCCATCTGCCCAGACGCATCGAAAAGCTGACCGGGCGCTTCTCCCGGGTCGACGGCATTCCCTACGAGCTGCCCATCAACTCGAAGGACTCTCCGGCGTTGATGGCCGCCTTCTCCATCGACGCGGAGAAGGCCGCCCGCCTGCTGCCCGGGGATGAGCTGCACCCCTTCCGCATCAACCGCAAGAGGGGCGTGCTGATGATTACCGTCATCGACTACCGCACCACCGACATCGGTGCGTACATCGAGTTCAGCATCGCGATTGCCTGCACCTTCGGTCCCCGGCCCGCGCATCCGCTGCTGCCGCTCCTGTTCCAGAAGAAGTACGGGCTGGGGCAGTACGTGTTCGACCTGCCCGTCAACACGGAGGTCTCTGTCAAGGGCGGCAAGGGCATCTGGGGCATGCCCAAGCACCTGGGCAACCTGGACTTCAAAATCGAGGATGGCACGGTGAGCAGCCGCTACGACGAGGGCGGCAAGCAGGCGGTGCGCATCGAAATCGACCGGCCGAAGCGCGCGTGGCTGCCGCTGCGCATGGCGGCGGCCAACTACTGCGCGTTCCGCGGCATGTTGATGAAGAGCTACATCTACTTCCGGGGGAAGCTCGGCTTCCGGCTGGGCCGGCGTGCCGGGGCGAGGTTCGTCATCGGTGACCACCCGCGCGTGCAGGCGCTCAAGGACCTGGACATCTCCGGGCGCGCCCTCTTCACCGGCTTCTTCCCGAAGACGAGCGGCGTGCTCGATGACCACTTCGAGGCGTGGTTCCTCAGCCGGCCCACCCTGCCCGCCGACACGTACCCCGAGGGCCTGGAGAGCGTGACGAGCCTGGGGCAGAGCCAGACGCCCATGCCGCCCCCGGGCGGGGCCCCCGCGCTGGCGGACGGGAGCGCCGCGCCGGAAGGCGAGCTGCTCACGATGGAGCAGGAGCTGGTGGAGGAAGTCGTACACCAGCAGTCGCCCGAGCAGGAGGCCCGGCCATGAGCCGGCAGGTGCTCCACCTGTTCAACGCGGGCCTGCTGTTCCTGGGCACGTCGCTGTACCTGGGGACGGGCTGGTCCCTGGTCCTGTTCTCGTTCCCCGTCGCCCCCATGCTGACGGTGGACAACTACTGGCTGCAGTTCGTCCCCCAGCTCACCGAGGCCACGCGGGTCCTCACCGCCGTGACGATGGTGATGCTGGTCTCCGCCGTGGTGCTCTTCTGGTACGAGCGCCGCACCGCGCTGCGCTGGTATCCGCTCATCGTCTTCCTGGGCGTGCTCGCCGCGGGGCTCGTCACCCGCAACCTCATCTTCCCCTACAACCGGGAGATGGCCGCCGGCATCACCGACCCGGAGCGCCTGCAGGTGGTCATCCGCGAGTGGATGGCCCTGAGCCGCATCCGCCTGGCCATCTGGACCGCGGAGTGGGTGGCGATGATGGGCTACTTCGCCCACAAGCTCTTGGCAATGGAGCGGCGGGTGCTGGCGGGGCAGCGTGCCACTCCCTCCAGACGTGAGTTCCGCACCGGCCGCCGCCCCGTGGAGGCCGCGTCATGAGTGCCGCGTCGCGCACCCGCCTGGGGCACCGGCTCCGGGCTCATGAGGAACGGTTTCCCCTGGAGGTCGCGTCATGAGCACCGCATCGTCCACCCGCCTGGAGCGCTGGCTCCTCGCTCATGAGCGGCAGTGGCGCTGGGTGCTCCAGGCCATTGCCTGGGTCACCATCGTCAGCGGTGTGGGCATGATGCTCATGCCGGGCGCCATGCTCGCGCTCCTTCAGGCGGGGACGGACCCGACCAGTCGCCACACCTTCGGCATCGAAGGCATGTTCATGGTGCTGTTCGGTGGGCTGCTCCTGCATGGCCTGAGGCGCCCGCGAGAGAATCGCGTGGCCGTGCTGTGGGGAGGCGTGCAGAAGCTGGCCGCGTTCGGCGCGGTGACGCTGGGCGTGCTGCGCGGAGTCTTCTCTCCGCTCGCGCTCACCGTGTCCCTCTTCGACCTGCTGTCGGGCGTGGCCGTGCTGGGCTACCTCGCCGTGCTGCGCCGCGAGCAGCGGACCGAAGTGGCCGGCCGCACCCGGACCCTCACGGCGAGTGGGGCCGTGACGGAGCCGCTGGGGATGAGCGCTCCCGTGGCGGGGATGCCTCCTTCCGGGCGACCCCGGCCGCTTCCGGCAGTGGACGCCGCCGTGGCGGGTGCGCCTCACACCCGTCCGCTCCAGCCAGAGTCGGTTCCGGGCACGCCCATGACCGCGGTTCCTCCCTCTCAGGCGTCACCGTTGCCGTCGGCGGCCGCGAGCCACCGCAAGCGCTCGCTCATCCTCGCGGGCGGAGGCATGCGCGTGGCGTGGCAGGCCGGCGCCCTGCGCGCGCTCGAGGACGCGGGCCTCACGTTCCAGCACGGCGACGGCACCTCGGGCGGCATCATCAACCTGGCCATGCTGCTGTCCGGCCTGTCTCCGAAGGAGATGTGCGACCGGTGGCGGACGCTCCGGGTGAAGGACTTCGTGTCCTTCGTCTCCCCCGAGCAGTACCTGCGTGCCTGGAAGATGGAGGCCATGGGAGACGCGGACGGCATCGTCCAGCGCGTCTTCCCGCACCTCGGCATCGACGTGGCCGCCATCCGCGCGCACGCTGGGATGGAGGGCTCCTTCAACGTCTGCGACTTCACCCGGAAGACGAACGAGGTCATCCCCCACACGCAGGTGGACCGCGACCTGCTCGTCGCCGGCATCTCCCTGCCCATCTTCATGCCGCCCGTGCGGAAGAACGGCTCCGTGTACACGGACTCCGTCTGGATTCAGGACGCGAATCTGCTGGAGGCCGTGCGCCGGGGCGCGGACGAGCTGTGGGTGCTGTGGTGCATCGGCAACACGCCCACGTACGAGCGCGGCATCTTCCAGCAGTACGTCCACATGATTGAGATGAGCGCCAACGGCGCGCTCTTCGCGCAGCTGGAGCAACTCCAAGACATCAACGCGCGCATCCGTGCGGGCGAGGAGGTGATGGGGCACCGCGAGCCCATCGCCGTCCACCTCATCAAGCCCGAGCGCCCGCTGCCGCTGGACCCGGACTTCTACGCGGGGCACATCACCGCCGCCTCGCTCATCGACATGGGCTACTCGGACGCCTGGCGCTACCTCGCGGTGGCCGGCGACCAGGGACTTCCCCTCACCCCGGAGATGACGCAGATGACCGAACCCGCTCCCGACCTGACCTTCCGCGAAACCATGTCCGGCCCCCTGTCCATGGGCGTCACCGACCCCGTGGCCGGCGCCCACCAGGGCAGGGAGACGCCCTTCACCATGCACTGCACCATCAGCGTGGATGACATGGATGCCTTCGTCCGCGACGACAGCCACGCCGCCCGCCTGGTGGCCCACGTCAGCTACCCGCCCTTCGGCGAGGACCTCCCCGTGCGCCAGGGCAGCTTCAACCTCTTCCGCGCGGGTGACGACCCGAACACCCGAATCATGTCCTACGGGCTGCGCTTCGAGGCGAACGGGAAGGAGTACTACCTGGAGGGCACGAAGACCATCCACGACGACCGGGGCCCGGACCTGTGGCGGGACACCACGCGGCTGTACTCGCAGCTCCATGAGGGCCCGGACGCGCGAGGCCCCGTGGTGGGCTCGGGCGTGCTGAAGCTCGGCGTGGGCCAGTTGCTCAAGCTCATCGCCAGCATGCGCTCGGCCCGGGAGGGCATCGAGGGCGTGAGGGCCGTGGGCCGCTTCGGCAAGTTCTTCCTCGGCACCCTCTGGGACCTCTACGCGCCGCGCGCGCGGAAGGAGGCTCCCGAGCCGCCGGCCGCGGACGCTCCGGAGCGCACCAACGACACACCGGCGCCAGTCTGAGGGGAGGACGTCATGGACGCGGTCAAGGCGCACTACGACGCCATCATCGTGGGCTCGGGCTTCGGCGGCTCGGTGATGGCGTACCGGCTGGCGGAGGCGGGGCTGCGAGTCTGCCTGCTGGAGCGGGGCAGGGCGTATCCGCCCGGCTCCTTCCCTCGAAGTCCCTACGGCATGCGCCGGAACTTCTGGGACCCGAGCGAGGGCATGTACGGCCTGTTCAACCTCTGGTCCTTCAAGGGCCTGGGCGGCGTCGTGTCCGCCGGGCTGGGCGGGGGCTCGCTCATCTATGCCAACGTGCTGCTGCGCAAGGACGAGAAGACCTTCATCCACGAGGACCTGGGCAACGGCGGCTACGAGTCCTGGCCCGTCACCCGCGAGGACCTGGACCCGCACTACGACGAGGTGGAGCGGATGATGGCAGTGCAGCGCTACCCGCTGGAGCACGCGCCCTACTCCTCCACCGCCAAGACGCTCGCCATGAAGCTCGCCGCCGAGCGGCTGGGCCGGAGCGCGGACTGGCAGCTCCCTCCGCTGGCCGTCACCTTCGGCAACCCCGGAGACACGCCCGTGCCGGGCGAGCCAATCCGCGAGGCGCACCCCAACCTCCATGGCCGCACGCGCACCACCTGCCGGCTGTGCGGGGAGTGCGACATCGGGTGCAACTTCGGAAGCAAGAACACGCTCGACTACACGTACCTGTCCGCCGCGAAGCGCCACGGCGCCGAGCTGCGCACCCGCGCCGAGGTGAAGTCCTTCTGGCCCGGGGACGGCGGCGGCTTCGTGGTGCAGTACGTGGACCACTCGGAGGCGCGCGAGGGCGAGCGGCCGGAAGTCTCCTCCGAGCTGCTGCCCCGGGTGACGCTGACCGCGGACCGGCTGGTGCTGTCCGCCGGCACCTTCGGCACCACGTTCCTGCTGCTGAAGAACAAGGAGCACTTCCCGGCGCTCAGCGCGAAGCTGGGTACGCGCTTCTGTGGCAACGGGGACCTGCTGGGCTTCCTGCTCAAGTGCATGGACAGCGCCTCCGGCACGCGGCGGCCTCGCGTACTGGACGGCGGCTTCGGGCCCGTCATCACCAGCGCCCTCCACTTCCGGGGCGAGGAGGAGGGCGGCACCGGACGCGGCTACTACGTGGAGGACGCCGGCTACCCGGAGTTCCTCAACTGGCTGTACGAGGGCGCCGACCAGCTCGCCCTCTTCAAGCGCGGCGCGCGCCTGGCGGGCCGCCTCGCCATGGGCTGGCTGGGCCTCATTCGCGACTCCGACGTGAGCGAGGAGATTGCCAATGTGCTCGGTGACTGCACGGGCTCGGCCACGTCCCTGCCGCTGCTCGCCATGGGCCGGGACATCCCCAACGGCCACATGGAACTGACGAAAGAGGGGATGCTGGACATCGACTGGCGCATGAAGGACTCCAGCGAGTACTTCCGCCGGGTGAAGCAGTCCATGAAGGACATCGCGAAGTCGCTCGAGGGGAAGCTGGTGCACAACCCGCTCGGCCTCTTCAGCCGCGTCATCACCGTGCACCCGCTCGGGGGCTGCCCCATGGGCCGCGCGCCCGAAGAGGGCGTCGTGGATGCGAACGGCGAGGTCTTCGGCCACCCAGGCCTCTACGTGGCCGACGGCGCGGTGATGCCAGGGCCTACCGGACCCAATCCCAGCCTCACCATCGCCGCGCTCGCGGACCGGTTCGCCGAGCACCTCCTCGCGGGGCGCTCGCGCTCCGTCCCCACGGCCCATGCCCGGGGGGACGTGGAGGCACCCACGCCCGAGGCCGTGCCTCCCGCCTGATTCGCGTCGCGGGAAGAGGACCGCACTGCCTCCCCGCCCGGGACGAGGGTGGCTGGAACGAACGTTCCTTCCGCCCTCGGTCCGTCCCCGGCTGCAAGCAGTCGCGCCCACTATTTTCAGCATTGTTGCTTTCTCGCGATTTGAGACAGAGTGCGCCTTCAGTTTCCTTGGAGGGGAGTCAGCTTTGTCTACACGCGCAGGTCTTGCTCGCGGGCTGTGTCTCGCGATGTTGCTATGGAGCGCCGGGGCGTTCGCCCAGCGCACCTCGGTCATCACCGGAACCGTCTCCAATGCCGCCGACCAGAAGCCGCTCGCGGACGCGGTGGTGACGGCCACGTCCCCGCAGCTCCAGGGGGAGCAGACCGTCGTGTCGGACGCCAGCGGCCAGTACCGCCTGCCGCAGCTTCCGTCGGGCACCTACACGGTGCGCGTGGAGCGGGACGGGTACGAGCCCTTCGTGCGCAGCGACATCGTCCTGCGGCTGGACCGCACGGTGCGCGTCAACATCCAGCTGCTGCCCACGTCGCTGGGCGAGACGATTTCAATCACGGCCGCGCCCCCCACGGTGGACGTGGGCTCCAACACCGCGGGCCTGAACGTGGACGCGGACTTCATCCGCAACATCGCCGTCATCCGCCCGGGCTCCAAGGGCTCCGCGTCGCGCTCCTTCGAGTCGCTGGCCGAGCTGGCCCCGGGCGCCACGGAGGACCGCTACGGGGTGAGCGTCAGCGGCAGCTCCTCGCCGGAGAGCCAGTACGTGGTGGACGGCCTGTCCGTGAATGACCCGAGCGTGGGCACGCTGGGCACGCCGCTGTCGGTGGAGTTCGTCCAGGAGGTCAACGTCATCACCGGCGGCTACATGCCCGAGTACGGCCGCTCCACCGGCGGCGTCCTCAACGTCGTCACCAAGTCCGGCTCCAACGAGTTCCACGGCTCCGTCTTCGCCAACATGGCGCCGGGCACGCTCCAGCGCTCGGGGACGGAAATCCGCCAGGAGGGCAGCGTCATCTCCGCCAAGGGCAGCCCGTGGAACCAGGGCGACTTCGGCTTCGACCTGGGCGGCCCCATCATCAAGGACAAGCTCTGGTTCTACGTGGGCGTGGCGCCGTCCTTCAACCGCATCCAGGTGGACCGGCAGCTCAGCGCGTACGAAATCTGCGATGCGGTGGACCCGGCGAACGGCTGCACGGCGGTGAATGCGCGCCGCAGGGACCCGACCACCGGCTTCAACGTGGTGACGCCGATTGAAGGCACCCAGACGCGCCGCTTCGCGGACGAGCGCAGCGTGCAGTACATGACCAAGCTGACGTACCTCTTCAACCCCGACCACAACCTGTCGGTGTCCGTGTTCGGCACGCCGCGCTCCTCCGGCGGCACCGGCAAGTACTCCTTCAGCCGCGACGGAGACCCCGAGGTGTGCGTGGGCCTGTCCTGCACCGGCTTCGTCCAGGGCGCCTACGAGTCCATCGCCACGCGGCGCTCCAACAGCGTCATGGACATCGTCGCGAAGCAGTCCTCGTCGTTCTTCGACAAGAAGTTCCTCGTGGATGCCACGCTGGGCTGGCACCACCAGGCCGACTCCATCCTGCCGTCGGACGGCTCGGCGCTGGGCTCCAGCGACGGCCTGGCCGGGCAGTCCCGCCTGAGCTGGACGCGCAACCGCAACCCGGCGCCGCACTCCATCACCGAGTTCGAGACGCTGCCCGACCCGTCCGTCTGCGGCACCACGCCGCTGGAGCAGGGCACCCGCTGCCCCGTCACCTCCTATTCCACGGGCGGCCCCGGCACCATCAGCGAGCAGGAGCTGGACCGCGTGCAGGGCAAGGTGATGGGCACGTACCTCCTGCAGGCGCTCGGCCACCACATCTTCAAGGCCGGCTTCGACGCGGAGCGCACCAGCTTCTACAACAACCGCGCGCGCACCGGCCGCACCCCCTGGCAGGAGTGCACGAGCGGCGCCTGCTGGTTCAGCCTCAACGAGTACGGCTACCTGTCCACCCCGGACACGCCGGTGTTCCTCGCCAGCAAGGAGGGCACGTCCTCGTCGGTGACGGTGGGCGGCTTCCTCCAGGACAGCTGGTCCGTGTTCGACAAGGTGACGGTGAACGTGGGTCTGCGCTACGACGTGCAGACCATCTACGGCCTGGACGACCAGGTGGGCCTGCACCTGCCCAACCAGTGGTCGCCGCGCATCGGCGCCATCTACGACTTCACCCAGCAGGGGCGCTCCAAGCTGTTCGTCAACTACGCGCGCTTCTACGAAAACGTCCCCCTGGACCTGGCGGACCTGTCCTTCCCGCAGCAGCAGCTGCTGTCCGCCACCTACGCCGCGCCGGCCTGCAACCCGAGCGACCGCGAGTCCCTGCTGACGGGCTGCACGACGCCCAACCGCCAGCGCCTGGGCAACGCCAGCGAGGGCCCCAACCAGACGTGGGATGCCCAGGGCGGAGACCGCGTGCCGGTGGACCCGGACATCCGCGCGCAGTCCGCGGATGAAATCATGTTGGGCGGCGAGTACGACTTGAAGCTCGGCCGCGTCGGCCTCACGTACACGCGGCGCGTGCTCAATGACGTCATCGAGGACATGAGCCGGGACGACGGCAACACGTTCTTCCTGGGCAACCCGGGCAAGGGCTTCTCGTCGGACTTCCCGCTCGCCCGCCGCAACTACGACGCGGTGAACCTGTACTACCAGAAGGCCTTCTCCAACGGCTGGCTGGCCCAGGCCAGCTACACGTGGTCCAAGCTGCGCGGCAACTACTCTGGCCTGTTCCGTGCGGACACCGGGCAGCTGTCGCCCAACCTGACGCGCGACTTCGACCTGCTGTCGCTCACCACCAACCGCGAGGGCCCGCTGCCCGGCGACCGCACGCACTCGTTCAAGGCCTTCGGCGCGCGCGAGTTCGCGCTGACGAGCACCACCAGCTTCAACGTGGGTGGTGGCTACCGGAGCCGCTCGGGCACGCCGCTCAACTACCTGGGCCTGCACCCGCGCCGCAGCGGCTCGGAGACGTTCATCCTCCCGCGCGGCAGCGCCGGTCGGCTGCCCTGGGTGCACAACCTCGACACCCACGTGGGCTTCAGCCAGAAGCTGGCGAAGGACTACACGCTGAGCCTGTCCATGGACGTGTTCAACCTCTTCAACTTCCAGCAGGTCACCGCCGTGGACCAGACGCTGGCGCTCAACCGCGTGTACGCCATCGAGCAGGGCGGCAAGCAGGCGGACCTGTCGGCGTGCCTCGACGCGTACAACCCCGACTGCCGGGTCGTCCCCATCGCGGAGACTGAGTACACCGTGCTCCCCGACGGGACGCGGCTGCCGCGCATCCGCCAGTCCGACATCAACCCCAACTTCAAGCGCCCCACGGCGTACCAGGCGCCGCGCTCCATCCGCTTCGGCGCGAAGCTGAGCTTCTAGCCCCGCGCTCGAAAGGACACCTTCCGATGAAACTCCGATTGATGGGATTGAGCGTAGGCGTGGCGACCGCCGCGGTGGCCGTGGTGGCCTGCAATGTCGAGGACCCGGAGCCGCAGTGCGTGGTGGCCCGGGCGAGCATCGACGGCTCCACCGGCTCGTTCGCGGCGACGTACACCCTGAAGCCCGGGCAGAACCCGGACCTGCAGTGCGCACGGCTCCAGCCGGAGCGGGTGGGCCTGCAGAAGTTCTTCAGCGAGGACCCCAGCGCGGCGGACACCGTGGCGGTGCGCAGTGCACGGCTGGGGACGCTGGGGCGGAACTTCGCGTCGCGGCCGGACCCGGACCCCACGCACACGACGTACTCGGTGGGCCCGTTCGCCAGCGCGGCGCCGGGGCCGGACAACTTCTGCAACGTGCCCACGTTGACGCCCGCCCGGCTGGACGTGCCCGCCTCGGCGGCGGGCCTGCCGGACGGCGGGGTGCTGCCGGATGGAGGCCCCGCGGCCCTGCCGGCGCAGAGCTTCGGGTACGAGTGGTCCAACCTGCGCATCTACAACACGCCGGGGATTCCGGGCACGCAGTTCGCCGCGGAGCTGCGGTACACGGAGAACGGCTGCACCGCGGAGTACACCGCCAAGGGCATCTGGCCGGTGGTGGCGTGCGGGCTCAGCGACGGCGGCGTCAACGAAGTGGCGTGTGACCCGTACGCGGACTTCGACGCGGGGCGGACGCGCGGCTCGGGCATCAACCCGCTCTTCCCCGTGAAGTGCGACCCGGTGGCGCTCATCTGCGTGCTCACGGGCGAGGTGCCGTCGGAAGAGCCGTAGCCGAGACACGGATGCGGTGACTTCGTCAACGGGCCCGGTGGAGCGACGCTGCTCCGCCGGGCCCGTGCGCGTTTCAGGACCCATCTCGACTTTTCAAACGCGGGACGCTACATGGTCGCGCCGCTTCAGCGAGCGCCTCGGCGGCCACGGTCCTGTGCATGCTTTCGGTTCCCTTCTTCGGCACCGCCACGGAGCTCAGTCGCTTCACCTCCCGCGCCGGCACATCGGTGGTGTTGGCGAGCGCGAGCGGCACGGAGAGCGCCTTCCCGCCGGAGCTGGCGGACCGCATCTTCGCGTGGTCCCCGGACGTGAAGCTGGCTTCCGCGAGTCCGGAGGCACTCCGGGGTGTGGGGGACGCCGTCCACGCGGGGGATGTCTTCATCTTCGCGGATGGGAAGCTGTGCTGGCGGAGTGAGCCTGCGCTGAACCTGGACACGCAGGCGCTGGCGACGCAGGCGGTGTCGCTGTTCATCAGCGCGCTGTCGCAGCAGGGGTATGTCCGGCTCAAGCAGCGCGAGCGCAACGACGCCATCCTCACCCGCGTGAAGCTCATTGCCATGGAGCGGCTGCTGAAGAACCGGGCGAAGCGGGCCTCCCGCGCGAAGCCCGCGCCCGAGCCCGTGGCCGTGGATGACCCGTACCTGTTGCTGGGGCTGACGCCGGGGGCGTCGTTCGAGGAGGCGCGGGCGGCACGCAACGTGCTGCTTCAGCAGTACCACCCGGACAAGGTGGCGGGGCTGGGGCCGAAGCTCCGCGAGGTGGCGGAGGCGGAGACGAAGCGCATCAACGCGGCGTTCGCGAGCCTCCTGGCGCCGGTGCGGGCGGGGCGGGGCCGGCGGGAGTAGGCCCGAGGGTGAGGGGCGCCCTTGTGCTCCTGCTGTTCCTACCGCGTGGGCAGCTCGCGGATGGTGAGGCCGTCGAGTTCCAGGCGGCGCACGGCCTCGATGAAGCGCTCGGTGCCGATGACCATGGTGGCGAAGTTGCCAACGCGGAAGAGGTCCAGATCGGTGGGCAGGGACGCGGCGTCGAGGATGGGTTCGTCTGGCCGGGTGAGGTCAAGCCGGCCGCAGGTGGTGCAGGGTGGAGGCACGTCCGACGGAATGCAGTCAGGATGCAGCCGGCCAAGCGGTTCAATTTGAAGCTCCAGCAGCTCTGGCGGGTTCTTCTGCCGGAATCGCAGCTCCGTGCGGCAGCCGAGGAGGCCCCGCACGCCTTCGGCCTGGAGGCGCTCCAGCGTCTCCCGGCGCACCAGCAGCACCTCGATTATCCAGCTGAAGGCTGGCAGCTTTCCAAACGCGGTGCCCACCAGCGGTCCGAAGCGTGTACCGGGTGGCAATGTCGCATTCGGGGGCGCCAGGGGGCGCACCAACTCGCGCAGGCGCGCGAACTCGGTGAAGGGCTCGGGTCTGGCCCTCTCGAACTCCTTCCGTTCTGGCAGTTGCGACAGGTCCACACTCGGGTACTGGTGGCCCGCCCCGCCCCAGGTGGCGCCACACGTGTGACACCTCGCTCCGGGTAGCCCCCATTTGTGCGCGCCGTGGGCTTCGCCGCCGTGCTTCGCGGCGACCGCGTCGTCCTCATCCACCCAGAAGAATCGGCTCATCCGTCCTCACGTTCCAGGGCGGGAATAGTAGGGCTGAACGGGGCCGCCGATGAGCTCGAAGCGGTGGATGAGTTCCCCCGCGTGCTTGAAAATCTGTTCGGGCGTAGCAACGGGCTTCGCCTTCACGAAGTCTCGCCAGGCTTGGTTCCACCGCCCCCCACGTCCCCCCACGCTGTGAATCCTGAGGTGCAGGTCACGAGGGATGGGCATCGTGTAGTCGTGGATGTTGACGCCCTGGCGCACGAACCACGCCTTCAATTCCGGCTCCTGGGGAAAGACATGGTGCTTCTCCCAGCGCCCGGGCGTCAGTTGCCGTGAAGGGGGGATGACTCGCTCGGGCCCGCCGTTCCAGTTGGGGAAGACCATGACGGCCCCACCAGGAAGCTTTCCCGCGCCGCCCCAGTTCCTCCGCGGGCCCCTGCCCGGTGAAGCAGCCGGGGGGCGCGCCCCCGGGAAGCGCGCCAGCTCGACTTCACCGGGCAGGTCCTCGCAGCGGTAGAAGCCGCAGGTGTCACCCAGGCACAGGAGGGTGACGCACCGGTCCTCCCGAGAGTCGTCGCACTCGACCTCCGCATTTTCCCAAGCCTGCTCCAGGGGCGTGTGCGGTGCGGTGGCGCAGCCCAGCCACGCCACGGCAAGCAATGAAACGCAGACGACGCGAAGAGTCCGCATAGACGGCGGAACCTAGCATCGGGTCGGCGACGCTCGTCCACTCGCACAAGTTCGAGCGCGCCGCCTCCGCGCGCCACCATGGCGGCCTGGGGCTCTTCATCGCCCGGCAGATTGTCGACGGACATGGCGGTTCCATCCGCGTCGCAGCGAGCCTGGACGCGGCGCCACCTTCGAGGTGCGTCCGCGCTGCAATCCCGTAACGGGAGTGCGATAGTCATGACCCTCCAAGGGAGGGGCTCATGAAGAAGACGCTGGGAGTCTGGCTGGTCCTGCTGGGTGTGGGCTGTGCCCATGCACCGAAGACATCCGGGGAGGCTGGGACCCAGCCTTCCACCAATGCCGAGGCGCTGTCCGCCCGCGCCGACGCGTCGTACCTGGCGCTGGACTTCCCCTCCTGCGCGGAGCGGTTCAGTGAGGTGGCCGGGTCCTGCGCGGACGACGACTGCCGCGCCACGGCCTTCTACCGGGCGGCGGGCTGCGCCGCGCTGGGCGGTGACGCCTCAAAGGCGCTCGGCCTGCTGAAGCGCTCGGCCGACAGCGGCTACCTGGAGGCGGAGCACCTGCGCTTCAACCCGGAGCTGACCTCGCTCCATGCCCACTCCGACTGGAGCACGGTGGTGGCCCGCGTGGAGGCGAACCGCCAGAAGCAGCCGGACCTGCCGCCTCCGGCGATACCCATCGCCACGCTGGGCGCCATCGACGCGTATGGCTCGCGCCGCGTCAACGCCGAGATTGTCAGCCGCCTGCTGGGGTACGAGCTGGGGAAGCCCGCCGTGCACAGCAAGGCCTTCTTCGAGCTGACGGAGCGGACCCTGCGCGAGAAGTACAACCTCGCCTTCGCGAACGTGGCGTTCGTCTACTTCTTCGCGGGCGAGGACAAGTTCCGCGCCTTCGTCACCGTGGACATGGTGGACGCGGAGGACTCGCACCGGCTGCGCTTCCTCCCCAAGCCTTCGGGCCACCCGGAGGACCCCGAGGGCCTCGTCGCCCGGTGGCGGGCCTTTGAGGAGAGGGCCTTCCAGCTCATGCAGTCCGGCGAGCTCAACCCGTCCGAGCCCCGCTGCCGCGTCACCCACTGCCCCATCAGCTTCGGCCACCCGGAGCTCGAGCCCCTGGAGACGTACTTCGTCGAGAAGGTGCCCGCCGCGGCGGATGCGCTGGCGCGGGTGCTGCGCGAGGAGTCCGACGCGGAGTCACGCGCGTCCGCGGCCTTCCTGCTCGCGTACGCCTCCACGCCGGAGCAGATGGTGGAGCGGCTGGTGCCCTACATCCGAGACCCCGACAGCCACGTGCGCAACAACGTACTGCGCGTGCTGCTCGCCACCCAGGAGAAGGCGGAGAAGCCCCTGGTGGACATCGCCGTGGTGGTGGACGCGACCTCCCTGCCGGAGACCTCGGACCGCAACAAGTCCCTCTTCCTGCTCGAGTATCTGCTGACTGACTTGAAGCCCGACGCACTCAAGGCGCAGCAGGCTCCGCTCATCCGACAGCTCGGCCCGCTGCTGGTGGACATGGCGGCGCTCAACCAGCCCATCAACCGCGAGCCCGCGGTCAACGTCCTCAAGCTGCTGTCGGGAAAGGACCTCGAGACCGCCGAGCAGTGGAAGGCGTGGCTCGCGCAGCAGCCGAAGTAGGCGGAAGGGCTCTTGGGTCAGGCCCGCTCCAAGGCCCAGGTGGGAAGGGCCTCCAGGAAGCGCTTGTCCGGAGAGTCCGGCAGGTCGGCGTAGGCGACCGAGAACTCGTGCAGCGCGGCCCCGGCGAGCCCGTGGGCCACCTGCCGCGCGTAGTCGATGGAGCCGTACCGGTCCATCTGCTCGCGAATCCACCGCACGTCCTCCCCGGTCCGCTCCGAGCGGGGCTGGCCGAGGAGACGTGCGAGCCGCCCCCGCTCATCCGGAGTGGAGGCGGCGAGCAGGTGGATGACCATGAGGGTGCGCTTGCCCTCCAGCAGGTCCCCGTTCCGCTCCTTGCCGTAGCGGGCCTCGTCGCCGATGAGGTTGAGCAGGTCGTCCTGGAGCTGGAAGGCGGCGCCGACGAAGAAGCCGAAGCGGAAGTAGCGGTCCAGGTCCACGCCATCCCGCGTGCCGATGAGCGCGCCGAGCCGGGTGGGGTAGATGGTGGTGTACCAGCACGTCTTCTTGAGGACCATGCGCAGGTAGTCGGACTCGCCCAGGTCGGTGGCGTTGCGCTGGCGCCAGTCCAGCTCCAGCGCCTGTCCCTCCACGGACTCGCGCGCCATCCGCTCCGCCTCTTCCATGATGCGCAGCGCGAGCCGGGGGCCCAGCCGCCCCACGTTGTCGATGAGCGGGCGCAGGCTGAGCACGGCGAGCGCGTCCCCCACGTTGATGGCCATGGGGATGCCATGGAGCCGGTGCAGCGTGGGGCGCCCGCGCCGCTCCTCGCTCTCGTCCTCCACGTCGTCGTGGACGAGGAAGGCGTTGTGGAGCAGTTCGATGGCGGCGGCGGAGTTCAGCGCGTCCGCCGGGTTCGCGCCGAAGGCACGCGCGGTGGCCATGCAGAGGCTGGCGCGCAGGGCCCGGCCTCCGCGCTCGGGGTAGTCCGCGACGAGCGCCTGGAAGGCGCGGCCGGACGTGCCGCCCTTCAGGTACTCACGCATCCGCGTCTGCGCGGCGCCGCCGTACTCCGCGAGCACCTCCCGCACGAGGGTCGCCGCTGGCGTGGCGGGGGTCATCCGGGGCCTCCGTGCATCGAAGCACGAGCCGCTGTGCGGCTCATCGGAGCACGAGCCGCATGGCGGCTCATCGGGGCACGAGCCGCACGGCGAGGGTGCCGCATGGGAGGCCCGTCCTCAGGTCGAGGATGACGCCCGTGTAGATGCCGGGGGGCGAGGCGTCTGGAACGCGGAGGCGGAGGATGACGCGTCCTTCCTCCGGGTCCGAGGTGAGGCTCACGTCCGTGAGCGGAGGCAGTCCGGGCTCCGTCCCGCGCAGGTCCACCACGCGCAGGGACGCTCCGGACGCGCGCGGGCGCAGGTCCACCGAGACTTCCACCCTCCGGGCCGACTCGAGGTCGAGCGTGAGGATGGGGGAGGGCGCGGCCCGAGCCTCCGGCCCCACCGTGCCGGAGGCGGCGGGCGCGGGTGCCTGCCGCACGGCCGGGGCTGGCGGCGGCGCTTCCGGCGTCGGCTCTGGCGGCCTGCCCACGTGGAAGGGCCCCGCCATGCCCACGGGCGAGGGAAAGCCTCCGCCGCCTGTCATGCCCATCAGCTCCATCCAGACGCTCGCGAAGTCCATGAAGCTGCGGACCAGGGGCTCCATGCGAGCGTTCATCCCTCCAGCGGCGGGGCCGCCCAGGTACGGCGCCCACATCATCCGCGCGACGTTCTGTCCCTGGCGCAGGTACTCCCCGACGACCTGGTAGCCCAGCTCCACCCCGCGAGACACGGCGTCCGCCGCGGCGGGCTCGTTCCCGGGGGGCTGGGGCATCCCGGGGAACGGAGGCATGCCCGGAGGCCCGAAGGCGCTCCACCAGTTCCGGATGGGCTGCGTGCGCTCCGGCTCCGGACGCCTCACCCGCTCATGGCCTTCCATTCACACCTCCAGCAAGCAGAACGCCGCTCATGGGTGGTCGTACCCCACGATGTCCTCCAGCCTCGGGACACCCGCCACCGCGTGTGCCGCCAGCCGCCCGGACATCACCGCGGCCTCCACACAGCCCAGGTTGATGCCACAGTCTGTCCAATCCCCCGCGACGGTGAGGTTGTCGTAGGTGTTGTCGAGCGGGGAGATGCGGAAGCGCAGGCTGCCGGGCAGCGAGAGCGTGTAGCGGTCCGTGGGATTCACATTCGCCGTCCAGTACTGCGAGGCGAAGCGCGCCTCGCCCGTGGCGCGTGGCGGCTCGCCGGGCCGCTCATGCGGGTCCATCAGCAGCTCCCACCGGAACTCGCCGGGGGAGCGACAGGCCCTCGGCCAGAGGTGACAGAGGTCTCTCCGCAGGAAGCGCACGGCGTTGCGCCGCACCCGCTCATGCTGCTCGTCCGGGAAGGCGGGGCGCTCCTGCTCCGCCTCCGGCACGTCCGGCAGCGCGCTGCAGAAATAGGCGATGGCCTGCGGCGGCCGGGCCCAGCCTTCCTCCGGCGCCAGCGCGGTCATGTCCGCCCAGGTGTCGAAGGGGGTGATGAAGCCGGAGAGGTTGATGGGCGCCTCATGCCAGCCCAGCTCCCGCATGCTCGCGCTCAGCCAGAGCTGGACGGCCTGGGTGGGCACCGTCTTCACGTGCTCCACCATGTCGCGCCAGCGGGAGTCCGCCTCCACCAGGTCCCTGCAGGCGTGGCGGACCGCGCCGCCGCCCACCGCCAGGACGACCAGGTCGAAGTCCTGGCCCACGCGCAGCGTCCGCGTGCCCGTCTTCCGCCGCTCCCAATGGGACTCGAACTTCCACGCCTCCTGCTCCAGCCGCTCCCCGTCCACGAGCTGTCGCCAATCCGGGACGGCGGGCCAGCACGGCAGGCCCCGCACGTCCACGAGCGGCTGGTACTCACCGCCGTCCTTCACCTCGGCCTGCACGTCGAAGTCGAGGGCCTCGAGGTAGGGGCGCTCGCCGGGCGCGAGCCGGGCCGGGTCCACCCGACGGACGTTCTCCAGGCGGTGGAAGAACTCGAAGCGCACGCCGCGCCGCTTCAGCACCTCGTAGTACGGGGCGAAGACGACGTCGCCCATGCTGCCCCGCATCTTCCAGAAGAAGGCGCCCCGGTAGGTGAAGAACGAGCGGAAGGACGCGCGCAGGGCCTGCCCGGCGGCGATGCGGGGCCGCTCGGGGTCGCCCTGCTCGTAGGCGAAGGCAAGGTCATAGAGCGCCCGCGTGAAGGCGCTGTTGAGGGAGCGCTCCGAGGCGCCGTTGAGCCGAAGCCACTCCCGGCAGTCGTAGTCGTTGATGGCGTCCAGCCCGCGCGGGTCCGTCAGCAGGCGGAAGCGGAGCACGCCGCGGACGATGGCCAGCACCAGGTCGGCGATTTCCCAGACGCGCCTCAGCTCGTCATCCCCGTCGATGCGCTGCTCGAGCTGGACGCGCAGTGCGGCGGCCACCTCTTCCTGGAAGCGCAGCAGCAGGCTCTCCGGAAGGCGCTGGGGCGTGCCGAGCGCGGCGCCCAGCAGCCGCAGGGCCTCGGATAGGGCGGTGCCCGTGGCCAGCGCGCCGTACTTGAGCAGGCGCCTCATCGCCTCACGGAGCGTCTCGGCTGTCTCCGGGCGCGCGGAAGGCTCGGGCGCGGGCGCTGTCACCCGCGCGGTGACGACCAGGGTGCGCAGCAACTCCAGGCACCGCTTCAGGTAGTCCGCCAGCGTCAGGAGGGGCGGGGCGCGCCCGGGGTCTCCCGGCAGCCCCTCGAAGGCGGGGAAGTGGACCGTCCATGGCGACCAGCGCTCGCCGGAGGCCCAGTCCGCGGCCCCGATGAAGTGGGCGGGACTGAAGGCGTCCCGCCAGTCCGTCAGCCGCGAGGTCGCCGGCTCACGCCCCAGCTCCGCGTAGCATTCGCGCAGCAGCCGGAACGCGTTCTCGTAGTAGCCCATCCACAGGTGCAGCCCGTGCTCCTGGATGCGCTCGGCGGGCCCCCGGCCCGAGGCGCCCTTGCCGCCCAGCCTCCAGCCAAGCTGGTACACGGTGACGCGGTAGCGTCCCTGGTGCTCCGGCCGGGTCAGCTCGAACGCGGCGGTGATTCCCGCACAGCCACCACCGATGACCACGACATGGATGGGTTTGCCCTGGCGCATCGCCGGCCATTGGTAGGGTTCACGGGGAAGCCCGTCAATCGCGGGAGCCCGTCATGAAGGACTTTCGCCGGGCGCTGTCTGGATACCGACCTGTGGGTTGCCCGCCAGGGCATGAGGATGTCTGTGAATGACCATGGGATGAGGCCGCCGTGGCCTCCAGAGATTCGACCCGCCGCATGGCCGTCCCTTGAGGATGCGCTGTCCCTCCCCAGGTTGAGGCTGAAGCGCGGGTCCGGAAGGGGGGAGCGTGGAACCTGGTGGCCCATGAGTCGCCAGTCGACGGCCCGGCCCCGCCTTCCCACCCCAGCCGGGGCGGGAGGGAGCCGCCGGCAAGGAGGCAGTGATGGCGGAGACTCCTTCCGAGGACAGGATGCAGGCGGACTTCGGCATGTCGGAGGCCTCCGACGCGCTCCGGCTCTGGAATGCCCTGGTCCTGTCCATGGCGGGCTTCTGGCAGCAGCAGGGCCTGGCCATGGGCCAGCTCTTCGACCAGGGACGGAAGGGGCAGCTCGGAGTCTCGCAGCTGGTGAGCTTCTCCTTCGCCACCTGGCTGCGGGGAATGTCGCTGTGGCTGACCCCCGGGCGGCTCGCGAGCGCGCAGGGCCAGGTCCCCAGCCTCATCTTCATCATCGATAGGGATTCCGAGTCGCCTCCTCCCCAGAAAGTCATGCTGACGGCGGCCGTGGATGAGTCGGAGCTGGAGCTGACTCCCATCATGAAGTTCGGAGGGCCCGCCGAGCGCATGCCGGGCGGCGAGCCGGCCGCCGTCCTGAGCGCCCGCGGAATCGAGTGTCACGTCACCGATGGGGGCACGCAATTGGAGGTGCGGCTCGTCGGCCTGAGCGGGCAGACCCTCGACCCGGGCTTCTACGCCGGCATCGTGTATTCGAAGCGCCGGGGCGAGGCGCACCGCTGGCCCCGGGCCTTCATCTGGATATTCGCCGCGCTCTCCGGAGCGGGAGGCGGCTGAGCCCTGCTTCGAGCTCCAGAGTAGGGGTCGCCCGCGCCGTCACGAGTGCCCCCGGAGGACTCCCTCTCCTTGGCCCATCGTGCGCGGCCTGCCGCGGGAAGGGGAGACCGGATGAAGGAGCCCAGCTTCCTGGGGCGCGAGGACGCGGTGCCAGCTCACACCGAGGACCTCAGCACGACGCACGACTCGGACTTCCATGACACCTTGTTGAGAAGGCTCTCCGGTGAGGCGCCCGCCGGGCCGCAGCCCCTTCAGGGGGAGCGGCTGGGAGGGCTGGACGGGGGCCGGTACGAGGTGCTCGCGCTGCTCGGCGGCGGAGGGATGGGCCAGGTCTTCCGGGCGCTGGACCACGAGCTGCGGCGCACCGTCGCCCTGAAGTTCCTGCTGCCCGACCTCAAGCTCGCCGGGCCCGAGCGGCTGGCGTTCCTGCGGAAGGAAGCGCAGGCGGTTGCCAGGCTCGACCACGAGAACATCGTCCGCATCCACGACGTCTCCGAGTGGGCGCCCCGGCACGCGCCCGACGCGCCCCGCATCCCCTTCCTCGTCATGGAGTACCTGGAGGGGGAGTCCCTGCAGTCGCTCCTGCGGCGGGAGCGGCCCGGCCTGCGGCGCGCGCTCGACATCGTGGTCGATGTGGCGGCGGGCCTGGCGCACGCGCACGAGCGGGGCCTCGTCCATCGGGACCTCAAGCCGGCCAACGTCTTCATGCTGCGCGGGGGAAGGGTGAAGCTCCTCGACTTCGGCCTGGCGCGGATGTCGACGGGCCCTCCCGCCCAGGGGGGCCTGGAGCGGGCGGGAACGCCCCCCTACATGGCACCGGAGCAGTGGACGGGAGGCCGCGTGGATGCGCGGTCCGACGTGTGGTCCGCCGGAGTCCTCCTCTTCCAGTTGCTCACCGGCGGGCTTCCCCTGCAGGAGCGGGACACCGCCGCGCTGCGCGCCCGGGTCACCTCCCTGGAGCCCATGCCCCCCCTGCGGGAGCGGCGCCCCGACCTGCCCGAGGCGCTGGACGCGCTGGTGGCCGCGGCCCTGGCCAAGGACGTGGAGGCGCGCCCCCGCTCGGGCGCCGAGCTGCTGGAGCGGCTGTGCGCGCTGCGGGAGCGACTGACTCCGGACCATCCCCGGGCTACCGGTGTCGGGCTGCCGGGACGGCGGCAGGTGACGCTGGTGTCGTGCCGGCTCTCGCTCAGCCCGGACGCCGGGCCGCGACTGGACCCGGAGGACTCGGGCGAACTGGAGGCGGCGTTCCACCATGCCTGCGCCCACATCTTCGGCCAGCATGGCGGCACGGTGACGACGGCCGTCGGCGCGGAGGTGCTCGCGTGCTTCGGCTACCCCCTGGCCCGGGAGGATGACGCGGAGTCCGCGGTGCGCGCGGCGCTCCGCCTGCTGGAGGCACTTCCCAGGCAGCTGGCGGACTCCGGGGCCCGGGGCCTGGAGCTGCGGGTGGGCATCCACTCGGACCTGGTGGCCCTGGCGGAGGCGCTGCCCGCGCAGTACGGCAGGGGACCCACCATGCAGGGCGAGGCGCCCGGAGTCGTGGTCGCCCTCGCCGCGCAGGCCAGCCCTGGCACGGTGCTCGTCAGCGACCCGACGCGGGCGCTGGTGCGGGGCCGCTTCCAGATGAAGTCCCTGGGGCTCCGGAGCTTCGAGCGGCTCTCGGGCGCCCCGCCGCTGGGCATCCACCAGGTGCTTCGGGAGTGCCGGGGGGTGAGCCGCTTCGACCGGGCGCTCGTCATCGGCGCGCTGACGCCCCTGGTGGGAAGGGAGCGCGAGCTGCGCCTCCTGACCTCGCTGCTGGATGCGCCCCCGGGCGAGGCGGGGACGTTCATCCTCCTGCGAGGGGACGCCGGCATCGGGAAGTCCCGCCTCGTCCAGGAGCTGCATGACCGCGAGCCTTCCGGCGCGAGCACCTGGGCCCAGTGCCAGTGCTGGCCGCAGTACAGCCACAGCGCCTTCCACCCGCTCATCGACTGGCTCCAGCGCTTCGCGGAGCTGGCGACCGAGGATGCGCCCCAGCGCAGGCGGCGCAAGCTGGAGGCGTGGCTGGAGGAGCTCGGCCTGCCGCGAGAGCACTGGAACCCGCTCGCCTCCCTCCTCTCGCTGCCCCTGGACGATGCGGCCCCGTTCCTCCACCTGTCGCCGGAGCGGCAGCGGGCCCGCATCCTGGAGGCCCTCGCGGCGCTGCTGCGGCACCTGGCCGTGCGGCGGCCGCTCGTCCTGGTGGTGGAGGACCTGCACTGGGCGGACCCCTCCACGCTCCAGTTCCTGGGAGCCCTGCCAGGGCACCTGCGCGGAGCGCCCGTGCGCGTGCTGCTCACCGCGCGGGCCTGCTTCCAGCCTGACCAGGCCGGGCGCCCGGGCTTCCATTCGCTGGACGTGGAGCCGCTGTCGCCGGAGGACACCGCGTCCCTGGTCCGCGAGGCGTCCCGGGAGCGGGCGCTGCCGGAAGCCATGGTGGCCCGGCTCGTGGCCACCACGGACGGAGTCCCCCTCTTCGTGGAGGAGGTGACGCGCAGGGTGCTGGAGCTGGGAGGGCTGGATGCGGACTCGCCCGGGGCCCCACCACTGCCCATTCCCGCCACCCTGAACGGGCTGTTGCTGGCGCGACTGGACCAGCTCCCGCCGCGCCAGAAGGCCCAGCTCCAGCTGGCGGCCACGCTGGGCCGGGAGTTCAGCTACGAGCTGCTGCGCGCCGTCTCGTTCCTTTCGGAGGATGAGCTGCTGCCGGAGCTGGAGCAGCTCGAGCGGGCCGGGCTGCTCTTCCGGCGGGGCTCACCGCCCTACACGACGTACGCCTTCAAGCATGCGCTCATCCAGGATGCCGCCTATCAATGCCTGCTGCGTGGCACGCGGCAGCGCCACCATGCCCGCGTCGTCCAGGTGCTGGAGGAGCAGTTTCCCGAAGTCGTCGAGGAGCAGCCGGAGCTCCTGGCACAGCACGCCACCCTGGCCGTCATGACGGCCAGGGCCGTGGAGCTGTGGCACCGGGCCGGAGAGCAGGCCGTGGCGAAGTCGGCCCTCACCGAGGGCATCCGCCACCTCACGCGCGCGCTCGAGCAGCTCCAGCTGTTGCCCGCCTCTCCCGAGCGGGACTTGCGGGAGGTCTACCTGCACGGGAACCTGGGCCAGGCGTTCAGCTACGCCCGGGGCGTCACCTCGGAGGAGGTGAGGGTCACCTATGCCCGCGCGCTCGAGCTGTGCGAGCGGCTGGGGGAGACCCCGCTGCGGGTGCTCTGGGGCATCTGGAACACGGCGATGATTCGAGGCGACCCCGACGCGGACGGGCTCCCGGCGCGGTTCCACCGGCTCCTGGAGGCGTCCTCGGATGTGGAGACCCGGATGATGGCGCATGGCACGCTCTGCACCTGGGCCTTCTGGCAGGGGAAGTACTCCGCCAGTCGAGACCATGGCCACCAGATGTTGGCGCTGATGCACCAGCAGCGCACCGCGCGGCACTCCCTCCAGCTTCCCACCGGCGGCCAGGACTACGTCTACGAGCAGCTCCTCTATGCACACCTGTACGCGGCCCTCAGCCAGCTGCACCTGGGCTTCGCTCGCACCGCGCGCGAGAGCTACAAGGTGGCGCTCGCGGTCGCCGAGGCGATGCGCCACCCGTATGCGCTGGCGACGGCGCTCATGTTCGAAGCGACGATGGCCATCGACACGTATGACCTGGAGGGGGCTCGAGACTTGTCGGCCCATGCCCGGGCCCTGTGCCTGGAGAACGGGTTCCCCTTCGTCATGGCGGACTGCACCTGCCTCTACGGCATGGCCGTGGCCGGGCTGGGGAACCCGGAGGCGGGAATCGCGACGGTCCGCGAGGCGCTTGCCCTGTTGCGGGCCATGGGCGCCCGGCTCATCTATCCCTCCTGCCTGACGTGTCTGGCCCAGGCCTGTCTCATGGGCGGGCGGCTCGACGAGGCGATGGCGGCCGCGGAGGAAGGGCTGGCGGAGATGGTCGCGATGCGGACCCGTCACAACATGCCGGTGCTGTACCAGCTGAGGGGCGAAATCCAGCTCCTGCGAGGAGACACGCAGGCCGCGCGGGCGGCCTTCGAGCAGTCGCTCGGGGAGGCCCGGAGCCTGGGTGCGGTGCTGCAGGAGGTGCGCGTGAGCGTACGCCTGGGCACGCTCTTGCGAGGTACCGGAGACACGAGCGCGGCGCGCACGGTGCTGGAGGCGGCGTGCGCCAGCGCTCCCCCGGATGAGGACCTCCTCGACCTCCAGGCCGCGCAGGGGCTGCTGGCGGAGCTGCCCTGAGCGGGTGCCCGGGACGTCAGGCGACGGAGGCGAAGGTGGGCCCGTCGCGCCCTCCGCCGAGGATGAGTGCAACCTGCGCGGTAAAGCGCGACACGTCACCGTCCTTGTGCAGGAAGACCTCGCCGCGCGGGGGGATGAGGGCGTGCTCGCTGCTGTGGATGATGAGCGGAATGTCTCGCAGCCGCTCGTTGGCACGCAGCCGGTAGCACAGCTCCAGCCCGTTCACCCGTGGCATGCACACGTCGGTGATGATGAGGTCCGGCCGCCGTGCCAGGGCCTGCTCCAGCGCTTCCTGCCCATCCCTGGCCGTGGCGACCGTGCAGCCCAGGTCTTCCAGTACCAGCGTGTAGATGTCGCGCAGGTCCGCGTCGTCGTCGACCAGGAGGACAATGGGCTGGGTGTTCATGATGCACCTCAATCCGGTGATGGGCGACGATGCGCCCTGTCTATCTGGATAGGTCCACGGGAGCGAGAATGTGAACGCGCTTCCTGCCACGAATGCGTAGATAGATGAGGAGGCGGACCTCACCAGGAGGGAGGCATGCAGCCGAGGGAGCGCGAAGCGCTGGAGCAGCTCATCCGCGAGCTGTGCCGCCAGGGAGACGTGGGAGGTGCCGTGGAGACGGCCCTGGCGGGCTATGGAACGGAGCTGCTGCGGCTGATGGGCTCCATCCTCAAGGACCCGGAGCGGACGCGTGAGGCCTTCAGCGACTTCAGCGAGCTGCTGGTGAAGGACCTGCCTGCCTTCCGGTGGCAGAGCTCCTTCCGGACGTGGGCCTACCAGGTCGCGCGCCACCTGGCCTACCGCCACTCCGCGGTGGGCGCCGCTCGCGAGATTCCGGTGACCCGGGACGCCTTCGCGCAGGAGGTGCAGGCGGCGCGCTCCCAGACGCAGCCCTGGCTCCAGTCCGCCGTCAAGGAGCGCTTCCGGAGTCTGCGCTCGCGGCTGGGCCCCTATGAGCAGACGCTGCTGACGCTCCGGCTGGACCGGCGGCTGTCCTGGGAAGCGGTGGCGAGGGAGCTGGCGCCCTCCAGCGAGCCGATGACGCCCGAGGAGCTGCGCCGCAGGGTGGCCGTGCTCCGCCAGCAGTTCCAGCGCATCAAGGTGCGCCTGCGGGAGCTGGCCGAGGAAGAACACCTGCTCTCCACCCTGTAGTCGCACGGGTGGCCCGCCCGGCGGGAAGGCGCGGGGAGGCGCGAGGCCCCACGGGCCTGCTAAGAAGCGCACCGTGCGAATCCTCCTCCTCCTGTGCTCGCTGGGCGCCGCGGGCTTCGCCGCGTACCTGGCCACGGCGGCGAAGAACTCCTACTCGGCATATTCCGTCTCGCAGCTCGACATGATGGAGGCCGAGCTCGCCCGGGTGTCCCAGGGACGGGAACCTGACTCCGAGGAGGCGCTCGTCTCCCTCCAGCTCCTGCGCGAGGAGCGCCAGCGCCGTCAGCACTTCCCGCTCGCGGCGGGTGCGGCCGGCCTGCTGGGCCTGGCGGGGGTGGTGCTCCTCGTCCGTGGAGGGGGTATCTCCAGCCGCTTCAGCGTGTCCGTTTCCAGCGGCGAGGAGACCCGGCTGGTGGCGGCCATGGGCCGGCCCGAGGACCTGGCGAAGGGAGCGCGAGAGAAGGCGGCGGCGCTCCTGGGAGTGCGGCCGGATGCGCCCCCGTCGGTCATCCTGGCCGCGTGCGAGGCGCAGCTCCAGGAGTACGACGCGGCGCGCATGGCGGGCCTCCCACCGGACATGCAGCGGCAGGCCCGCGAGCAGCGTGAAGCGCTCGTGCGAGCGAAAGACCTGCTGCTGAAGCCGCCGGGCGCGTGACGAAGCGGTCCGCCGGGCTTCAGGGCTCGCGTCCAGGCCGGGCTGCCTGTCTCGGTTCGGCTGTGCCCAGGCTCCCGAGAACGTTGCTTCGACGGTGCTTCACCTGGGCGCCGCTTGCCTCGGCCCCGCGTTGCCCCGAGGCTGCGCCCATGCTCCTTCGACGGTGTTTCGCCTGGGCCCTGGTGGCCATCGCCCTCACGGGCTGCTCCGTAGCGCGGGTGCGGTTGGCGCCGCCCACCGGTGACGAGGTCACCATCCTGGTGCCCGGCTATCGCGGCAGCTTCCTCTTCACGGAAGGACCGGAGCCAGCGCGGGCGTGGTTCTCACCGGGGGATGTGGTCACGCGTGGAGAGCGCTCACTCGCGCTGCCCTTCCCGGGACAGCGGCCCGCTGAGCGGTTCGGGCCCCTGGTGCCGGATGGGCCCATGACCAAGCTCACCCTCATCCCCCTGCTCGCCTCCATCAACGTGTATCGCTCCGCCATGGAGTTCGGCCGCGAGCGGCTCCCGGGCTTCACCACGTTCGGCTACGACTGGCGGCGAGACGTCCGGGAGAGCGCCGGAGCGCTGTGCGCGCGAATCGAGCAGCTCGTGGCCGAGGGCGGGGGACGGCGCAAGGTGAACCTCGTCGTCCACAGCATGGGCGGGCTCGTCGCGCTGCACTGCCTGCTGCACGGAGGCGCCGGGCCGGGCACGCAACCCTGGGCGGGCGCCGCGCACGTCCAGCGCGTGGTCTTCGTGGGCACGCCCTTCCGGGGCTCTCCGGGCATCTTCGACGACCTGCACGAAGGCACCACCACCGGACGGAACACGGCGCTGCTCCGCGCGGAGGCCCTCTTCACCTTCGCCTCGTCCTTCCAGCTCCTGCCCTGGCGTAGCGACTTCCTGGTGGACGCCGCGGGCGCGCCCGTCGCCCTGGACCCCTATGCTCCGGAGCAGTGGTGGACACGGGGCTGGGGCGTCTTCGCGGAGGCTCCGCTGCGCGAGGACACGGCCTACCGCGAGCAGCTCACCCGCATGCTGGAGGCCCGCCGCGCGCTCGCCGAGGCGCTGTCGCCGCGTGAGGGACTGCCGCCGCCTCCCTTCCAGACGCTCGTCGTCGTCGGCACGGGGCGGTCCACCACGAGCGGGTTCCGGATGAAGGACGGCGGCCTCGACCTGGACGACGAGGTGAAGGCCGATGGGGATGGCTCCGTGCTCGCCACGAGCGCCGTGCCCGCGCTGCCCCTCCCGTTCGAGCGCGTGGACAGCCGTGCCGAGCACGTCGCGCTGATGTCCGACGACGACGTACTCGAGGCCATCGCCCGGTTCCTCGGGCGGCCCGCGCCGTGACGGGGTGCCCTCGCCGCCCACGGACGCGGTGACGGTGCTCCTGGCCTCACCGTGAGCGGGAGGACCGGAGAGCTTCCGACGTCAGACCGGGATGAGGTCCACCGGGAGCGTCCGGGGCCCGTGGATGGTGAGGCCGGGGAGCCACTGGATGTCCGGGGAGCGGAGCTCCACCGCGCGGATGCGGGGGACGAGTGCCTCCAGCGCGAGCCGGGCCTCCATGCGGGCGAGTTGTGCGCCGAGGCAGAAGTGGATGCCATGGCCAAAGGAGAGGTGCTGGGTGCCCTTGTCTCGGCCGGGGAGGAAGCGGTCCGGCTGCTCGAACACGCGCTCGTCGCGGTTGGCGCTTGCCACCAGTCCCATGACGAGACTGCCCGCGGGCACCTTCGTGCCGGAGAGCTCCACGTCCGTCACGGCGACGCGGAAGGCGAACTGGGCGGGGGGCTCGTAGCGGAGCACCTCCTCGAGGAAGCGGACGATGTGCGCCTTGTCCGCCCGCGCGTGCTCCAGGTGCTCGGGGAATCGGGCCAGGAGGATGGCCGCGTTGCCGATGAGCTGCGCCGTCGTCTCCATGCCCGCGGGCAGCAGCAGGAAGAGGAACGAGAGGACCTCCGCGTCGGTGAGCTGCTGGCCCTCCACCTCCGCGCGGACCAGGTCGCTCACCATGTCGTCCCCGGGCTGACGGCGGCGCGCGGCGATGACGTCCCCGAGGTAGGCCTCCATCTCCTTCACCGTGTCTCGGATGCCCTGGTGCTGCTCGGGCACGGCGGAGCTGATGAGGCCCATGTTCACCGACCAGCGCTTGAACTCGGTGAAGGTGGACGGCTCCAGGCCGAGCATGCGGCCGATGATGTTGCGCGGCAGCACGAAGGAGAGGGCGTCCACGAAGTCCACCTCGCGCTGACGGACGGCGGCCTCGGCCAGCGTCTCCGCCTCGCGGCGCACCTGCGCCTCCAGCCGCGCCATGCCCGAGGGGCCGAAGGCCCGGTTCACCAGCGCGCGAAGCTGCGTGTGGCGCGGCGGGTCTCTGGTGACGAGCGACTGCGCCACCGGGTTGGGCCCGAGCCACGGAGGCGCGGCCGACACCGCGAGCGCCTCGGACGAGAAGCGCTGTGCGTCCTTCTGAATCGCGCGCACGTCCTCGTAGCGGGCGGCGGCGTAGGCTCCGAAGGGCGCGATGCGGCAGAGGCCGGGCTCGCCGCGCATGCGTGCGTACAGGTCCAGGCGCTCGGCGTCGGTGGTGGGGGCGAACAGGTCGTACGTCTGCAACGGTGTCTCCGTGGTGATGGCCGCCGCGGATGGGCCTGGGGCCACGGCGGAAGCGCGGGCCCGGTGGGACAGCGGGCCTCCGTGGTGGATACGGACGATGCGGGGACGGCTGGCTGTGCGGGCGCTTTGTATGAGCCTCACGCCTCCGGGCGGCAGTCGCCTGGAAGGAACGTTCATTCCACTTCCGGGCCGCCCGGGGCCGCGCCGCGGTTTCGTGCAACCGATGTGCGGAATGAGCGTTCCGTCCGCTCCCGTGCGCGCGACGTCCCGGGCCTCGTGGCCCCTGGACCGCGGCCCATGTGGAGGGTGCTACGCCGGGTCCGAGTCGATGATCTTCTTCGCGATGCCGAAGGAGAACCCCGCCCGCGCGAGGGAGGCGAGGTCTCGCTGCCGGTTCTCCTCGCGCGTCTGGAGGTTCTTCCGGAACGGGCCGAGGCGCTTCTTCCTCGCCCAGATGCGCGCGGCCTCCTCGTCGGAGACCTCGGACGTGGCGTCGGCCACCTTCCGGGCCACGACTTCCGCGGCGACGCCCTTCATCCGGAGCTTCTGGGTAATCATCCGGGAGCTGCGGCCCGAGGCCCGCAGGGACGTGGCCTTCATCCGCGCGTAGGCCTCGTCGTTGAGGTACCCGTTGCGGACGAGCTTCTCCATGAGCGCCGTCATCCAGCCGAGCGCCTCCGCGCGGTCCCCGCCATGGAACTTGAGGGACTTGTCCACCCGGCGCAGCAACACGCGCTGGAGCTGGCTCTGCGTGGCCGCGTACCGCTTCAGGTAGTGCAGGGCGGCGTTCTCCAGATACTTCGGAGACACCTTGCGGGGCGGCTTCCGCGGACGCGGCGGCTTCCTGTCCTGTTCCTCCCGCGACTCGTCCATGAGGCCGGGTCTACCACCCAGGTCTGACGGTCTGAAGCACGGGTTCCAACGTGCTGGGGACTTCAGGGCGCGCGAGCAGGCGTGCGTCCCGCTTGCTCGCCCGCCTCCCGGACGGGACTGCCGCCCTTCCGCCGGGAGAGGGCCGTCCCCACCCATGAGTGCCATGGCAAAGAAGAAGACGAACCCCGATACCCGTCCCCTGGCCCTCGTCACCGGCGCTTCCAGCGGCATCGGCCTCGAGCTGGCGAGGCAGTTCGTCCAGAACGGCTTCGACGTGCTCATCGCGGCCGAGGACGACGGCATCCACCAGTCCCGGACGGAGCTGTCGAAGGACGGCGCGCGCGTGGAGGCCCTCCAGGTGGACCTGGCCACGTATGAAGGCGTGGAGCAGCTCTACAAGAAGGCCCAGGAATTGGGGCGTCCGGTGGACGTGCTCGCCGTCAACGCGGGCGTGGGCGTGGGCGGTGACTTCGCGCGCGAGACGGACCTGAAGGCCGAGCTCAACCTCATCCAGCTCAACATCACCTCCGCCGTCCACCTCACCAAGCGCGTGACGCGCGACATGGTGGCCCGGGGCGAGGGACGCATCCTCTTCACCTCGTCCATCGCCGCCGTGCTGCCCGCGCCGCTGGAGGCCGTCTACGGCGCGTCCAAGGCGTTCCTCCAGTCCTTCTCCGAGGCGCTGCGCAACGAGCTGAAGGACGTGGGCATCACCGTCACCGCGCTGATGCCGGGCCCCACGGAGACGAACTTCTTCCACCGCGCGGGCATGGACGACACCCGCGTGGGCCGGCAGGAGAAGGACGACCCGGCGCAGGTGGCGAAGGAGGGCTTCGAGGCCCTCATGGCGGGCAAGGACAAGGTCGTCGCGGGCGCGCTGACCAACAAGGTCATGTCCGCCGCCTCCCATGTCCTCCCCGACGCGGTGAAGACGGCGATGCACCGTCATATGTCGGAGAAGGACCCCAAGGCGTCCCACGACTCGTGAGCCACCTCTCTGTGTCCCCGAACGTGGCCTCGCCCCAGCGATGGCGCACCGCCAACATCAGCCCGGTTTCGTCGTGGGCAGGAGGCGCTCCAGCAGGGCCCAGGCGCGTTGCCAATCCGGGACGCGCCGGCCGACTTCCTCACGGAGCCAGCGGGCGAGGGCTGAAGGTGGCGGGGGAAGCCCCGCCTGGGCGACCGCGGCCTCGGCGCTGGACAGCACTCGCGGGAAGTACGCGGGCGGAACGCCCCAGGCCTGCGTCAGGGCCCAGTCCCAGAGCCCCTTTTTGAAGAGAGCCTCAATCTCCTCGCACAACACGTCTGGCATCCGCTGCCAGAGCGCCCGCCGGGTATCGTGGTCATAGGGGTCGGGCAGCCCGGCACGCAGCGCCCGGCGGACGTGTCCAGGTGGAATCGATGCCCAGGCGAAGCGGGGAGGGTCCGACCTCCACGTGGATTGCCGCTGAGAGGCAAGCTCAATCCAGACGTCGACGAAGGCGTCCCAGTGTGACGTGTCGAAGAAGGAGAAGACCTTCTCCTCCTTCTGTAGCATCCAGCGGCGCTTGCGGATGAGCACGGAGAGTGCCTCGGCGGGGAGTGCTCTCCAGAAGACCTCGGCATGCTCCTGTTGAGGCCAGAGACACTGGGGAAGCTCCGCGCCATCCGTTGTGAGCCAGAGGTTCCATATCTTCCGGGCGAGCTGTTTCCAGTCCAGGCCTCGTGCCCGTGCGTAGTCCGGGAGGGCATCCGCCAGCTCGTCCCAGTAGACGGACTCGTCGATTTCCTTGAGGGATGGCGTGTCCTGCTGGAGCAGTCGGAGCAGGCGCTCCGGTTGGAGCACGTCCGGAGGACGAGGCAGGGGAGAGGACGGCGGGGGCAACCTGTCGAGCAGCCGGCCTCCGAGCAGCAGGAGGGGCAGCTTCCACGGCTCCAGCTGGTGTTTTCGTTCCTCCGTCCGAAAGGAGGTCGCCATGAAGAACAGCCATCTCACGTTGTCAGGCGACAGCCCCCGGCACCAGGACTCGAAGGAGACGTCCTCCGAGGTTGGCACGGGCTCGACGAGCGCCAGCAGGGCGGCATACCAACTGCTGGCGTCGAGGAGGTACTCCTCCCGGGCGTAGGGGTTGTCATGGGTGAGCCGCGGCTGCGGCGCGCCGTCATGGGTGGGGACAAGCAGCTTCCTCTGGAGCCGGAGCATGCCCAGGCGGAGCTCGTCCGGGAGTTCCACGCCCTCCAGCGATACCAGCCCGAGCACCCGGAATGAGGCTTCGAACGCGGCAACCCAGGCGGGCGATGAGGGCTCGGGACTGCCCATGAGTGCGCGCATGGCCGTGAAGTCTCCGCGCCGGCCACGCTCCAGCAGGTGCTGTACCGCGGAGTCCGCCCACTCCTGCTGGAGCAGGACCTTGCCCCACACCGCGGGCGCTTCCCCGGTGACGAGCTCTTGCAGGGCCTGCTCCAGCATCCCTTGCAGCACCCAGAGCGGGGAAAGGGCGAACTGCCGGGGCTGCTTCTCGCGCAGCAGTCCGAGTGCGCGCAGGGCCCGCACCGTCCGGAAAGCTTCGGGGGGAAGCTTCTCGCGAGCCTTGGCCAGGGCGGCAGGGTCCACCTTGAGTCCATGCGGCGCGAGCGCGCCAAGCCAGTCGAGGTCGCCGCCATCGGGCTGGCTGACTGCGAGCGCCTGCCAGTCATCCAGAGGTCGTGCCTCGAACCAGGGCTCCTCGGCTTCCAGCAGCAAGCGCTTGCTCATCCCCCGCAGGCGATCCCAAAGCACGTCCGCCTTGAGGTCGACCTCCTCGAACTGCTGGCGGCGCATGCGCAGGAGGAGCCGGGCCAGGTCCGCCAGGCTCTGGGCCTTTTTCAGCGGCCCGGGAGCGCCTTCCTTCCGGGTATAGGTGGCGAAGAGCCCGATGAGACCCAGGGCCGTATCGAGGGTGTCTTCCTCGGAGAGGATGCCGGACGTCCCGGTGAGCGACTCGAGCCAATCCAGACAGGACTTCGTGTCGAGCCCATCACCCGTGGCCCGCTCCTCCAGCCAAGCCATCAGCGGTCCGAGCCAGGTGCTGACGCGGGGGTTCTCCACGAGAGGCCAGGGGATGACTGCCGGCTGCGTGAGCTTGGTTTGGGGCTCAGGCTCGGCCTGCGGCTGGAGTTCTGCCAGGGGCCAGGCCCTGGCCAGGAGTTGTGTCTCGCTGGGGGCGCGGGGCGGTGGCTCGGGCGGATGGGCTTCGCTGGCCACACAGAGCTTCAGGCCAGCGACCGGGTCGACGTGGATGGGAGCGCCTTCAGCCGAGCCAAGCTCAAGGAAGACGGCGCCTCTCTTCGGAAGCTGACGCTCGGCCTCGGCCCAGGTCGCTGCCTGGATGAACGTGGCCAGCCCTCGCGCGGCGACCCACTGGCCAGCCAGGGTTCGCCCCGAGCCGGTGGGGGCGTGCCACCACAAGGGCCAGTGGTCCGGGGACAACACCTCGTCAGGAAGTCCGGGGGGCGGTGGCTCCCGGCTCAGGTCGATGGGGCGCAGGGGGACATCGCGCAGCTTGAACCGGAAGTCAGCTTGGGGCTTGGGGGCGCGAAGCCGGACGAGCTGCTCCTCCATGTCCTCCGCCGTCATCCCCAGGACCTCGGCCAGGGCCTTGAGCATGAAGGGGCGCTCCTCGAGCCGTGACAGCTCCTCGCCCTCGTCCAGCCGGCCGAGGTAGGTGGCGAGCGAGTTGGGCTTGAGCTTCTCCGAGCGAGGCCAGGCGCGGGCCTCGCAAACGCGCTCCGCCAGCGCGCTCATGCTGGTCACCCGGGGCTTCAGGTCCTCCATCCGGTCCTTGAGCCAACCCATGTCTCCTACCTCCCGTTGTCGACGGCGGGGTGCTGCTCCAGTATTTTCAATTGAACCTCAATCGACGATGAGTTGGAAGAGGGAATGGCATGCGCGTATCTTTCGTGGCGTCCAATTCACAGGAGGTCTCGAACATGCGCTCAGACGGCCCGAAGGACAGTGGCTTCTCCCAGCCCGGCGGTGATGCCGCGGCGTGGCTCTCGCAGCTTCCGGAGCCCACCCGCACATTCTGGAGGGAGGTCTGTCAGTCGTTGGAGGCGGGGAGCTTCACGCTAGTGGCGCATGGCACCCGCACGTTGGTGGGGCGGGTGGCTCAGGATCTCCTCGGAGAGACAGGCCCGTTCGCCCAAGCGCTGCAAGCCCTCTACACGCACGGCATCATCAGCAAGCGAGACCGCGAGCGGCTCGAGCTCGCCGTGAAGGTGGGCAACGCGGCCGTGCACAAACGTCTGAACCTTGACCAGAAGGGTGCCCGCACGCTGGCGCGCATCCTCGAGGGCGTGCTCCGGACTGCATATCTGCCCGAGGAGGACGTGAACTCCTTGCGGAGCATCCTTCGTCCCTCGCCGACGCCGGGGGGCTGACTCCGGGCGCTGCGGCCCCCTCCTGCTGGGACAGGGCCGTGAGCCGTCACTCCTTCTTCGCCGACTCGAACAGGGCGGACACCGCACCGGCCGGGTCTTCGATGACGCAGAAGCGGCCCATGCCTCCGGCGGAGCGCACCTTGCCTCGGACCTTGCCGCCCATGGCGGTGACGCGCTCCAGGCTGCGGTCCAGGTTCTCCACGGTGATGTAGACCACCCACCCGGACGGCATGTCCTCGTTCGAGCCTCGCGCGTGGCACACGCCTCCCGCGGGCGTCTCGCTGCCGGCCGGAGTCATGATGAAGTCTTCGTACCCGCCCATGTCCAGGCCGGTCGCCGTCCAGCCCACCACGTCGCGGTAGAAGTCCTTCACCGCCACGGCGTCCTTCACCGTGAGGTCCATCCAGCCCACGCTGCCCAACGCCGGCTTGTGCGACTCGCTCATGTGCGTGCTCCTCCGGCGGCGCACTCTACTGGTCTACCCATGGAGGTGAAGCTCCACCACGGACAGGTGCGTAAGCGGAGAGTGGCTTGTCAGGCGTTGCTGGTACTTCCAGCGTGAGGCCCGTCGGTTGGCGGTGCTCATGCCGGGGACTGCCAATGATGCTTCGATGGGCCTTGCCGCTGCTCCTGCTGTTGGTGGGGGGCTGCTCCACCTTTCGCGTCGTGCGGCTGGACACCAGCTACGACTCCCTCGTCGTCACTCCGTACGAGGCGGGTGGCGCGGAGCTGGAAGCGGTCTAACTCGCCGACGAGGAAGTTCGAGGAAGCGCTGGTGGAGCTGGCTCGGGACGTGCGGCCCTTCCGCAACGACCCGGAGCAAGTGAGGTAGAGAGGACGGCCATCATGCCGAAGCTGCGCTACTTCAGGCTCAAAGAGGACATGCAAGCTGGGAACTGGGATCTGGGAGACCCCATGGACGCGCAGGGCCGGGAGGTGGACGACCCCTTTGT
This sequence comes from Pyxidicoccus trucidator, assembly GCF_010894435.1. Lineage (NCBI taxonomy): Bacteria > Pseudomonadati > Myxococcota > Myxococcia > Myxococcales > Myxococcaceae > Pyxidicoccus > Pyxidicoccus trucidator. Next base: position 76,301 of record NZ_JAAIXZ010000012.1, on the reverse strand, counting down.
CTTCAGGGCGGGGCGGCCCGTTCGCGTCGATGGTCGTCTGACGATACCCGTCGACGAACCTGGGAGACGGTTGGACTTCTGCACCGCGGGCGTCGGCGTTGCGCCCATCGTCCATGTCCGGATAGCACCCATCTTCTCGGAGCTGGCGCCCGACGACGTGCAGTTCATCCCGGTGGACGTCCAGGGCGAGCCGGACCAGTACCTCATCCTGGTGGCCACGAAGCTCATCCGCTGCATCGACGACGCGGCCTCCGAGGAGGTGCGCTACTGGAAGCCGGAGCACGGGCAACCCGAGCGCGTCGGCGACTACAAGTCCGTCAGCGGGCTGCGCATCGACCCCACGAAGCCAGGCGAAGCCAAGGTGTTTCGCACCAGGGGTTGGAACCTGGCCCTCATCGTCTCCGAGGACATCAAGGTGGCCCTGGAGCGCGCGAAGACCACGGGGGCGACCTTCACGGAGGTGTAGCCCCGCCAGGCGCGGGGCCGGACCTTCGCTCAGAGCGACTTCAGCGAGTCCGGCACCTCCCACTCGGGCTTGAGCCGGGAGATGACCTTGGCGAGGTTCTCCTTGTCCGACGCCTTCTCCAGCGCGGCCTCGGGCGTAATCACGTTGTCCTTCACCAGCCGCTCCAGGTGCATGTCCAGCGTCTGCATGCCCTGGCCCTGGCCGGCCTGCATCTTGGACGCAATCTGGAACACCTTGCCCTCGCGAATCATGGAAGCAATCGCGCTGCCGCCCACCAGGATTTCGAGCGCCGCCACGCGGCCCTTGCCGTCCGCCGTCTTGATGAGCTGCTGGGCGACGATGCCGGCGAGGCTCTCCGCCAGCATGCCGCGCACCTGCGCCTGCTCGTCGGCGGGGAAGGCGTTGATGATGCGGTCGATGGTCGCCGGCGCGCTGTTGGTGTGCACCGTGGCGAACACCAGCACGCCGAAGCTCGCCAGCTGGAGCGCCAGCTTCATCGTCTCGTTGGTGCGGAGCTCGCCGATGAGGATGACGTTCGGGTCCTCGCGGCCCGCCGAGCGGATGGCCGTGGCGAAGCTGGACGCATGCGGGCCCACCTCGCGGTGCGTCACCTGTGACTTCTGGGACTCGTGGACGAACTCCACCGGGTCCTCAATCGTCAGCACGTGCGCCGGGCGCGTGTGGTTGATGTAGTTGATCATCGCCGCCAGCGTCGTGGACTTGCCGCTGCCGGTGGGGCCCGTCACCAGCACCAGCCCGCTGCGCCGGTCCGCCAGCTTGCGCACCACCTCCGGCGTCTTGAGGTCCTCCAGCGACAGCACCTTGCTGGGAATGGTGCGGAAGACGGCCGCCAGGCCCGACATCTTGTTGAAGTAGTTGGCGCGGAAGCGGGCCTTGGTGCCGTAGCCGTAGGCGAAGTCCAGGTCCAGGTCCTCGACAATCTGCCGCTTCTGCTCGGGGTTGATGAGCTCGAAGAGCAGCGACTCCATGTCCGCCTGGGTGAGGGGCAGCTCGTGCAGCGGCACCAACTCGCCTCGGATGCGGCCCAGGGGCGGGTAGCCCACGCTCAGGTGCAGGTCGCTGCCCTTCTGCTGCAGCAGGGCGTCGAAGAGGGTGGAAATCCGGGGTTGGGTGTTCATCTCAGGAGCCCTTCCTGCCCATCAGCGAGCCCATCTTGCTCAGCAGCCGCGCGCTGTCCTGCTGCGTGTCGGGTGCGACCACCGTCTGGCCGGGCCGCTTGCCGGTGACGACGGCCTCCAGCTCGTCCGGGTTGTCCGCGAAGCCCTTGGCCACCTCCAGCTTCACCCGGTTGGAGCGCACCAGGTCCGCCAGCGAGTCCTCGAAGCGGATGATGCCCAGGCTCTTGCCGCGCTGCTGGAGCGAGGGAATCTGGTACGTCTTGTTGTCGCGGATGAGGTTGCCCAGGGCCACCGAGCCCGGGAGCACCTCGGCCGCCGCCACCATGCCCTTGCCGTCCGCGCCCGGCATCAGCCGCTGGCTGACGATGAGGCGCAGGCCGCTGGACAGCGACAGGCGCACCTGCTGCTGGTCTCCCGGCGGGAAGAGGTCGATGAGCCGGTCGATGGTCTTCGCCGCGCTCGGCGTGTTCATGGTGCTGATGAGCAGGTGGCCCGTCTCGCTGGCCGCCAGCGCCATGCGCACCGTCTCCGTGTCGCGCAGCTCGCCCACGACGATGACGTCCGGGTCCTCGCGGAGGCTGCCCTTGAGCGCGCTGGCGAACGTCTTCGTGTGCGAGCCCACCTCGCGCTGGCTGATGAGGGCCTTCTTGCGCGGGTGGACGTACTCCACCGGGTCCTCCACGGTGAGCACGTGGTGCGTCGTCTCGCGGTTGATGAGGTCCACCAGCGCCGCCAGCGTGCTCGTCTTGCCGTGGCCGGACGGACCGGTGATGACGATGAGGCCCTGGTGGTGGTGCGTCGCCTTGGCGATTTCCGGGGGCAGGCCCAGCGACTCCAGCGTGGGCACCTCGCGGCCAATCACGCGGAAGGTGCCCTTGAAGCCCGTGCGCTGGCGGCACACGTTGACGCGGAAGCGCCCCATCTCCGGGGACTCCAGCGAGAAGTCGCAGCTGCCCTCCCGCTCCAGCACCTCGCGCAGCCGCTCCGGCACCACGGGGAGCAGCAGCCCCTCCACCCGTTCCGGGGCCAGCACCTCACCCTGGGGCACCAGGTCTCCCGCGAGGCGGAAGAGGGTGGGGCGGCCGGCCACCACGTGGACGTCGCTGGCCGACAGACGCCGGGCCTCCTCGAGCAGTCCCGCCAGCTCCCGCCACACGCCCGTCGACGCGCGCGGCATGACGGATACGGAGGGACGGGCCACGGGCGCGGGCTCTGGCGCGCGGGCGGGGGCCTGCACCGGAGCCGCTACGGGGGCCGCTACCGGAGCCGCTCGGACGGCGGGCGCGGAAGGCGCCGGGGCCACGGGCGCACGCGCCGCCGCGGGTGGAGCTGCCGGGGCGGCGGCCTGCGGGGCCGGGGCGGCGGCCTGCGGGGCGGGCGCGGCGGCGGGCATGGCGTCGGCGCGGGTGAGGCGCAGGTGGAGCAGCTCGCCCCGGCGCATGGCGGCGATGGAGAGCGCCCCAATGCCGGTGGCGTTGACGGACCACTGCACCGGCGCCTCCGCGACGGTGGAGGCGCGGGCGAGGCCCACCATGGCCTGGAGCGCGCGGGTGACGTCTTCCGTCGTCACGGCCGCGGGGTCCACCGGCTCGTAGCCGCTGCTCCCACGGATCATCGGCGGGCGGCCGGTCGCCAGGGTCAGCTCCGTGACTCCGGGGCGCGACAGGTGCCGCAACAGCTCAGCAAGGGGTTTCATGCGGTGTCGGTTCAGACCGCGACGGGCGCGGGGCGCGGGGGGCCGCAGGATAGTCGACAATCCCCCGAAAGCGCGTCACCGGCCGGCGATGCCCGCCCCCTCGTCCGGGCGGGGCTGCTCCCACGCACTGCGTCCAGGCAGGCTCCCGCCCGGCGGCGACGCTCGCCGCCCGGGGGGCCGGGTCCGGAAATGGGATTTTCCGACTCTGAGGGGATGAGGCGTGCTCCGGGGCCCGGTAGGGGGAGGGCCCGCGCGGAGCGGGGGGCGGGAGGAGCGACCTCCCGCCCGGGGACAGCGGTTGCGGCTACAGCTCGCGGGACATCAGGAGCCGGAGCTTGCCGGACTTCTTGGAGACCACCGTGGCCACGGTGGTGAAGCCTTCCCTGCGGTAGAAGCTCACCGCGGCCGAGTTGGACGGGTCCACTCGGAGGGCGATGGTCTTCCGGTACATGTCCCGCGCCGCCTTGAGCGCCTGCTCCAGCAGCACCTTGCCCAGGCCCTTCCGGCGCAGCTCGGGCTTGACGACGATGTTGCGGAGGTACGCCGCGCCCGGAACCGGGCCGTCACGCTCCACCGTCACATAGCCGACCAGCTGGTTCTGCAGCTTCGCCACATGCACATAGGGCTTGAGCTGGGCCAGGGCCTTGAGGCTGTCCTCCTGCGTCTCGCCCCGGCCCTTCCAAGGCTCGGAGCCGGCGCGAAGCGCCGCCACCGCGGTCATGTCCTCGTCGGTGGGCAAGGAGAACTTCACCGCCGTCATCAGGTCGTTCGGCAGGCCCGCCACATCCAGCACCGGCGCTGGGGCCATCTCCACGCCCGGGTCCACCTGCTTCATCGTCATCGCCTTGCTCCTCCGTCGCGCTGCGATCCTAACCGCTCCCCCGGCACCCGTGCACGCAGTGATTCCGCGCACATTGTCCTCTCAAGTGAGGAGACTGCCTTCCCCAACTGTGAGGCGCCGGACCCCGCCAAACCTTCCATGCGTCCAGCCCATTCCAGGAATGAGCCCTGCTTCCACGCTCGGAATGCAACCGGCCTTCCGCGCGGGGCAGCTTCCCACTATAAAAACCAGAGTCGTGTGCGGGAGATGAGAGACTCCCGACCCCGACCAGGTCCGCCCGAGCTCCCCCCTTGCAACTCAACCACGCCCAGCGAGAGCTGACGCTCAAGATCGTCTACTACGGGCCCGGGCTGAGCGGGAAGACGACGAACCTGCGCCATCTCCATGCCCGCGCCTCCGCGGAAGTCCGAGGTCGCCTGCTCACCGTGGAGACCCATGACGACCGCACCCTCTTCTTCGACCTGCTGCCCGTCTTCTTCTCCACCTCCTCCGGCTTCAAGGTGAAGGTGAAGCTGTTCACCGTGCCCGGCCAGGTCATCCACAACGCAACGCGCCGCATCGTGCTCCAGGGCGCTGACGCGGTGGCCTTCATCGCCGACAGCCGGCGGAGCGCCACCGCGGACAACAATTCCTACTGGCGCAACCTGCAGGAGAACATGAAGGAGAACGGCCTGGACGTCGACCAGGTGCCCGTCATCATCCAGTTCAACAAGCGGGATTTGCCGGATGCCCGGACGGACGAGGAGATGGAGGCCGCGCGCAAGCGGGGAGGCGAGGCGGTGGTGGGGGCGGTGGCGCTCAAGGGAATTGGAGTGCTGGAGACCTTCCACGCGGTGGCGCAGGCGGCCTACCGACGGCTGGACACGCGCGCCCACCTGGCGCGCAACGTGGGGCTGACCGAGGAAGAGTTCCTGGGGCAGATATTCCGGCGGATGGACGTCACGGGCACCGCGCTGGAGGCGCGCTACGGCGAGCCCGCCGGCGGCGAGCGCAGCGGCAGCGGGGGCGCGCGATGAGCGCCACGAGCGGGCCTCCGGAGGGCACCCCGCGCCGCGAGTCGGTGCTCCAGCGGCGGCTGTCGCTGGGGGACATGCTGGATGTGGCCTCCTTCACGGAGGTGGTGAGGAGCTTCAGCGAGCTGTACCGCGTGGGCATCAAGGTGCTGGACACGCGGGGCACCAAGCTGGCGGACGTGAAGGTGGGGCACGGCGACTTCTGCTCCTACGTCTTCTCCTTCCCGGACGGGCGCGCGCGCTGCACGGCCACGGTGGCCCGGGTGAAGGACGGTCCGGTGGCGCCGGTGCATGGGGCGCGCACGGCGGTGGGCGAGGGCACGGACGACGCGGGCATCATCGCGCTGCCGTGCTTCACCGGCCTGCGCTACCTGGTGATGCCGGTGCGCTGGGAGGGGGACCCGCTGGGCCGGGTCATCCTGGGGCCCTTCACGCCGGAGGAGCTGCACGACCTGCCGCCCTCGCTGACGGACATCCAGGGGGTGGACCTGGCGCGGGCGCACGAGCTGATGGCCCGGGTGCGGAGAGCGCCCGAGCGCACGGCGGCGCAGGTGCTGACGCACTTCGGGCAGGTGCTGGGCGCGCTGGTGGCGAGCGGGCAGCGGGCGTACCTGACGACGCAGCTGCACATCGAGGCCATGCTGGAGACGCACCGCGAGCTGGAGCTGCACAACGCGAAGCTCGCGCAGGCCAACACGCGGCTGAAGGAGCTGGACCGGCTGAAGTCCACCTTCCTGGGCACGGTGAGCCACGAGCTGCGCACGCCGCTGGCGTCCATCATCGGCTACTCGGAGATGCTGGCCGAGGGGCTGGCCGGGGCGCTCAACCCGGAGCAGCTGCTCTACGTCCGCACGATTGTGGAGAAGGGCGAGTCGCTGCTCAACCTCATCTCCTCCATCCTGGACCTGAGCCAGATTGAGGCGGGCAAGCTGCGGCTGGTGATTGCGCCGGTGGACCTGGGCGGCGTCATCCAGACGGCGGTGTCCAGCGTGGCGCCGCAGGCGCAGCGCAAGGGCGTGGAGGTGGAGGTGCGGCTGCCGCACGGGCCCCAGCCCCGGCTGACGGCGGACGCGGACAAGCTGCGGCAGGTGATGGTGAACCTGCTGGCCAACGCGGTGAAGTTCACCTCGTCCGGGGGCCGGGTGTCGGTGGTGATGTCCGAGGTGGGCGCGCAGTCGGAGGTGGGCGGGCAGGGCTACCGCGTGTTCGTGGAGGACACGGGCGTGGGCATCCGCTCGGACCAGTTCGAGCACATCTTCCAGAGCTTCTACCAGGTGGACGGCAGCTCCACCCGCGAGCACGGCGGCGCGGGGCTGGGGCTGGCGATTGTGAAGAGCCTGGTGGAAGGCCACGGCGGCCGAGTGTCCGTGGAGAGCGAGTTCGGCCGGGGCTCGCGCTTCACGGTGGTGCTGCCCTTGAGGCCGCCCCTGCCGGAGCATGGCCTCCTCACGGCCGTGGCTCCGGCGCCCGAGACGCCCCCCGGGCAGGACCGGTTCTGACGGCGGGTGGGCCGGAAGGAACGTTCGTTCCGGCCCGCTGGCGTGTGACGGGAGGCGTCGGGCCGGGGATTGTCCGGTGGGGACACCGGGGCGTGGCTTTCAGGCCGGGGGCTTCACTGAGTCTCCCCTGACACAGGCCCTCCGCATATCCTCCGGGCATGCTCTCCGGACGCCCTCCCGCCGCTTCCTACGTACTCATCGACGCCGAGAACATCGACTGGGCCGTGTCCAACGTACTGGGCCGCAAGCCCGAGTCCATGGACCGCGTCCAGTTCGACCGCCTGGTGGCCTTCTGTGAAACCAACTTCCCGGCGCCCGTGCGCTGCGTGGTGGTGCTCAACGCCCGGGGCGAGCAGCTGCCCGACGTGATGATTGGCTTCGTGCGGGCGCTGAAGTCAGCCGGGTGCGAGGTGGCGCTGCTCTACGGGCGGCCGGACCAGAAGGTGGTGGACCTGGGCATCCTGAAGCTGTTGGAGAACATCCTCACGCAGCGGCCGAAGGCGGCGGTGGTGCTCGCCAGCCATGACGGCGCGGACTTCGCGGATGCCCTGAAGCCCATGCTGGAGGAGAAGCGGCAGGTGGCCGTGCTGGGCCTGCGCGAGTACGTGAGCCAGCGCTTCCGGGACCTCGTGCCCTCCGGGCTGAAGATTCTGGACCTGGAGCTGAACGCCCGTGTGTTCCAGCGGCCCCTGCCGCGCATGCTCCCCGTCAACGTGGACGAGTTCGAGCCGATGCTGTTCCTGTAGCTTCAGGCAGGAGGTGCCAGCGTGAACGAGCAGCGGTTCTGGCAGCTCATCGACGAGTCGCGCGCGACGGCGGGTGGCGCGCGCGACATGGCCTCCGCCCAGGAGCAGGCGGAGGCCCTGGAGGAGCTGCTCATGCGGGAGCCGCCCGCGGACCTCCTCGACTTCGAGCGGCTGTTCTCCGAGCTGATGGCGCGCTCCTATGACTGGAACCTGTGGGGCGCGGCGTACGTGCTCAATGGCGGGTGCAGTGACGACGGCTTCGAATACTTCCGCGCCTGGCTCATCGGCCAGGGGAAGAAGGTGTTCGAGGCCGTCCTCGCCGACCCGGACTCGCTGGTGGACTACGCCGACGACGAGGTGGAGTCGGAGGACCTGCTGTACGTCGCGGGCCGGGCCTACGAGGAGCAGACGGGGGATGAGCTTCCATCGGTGACGGTGGACCTCTCCGACGAGCCTCGGGGCGAGGAGTGGGAGGAGGAGGAGCTGCCCGAGCGGTTCCCCCGGCTGTCAGCGAAGTTCGGATAGCGCCCAGGCGCGTGGTGGGAGTCACGGGCTGGGATGGGCCAGTTGCAAGGGGCCGTCCTGGCCCAGCGCGATGAAGGGCGCCCAGTAGTACGGGTGGGGCCGACTCTCACGCAGCTTGCGCATGGCGAGGTTCAGCGCCTCGGTGCGGCCCCTGCCGGCCAGCAGGAAGCGGTAGTACTCCTCCATGAACAGGCGGGTGCTGTCGTCGTTCACCTTCCACAGGCTCGTCACCACCGTCTCCGCGCCCGCGACGATGAAGGCACGGCGCAGGCCGTAGATGCCCTGGCCGAGCTTCACGTCGCCACGGCCGGTGTCACAGGCGGACAGGACGACGAGCTGCGTGCCCCACAGGTTGAGCCCCGAGAGCTCCAGGGCGGTGACCAGCGAGCGGTTGGCTTGTGACCTGGCAGCCCCAGGCGGCGTCGGCGCGCGGGCACCCGCGAGCACGAGGCCGGAGCGGAGCAGCGGGTCCGCCTGCGGCAGAGGCCACTTGCCTCCATTGAAGCCACCGAAGTGGCCGACCGCGCGCGAGCCGCTGACCGGGGTGGCATCCTCCTCGAAGTAGCCGTGGGCGGCGATGTGCAGGACGCCGGGCGTGGTGATTCCGAGCAGTCGTTCCCTCGTGGCTTCCTTCCCGAGGAAGAGCTGTGCCTGGGGCATCAGGCGCTGGAGGGCCTCGGCTTCCTGTCGGGTGCCCGGCAGCGGCACCCAGGACGGGTTGGCCACGCTGGCACCCCGCGTGTCGAGGAAGCGCTCGAGGCCCGTGGAGCGCGACGTGCTGGAGGAAGTCTTCACCTGGGACGCGGCCAGCGGGGAGGTGAGGTCGGGGTCCGCGAGGACGATGACGGAGCGAGCCGGGGAGACGCCGTCGGCGCGAGGCAGCAGGTCCTTGCCGGAGGTGAGGTAGGAGAGCTCGAAGGAGTCGAGGAGGGAGCGCTGGCCGTCGTGGAGCGTCGCGAAGGGAACGAGGCCGAGCTGGCCATCCGGCGCCAGGTAGACGCGCCGGGCCTTGCCCAGGAGCGGAAGCAGCGGCTGGAAGGCAAGTGCGTACAGCGCCTGCGCGGAGCGCTTGTAGCCACTGTCGCGGCGGGCCAGGGCCGCGCGCAGGTTCTTCGCGGCCCGGTCGATGCGCGACGCGGTGCCGAGGTCGACGGCGCGGATGCTCCCATCGAGGAAGAGCACCAGGGCCAGGTAGTGGACCCGGTGAAGGCCCTGGGACTCGCGCGTGCCGGCCACGGGGCCCAAGGGTTGGTCCAGCCAGGCCACCAGCTCGACCAGCACGCCGCCGGAAGGAAGCGCGGCGGCGACCCGGTCGACAATCTGCTCCGGAGGCGGCAGGGCGGTGAGCGCGCGCAGGGGCGCGGAGCGCTGGGCCAGCTCCGCGTCGAGCGCGTCACCCTGCTCGGCCAGCTCCTTCAGCCGCCGCCGGTGGTCGGCGGGTGACAGCGTGCCAGGGCCTTCGTGCGAGAGCTCGGCGAACCGGGCGCGCACGTCGCGCAGTTGCTCGAAGGTCTCTCGGTCCTTCTCTCCCAGGTCCCGGTAGATGGTGCGGGAGAGGTCCGCGAGCTCCTCGGCCGAGCGGCCCTTGCGCAGCAGTACGGCGCTGAGGACCAGCCGCCGCACGCCGGCATCCTCCGGGTGCGCCCGGAGCAGGGAGTAGAGGCGCTCCTCCTCCGTCCGGAGCTGCTGGAGCAAGCTGGAGAGGCGCGACTCGGAGATGCTCAGCGCTTCCTGGCGCAGGCGTCGCTCGGAGATGGCGAACGCCTCGCTGAGGAGGGACACGCCCTCCGCGAGTCGGTGCTGGTCGACGCGGAGCCAGCCCAGGTTGCTGAGCGTCGACCGGGCCACCTCGGAATGACTCGCGCCGGGGGCTGCTTCCAGGATGTCCAGTGCGCGCGTGAGCAGCGGCTCGGCCCGGTCGTTCAACCCCTGGTCGAGGTAGAGGCGCGCGAGGTTGTTGAGCGCCTTCGCCACGTCCTGATGACGTGTCCCGAGCGCCGTTTCCTGGAGGGTCAGTGCGCGCGTGAGCAGCGGCTCGGCCCAGGAGTAGAAGCCCTGGCTCGAATAGAAGAGGGCGAGGTTGTTGAGCGCGCAGGCCAGGTCAGGATGCTTCTCGCCGAGCGCCTTCTCCATGATGGCAAGCGCGCCCAGGTGCAGCGGCTCGGCGCGGGCGTACAGCCCCCGGCGGGAGTAGATGTTGGCGAGGTTGTTGAGCGACCACGCGACTTCGGGAGCATCCTGCCCGAGAGACTTCTTCAGGATGTGGAGCGCACGCAGGTGCAGCGCCTCTGCCCGGGCGTCAAAGCCCTGGCTGGAGTAGAGCCGCGCGAGGTTGCTGAGCGTCCGCGCCACATCGGGATGCTCCCTGCCGAGCTTCTCCTCCTGGATGCGGCGCGCGCTCTCATACAGCGGCTCGGCCTGGGCGCTCAGTCCCTGGACTGAGTAGAGCCGGGCGAGGCTGTGGAGCGTTCGGGCCACTTCAGGGTGGTTCCGCCCGAGCGCCGCCTCTTGAATGCGGAGCGCGTGCTCGAACAGCGGCTCGGCGCGGGCATGGAAGCCCTGGTCAGCGTGAACGAGCGCGAGGTTCTTGAGTGTTCGCGCCACCTCCGGGTGCTCCCGTCCGAGCGCGGCCTCCTGGATGGCGAGGGCGCGTCGATGCAGTGACTCGGCGTGGCCGTAGTGGCGCCGGTCGCCATGGAAGACCGCGAGGTTGCCGAGTGAGCGGGCCACGTCCAGAGGGTTCGTCCCTGGCGCCGCTTCCCGGATGTCGAGCGCACGCTGCAGGAGGACGCCCGCGCGCACGGTGTCTCCGCGCTCCACGAGGAGGGTGCCCAGCTGGTCCAGGCTGGTGGCCACCTCCGGGTGCTTCGGTCCGAGCACCGCCTCCCGGAGCGCGAGCGCGTGCTCGCTCCTGGGGATGGCGTCGGCGTAGCTCCCGTCTCTCTGGTGCCATGCTGCTTCGTCGAAAGCGGCCCGTGCCTCCAGCAGTCGTGCATCCACGGGTGCTTCGACAGTCGGCCATCCCGCCAGACAGCACAGGACGACGACCAGCGTCCCTCCGAGCACTCGACACATAGGTCACCACTCCGTGAGCCGGTTCGCGACCGGGGGGCCGCAAGCCACCGCGGGTCGTCTGCTCACAAGAGGGACGGTGGCTCTGGGACTTTCTTACGTCCCGCCGAACAGTGGCGCTGTCACGGAGTTCACACCCAGGCGCGTGTGACGCATGTGGTGGAGGAGGGAGCTCAGGGATGTTCGTACGAGCGGTTGCGCAACACCGCAGTGCTCGCGCCGTCGCGCCGCACGGTGCACCGGTCCCCGTCGCCGAAATCCACCGCCGCGTCCGTGCGGAAGCGGCCGGGGCACTCCTGGAGGATGCTCTCCATGTCCTGCCCGTCGCGCGTGCGGGCGAGGCAGGAGGCTCCGTCCGGCGCCCACGCCGCTTCGAACGAGGCCCGTGCGGTGTTCCAGGCCGCCGTGGACTCCGTCATCCGCGAGAGCACGCCGAGCACGTCGTACATGTCGATGAGGGTGTGCTCGGGCGTGTGGCTGCGGCCGTTGCCGCAGTAGTCGGCGCGCACCATGCGCGTGCAGGCCTGGTGCAGGTCGGCCAGGGACTGGCCGTTACGCTGCTCCCAGGGCTTGTAGCCCCAGTAGATGCACTTGCTGATGGCGCCCGTCTCGCACGCCAGCGTCAGCTTGCCCGGCGCATCCTGGTGTGCCCCGCTGGAGTCCCAGACTCCGCGAACGGCCATTGCCCGAGGGTCCTGGACGGCTCCGTTGGCCAGGCACGGGTTCTCCCACTCGCGCGCCACGGGGTTCCAGGCCTCGATGCGGTACCACATCACCTCGGGGTCCTCATGGGCGGGCTCGGCGCCGCAGATGGCGACTTCCACCGGCTTGCCGTCACCGGACGTGCCCTGCAGTACCGTGCCCACGAGGCTCCGGGATGCATCGGGCCAGGCCACCAGCCTGCCTCCCCGCGGACGTACGGACTTCACGTTGGCGTCCGCCTCGCGCACGTGGTCGCTGTCGACCGAGACGAGCACGCTGCGCCGCTCGTCCGTCTTCTGCGCTGCGTCCCAGGAGCGTTTCGTGCCCCAGAGGAGCGTGCCCTGGGGAATGAGGCCGCGCTCGGCGGACAGGCCCTGACACCTGCGCGCGTAGCGGTCTCGGGTCGACTTCGAGCCATGCGAAGAGGCGGGCGGATTCGCGGCGGATGCGGGGGCGGTGAGGAATACGCAGACGGAGGCGAACAGGGACTTCTTCAGCGCGTTCATGGATGAACCTCTCAGAAGATGAGCGACCGGCTGGGGGCCGGTGCCTTCAGCGGTGAAGAGCGCCTGAGACTCAGAGTTATGCAGAAATACTTACGTGCCCCGGAGTCGCGGACCGGAATGGGCCCTGCTGCCTCGACGGGTGCGAATGCCCCATTGCGGGGCATTCCATGAAGGCGAGAGGCGCCGCGGCTACTGGCCGGGCTGTTCCGCAGGGGCGGGTGTGAGCGATTGCAGCGGCGCGTCACGGCCCAGTGCAATGAAGGGCGCCCAATAGTAGGGATGCGGGTGGGTCTGGCGCAGGGTCCGCATCGCGTCGCGTAGGGCTTCGGCCCGGCCTTGGCCAGCCAGCAAGTGACGGTAATAGTCTTCCATCAACAGGCGGGTGATGTCGTCGTTCACCTTCCACAGGCTCATCACCACCGTTTCCGCGCCCGCGATGATGAAGGCGCGGCGCAGGCCGTAGACGCCCTGACCGAGCCTCACGTCGCCACGGCCCGTATCGCAGGCGGACAGGACGACGAGCTGGGTGCCCCAGAGGTTGAGGCCCGCGAACTCGAGGGCGGTGACCATGGAGTTTTCGGCCTGGGTGTTGGACGTGCCGGAGTCGCTCGTCGTGGGGGCCTGGGCACCCGCGAGGACGAGGCCGGAGCGGAGCAGCGGGTCGGCTGGGACCGAAGCCGGAGTGCCGCGACCCTGGCCGCCAAAGTGGCCGACGGCACGGGCGTCCGGTGTGGCTGCGGCGTCATCCAGAAAGAAGCCGTGGGCGGCGATGTGGAGGATGCCTGGCGTGATGAGCTGGAGGAGTCGCTGCTTCGTGGCTTCGGCGCCGAGAAAAAGTTGCGCCTGAGGGAGAAGACGCTGGATGGCCGCGGCTTCCTGGCGAGTGCCGGGCAGCGGCGTCCAGGGTTCACCGGCCCAGCGTTTCCGCAGTGTCGAGAAGAAGCGCTCGACGGCAGGGGAACGCTGGACGTCGGAGGGGGTATTGCTGGTTGTTGATGAGGTTGTGTCCAGCCGAGCTTCGAAGGCAGGGTCGGCGAAGACGACCACGGATTGCGCCGAAGAGAGTCCCTGGGGCCGAGGCAGCAGGTCTTTCCCGGAGGTGAGGTAGGAGAAGTCGAAGGCCTCGGTGAGGAATCGCTCGCCATCATGGAGCGTGTCGAAGGGAATGAGGCCGAGCTGGCCATCCGGAGCCAGGAATATGCGGCGGGCATCACCGAGGAGCGGCAGGAGGGGCCGGAAGGCGAGGTCGTAGAGATCCTGTGCGGGACGATGGTAGTCGGCGTCACGGCGGGCCAGGGCATTGCGTAGCTTCGAGGCAGCACGGTCGATGCGGTCCGCGGGGCCGAGGTCGAGAATGCGGATGCTCGAATCCGGGAAGAGAATCAGTGCGAGATAGCGAAGCTGGGAAGGATGTTGTGGCAGGCGTACCAGCCGGCTTTGGACAAGGGGGCGGTCCGCGTAGGCGATGAACTCAATGAGGGCGCCGTCTGGAGGGAGGGTGGCGGCAACGCGCTCAACGATCTCGCTGGGGGACGGCAACGTGGTCAGTGCACGCAGGGGCGCGGAGCGCCTGGCAAGATCAGCCTCGAGCGCGTCACCCTGGTCGGCAAGGATCTTCATGCGCTGCTGGTAGTCAGCGGGGGTAAGTGAGCCTGGACCCTTGAGAGAAAGTTGGGCTAGTTGAGTGCGCAGGCCGCGCAGTCGTTCGAAGGTGTCACGGTCCTGAGGGCCGAGACTGCGATAGACAGTGCGAGAGGTGTCGGCAATCTGCTCGACGGAGCGGCCCTTGCGCAGCAGCACGGAGGAGAGGGCCAGTCGCTGCACGCCGACGTTGTCGGGATGCGCGCGGGCAATGGCATAGATGTATTCCTCGTCATAGCGGAGACGCCGGAGGAATCTCTCCAAGCGTGATTCAGAGAAGTCGAGCGATTCCTGTCGCAGGCGTTCTTCGGAAAGTGCGAATGCGTGTGTCAGAAGTGGAACGGCCTCGTCAAGCCGGTGCTGAGCAAGTTGGCTCCGCGCAAGGCTGCTGTAGAGCGAATCTATACCGAGGGGATAATACCTGTTGGGGGAAGACTCCCAAATGGAGATAGCGCGCTTCTCCAATGTCTCGGCCCGGGCGTAGGCGCCCTGGTGGAAGTAGAGGCTAGCGAGGTTGGTGCTTGAGTTGGCTGTACTGATGTCGTTTTTACCATGATCAGCTTCACAGATTGCGAGCGCGCGCTCCTGCAAAGCCACTGCGCGAGCGGAGAGCCCCTGCGCGTCGTAGAGCCCGGCGAGGCTGATGAGCGAGTCGGCGACGTCGGGATGGTCCTTGCCCAGAGTCGCCTCTCGAATGGCGAGCGCGCGCTTCATCAGTTGCTCGGCCCGAGTGTGCAACCCCTCGTTGATGTAGATTCGGGCAAGGCTGTCGAGTGACGCAGCAACACTGGAATGTTTTCCGAGCGCTTCCCAAATTATGAGCGTGCGCTCAATCAGCGGCTTGGCGCGAGCAAGCAGTCGCTGGTTGATGTAGAGCGAGGAGAGGTTGTTGAGCGAGTCGGCGACGTCGGGATGGTTCTTGCCCAGTGTGGCTTCTTGAATGGCGAGCGCGCGCTCAAACAGTGGCTCGGCGCGAGCATGCAGCCCTTGGAAGAAGTAGGCCCGAGCAAGGTTTGTGAGTGAGTCGACGACATCGGGATGGTTCTTGCCCAGTGTAGCTTCTTGAATGGCGAGCGCGCGCTCATACAGCGGCTCGGCGCGGGCATGCAGCCCTTGGAAATTATAGAACGAGGCGAGGTGGTCGAGCGCGGCAGCGACGTCGGGATGGTTCTTGCCCAGGGAGGCTTCCTGAATGGCGAGTGCGCGCTCATATAGTGGCCTGGCACGAGCACGCTGCCCCCGGGAGGAGTAGACCAAGGCGAGGCTGGTGAGCGAGGCAGCGATGCTGGAATGGTTCTGGCCTGGAAGGGCTTCCCGAATGGCGAGTGCGCGCTCAAATAGTGGTTCGGCGCGTGCATGCAGACCCTGGAAGGCATAGAGCGAGGCGAGGTGGTCGAGCGCAGCAGCGACGTCGGGATGGTTCTGACCTAGGAGTGCCTCTCGAATGGCAAGCGCGCGCTCAAATAGCGGCTCGGCGCGCGCATGCAGTTCTTGGGAGGAATAGAGCCAAGCAAGGCTGGTGAGCGAGTCGGCGACGTCGAGATGATTCTGGCCGAGGGCTGCTTCCCGAATGGCAAGAGCGCGTTGAAGGAGAGGCTCCACCCGTGACATGTCCCTCTTTCGCCGATAAAGGCCACCCAATTGATTAAGAGAGGTGGCCACCTCTGGATGCGAGGCGCCGAGCGCTGCCTCTCGCAGCGTGAGTGCGCGCTCGCTTTGTAGAATGGCTTCAGCGATCTGGTCAGCCTTTCGAAGCTTGGCTGCCTCATCGAATGCCGTCTTGGCTTCCAGCAACCGCGCATCCGTTGCCTCCTCGGCCGCCGCAACACGCGGCGCACAGCACAGGACGACGACCATCGTCCAACCCAGCACGCTCCTCATGTGTGCCCCCTCAATGATTGAAATGACGGACCAGGGACCCGAGAGTTCCTCGCGGGTCCCTCATGTTGTGCCTCGGTGACGATGTCTCAGTGCTTCCCGTAGGAACGGTTGCGCAGCAGCACCGTCCCGGGAGTCACGTTCTCGCGTCGCACCACGCAGCGGTCGCCGTCTTCGAAGTCCACCGCGCCGTCCGTGCGGAAGCGGCCGGGGCACTCCCGCATGATGGACTCCAGCGTCTGTCCATACCGGGTCCGCGCCAGGCAGGCCGCGCCGTCCGGAGCCCACGCCGCTTCAAACGAAGCATGCGCCGGGTTCCAACTCGACGAAGCGTGTGTCGTCCGCTTGAGCATGCCGAAGGCGTCGTACATGTCGATGTCGGTGCCGTTCAGCGTGTGGCTCCGGCCATTGCCGCAGTAGTCCGCGCGCGCCATCCGCGTGCACGCCTGGTGCAGGTCCGCCAGCGACTTCCCATCACGCTCGGCCCACGGCTTGTACCCCCAGTTCACGCACTTGCTGATGGCGCCAGTCTCACAGGCCAGTGTCACCCGGCCCGGCACATCCTGACGCGCCCCGGTGATGTCCCAGACTCCGCTCACCGCCAATGCCCGGGGCGAGTGTGCAAGGGCGTTGGCCTGGCACGGGTTCTCCCACTCCTGGGCCACCGCGTTCCAGGCCTCGATGCGGTACCACTCCACCGAGGGGTCGTCGGCCGAGGGCTCGGCGCCGCAGATGGCGACCTCCACCGGGTTGTTCTCGGTGTCCGTTCCCTGGAGCACCGTGCCGACGACGTCACTGGAGGACTCGGGCCAGACCACCAGCCGACCCTCCTCCAGCCGCAGCGCCTTCACCCCGGCCGCGGCCTTCCGCACCGCCTCGCCGTCAATGGACGCGAGCACGCTGCGCCGCTCGTCCGTCACCTGCTCTGGGTCCCAGGTCAGCTTCGTGCCCCACAACGCCGTGCTCTGGGTCCTGACATCTCGCTGGGGCGCCCGCCCCTGGCACCGGAGTGCGTACCGGTCGAGGACCGCTGTCGTGGTGCCAACACGGCCTGTCCGACCCTTGGCGGTGGGGAGGGGCGCCGGGGCGGCTGCGAACACCGGCGGGCAGAGCAGCAGGCACACGAAGGTGAGCAGGGACTTCTTCAGCGCGTTCATCGACGTACCTCTCCGTTGAGATGAGGCGCCGGCATGAATCTGGCGCCTTCAAGGGAGAGGAGCCCCCCGGCTGGAGACCTATGCATGGATTCGTACAGGTCTCCCCGGGGCAGGTCGGGAAGGCGCTTCCACAAGGACCTACCGGGGTGAGAGCGGGGCGCAGACGCGCACGCCCACCAGTGCATCGCGGAGGATGGGGTCTCCCGTGCTGCGGTTGGCCGCGCGCGCGGTGTCGGAGTCGTAGTACCAGGCTCCGCCCTTCACGACGATGCTGCCCAGGTCCCCCGTCACGGGTCGTGTGAGCTCCAGGGCATTGCCCACCATGTCCATGAGCCCGAAGGGGCTCACCGACGTCGGATGCGAGCCGACCTCGTCGGGGCCGAAGGCCAAAGGTACACGTCCATAGGTCGCGTCGATGTTGGCGTCGTCCGGCTCCAGGCTGTTGCCGTGGGGGTAGTCGCGACCATCGGCCCCCCGTGCGGCGTACTCCCACTCCTGGTCGCTGCACAGGCGCGCTCCAGGAAGGCGCTCCGGGTGGTCCAGCCATTTGAAGTAGTCCACGAGGTCGTCTGCGGAGACCCCGGACAGTGGGAACTTGCGCCAGTTGGCGGTACGGCGCCGAGCCCTCTCCGGGTAGTGGAACGGTTCGTCCTCACGCGCGGAGAGATTGGACTCACCCGTGAGGTGCAGGGAGAACGTCCAACCTGCGCCGGGCTGGTGCCGCAGGGTAATGGCCTTGCCGCTGCCGTTGGCGCGCGGCTCTTCGAGGATGCGTCTCGCCGTGGCTCCAGGAGGGAGGGAGTCCAGATAGGTCAACCAGTCGCCGAAAGTCACCTCCGTTCGCCCGATGAGGTAGCCCGCACGGAAGCAGAGTCGGTGGAGCGGCGAGGCTCGCTGGAACATCCGCATTGGCTCGACGTCGGCGCTGCCCAGCAGGAAGCACCCCGGTGGCACATACGCATATCCGTCCGGAACGGAGGTCGGCAGCGAAAGCTGGACCTTCTCATTTCCCCCGCGCGTGAGGTGCACCGGCACGTCGACAGGAGCGTGGTCGGGCAGGGTGAGGCGAAGGAGATACGAGCCCGCGCTCAGCGAGCCGACAACGGGCGTCGTGCCGAGTGGCGTCTGGGGCTCGAGGCGCAGCGCGCCCTGGTCATCTTTCACATAGAGGCTGACCTCGACGCGTGCGCCCGGAGGCTCCGTCACCACCTCAAGCCTCGCTTTGGCATTGAGCCGGTACAGCCAGCCTTCTTCGTCCGTCTCGTCCACCACCCGTTCCAGCCGCTCTCGCAGCTCGGCGGCCGGTTCTTCCAGGTGGAAGTCCTCGGCGAGTTCCATCCGCTTGTAGACGACCTTCGCGAGGAGCCGGCGCGCGTCCCCGTGGCTCCGCTGGCGTTCGAGCGCCTTCTCCAGTGAGTTGGTGGCACGGGCGAAGGCCCCGTCGGCATGCTTGCGCAGCTGACGCGCCCGGGTCCAGAGCTTCCCGGGAAGAGTCCAGAGGTCATGCTCCGACGTACCCGCCGAAGGAGCGGTCCGGCCGTCGAACAGGGGGAGCGCTTCCTCGCGAAGTGCCAGGGCCGTCTCCGCCAGGTGCTCCCCCGCCACGAAGTCTGCCTCGGCCGCCGTGAGTTGGCCTGCGATGAACTGCGCGTCCTCCAGGTATCCATGCAGGCGAAGGCCGCCATGGACCGCGACGAGGGCGAGCACGACTCCGAGCGCGACGAAGGCCTTGCCCCACCGCTGGAGCCGCAGTGCTCGCCTCGACGCTGTGAGGAACGCTCGCTCCCGGGGGCCCAGCGTGACGGGGTCCAGCGCGCGGGCCTCGTCGATGTGCCGCTGTCCCCACAGCGTCTCGCGGGCTCGTGACAGGCGCTCCCACTCGGCGCTGGCCGTCTCCACGCGCTCGCGCACCGCGCGCTGGCCGATGTCGCGGTCCCTCCAGTTGCGCAGCGTGCCCCAGCTTCCGATGAGCGAGTCGTGCGCAATCACGTACCGGGCTTCGCCATTCACCGTGTGCGCGTGGAGCAGCCGCCCCTCGGTGAGCGCGCGCAGCGCCGTGCGGGGCGCTGCGTCCCGCGTCGGCATCAGCTCCTCCTCACCCACCTCCACCCGAGTGCCGTCCTCCGTCACCAGGTGCAGCAGCAGACTTCGCGCCGCCTGCTTCTCCACCAACGTCAGCCTCGCGAGCACCCCGTCCGCGTGCCGGGACAGCGCTCCGGCCACGCCGCCCATCTCCTCCAGCGCCACCCGGGTGATGCGGCTGTGCGCCGGGTTGCGCCGTTCCCACAGCTCCGCAAGTGCGAACTGGAGGAGGGGCAGGCTGCCCTCTCCGTGCGCCATGGATTTGACCAGCGTCTGGATGAGCTCCTCGGATTCGAAGGCCACACCCCGACTTCGCGCCGGACCGACGATGGCCTCGCGCACGCCCGCGGGTGCCAGCGGGCGGAGGACGTAGAGCCCGCGCTCGGCGTCCTCTCCCAGGCCGGGCAGTGAGCAGATGCTCGTCAGGAAGTCGCCGCGCACCGACAGGAGCACCCGCACCCCGGGGCAGGGCAGGGCCAGCTCGCCCAGCACGTGCGCGAAGCGCGCGGCCTGCAGGGGCTCGGACTGCGTGAGCAGCTCCTCCATCTGGTCGATGAAGATGAGCAGTCCGCGCCTTCCCTGGTGCGCCGTGCGCAACGCCGGCCCCAGCCAGCCATCCATCCCCGTCAACGCGAGGACGATGTCCGCCTCCTTCATGTCCAGCCTGGGCGCCAGTGCCGCTGCGAGCGCCTGGAGCGGCCGGGGCCCCGGCCAGAGCGTCACCGTGGCCATGTCCCGGTTCGCATCCAGCTCGCCTGCGGCCACCCGGGGCAGCACGCCGGCCCGGCACAGCGAGGACTTGCCCACGCCTGAGTCGCCCGCAACGAGCACCATGGGCTGCAGGCGCAGCCGCTCGATGACCGCGCGGATGTCGGCGTCGCGGCCGAAGAACAGCGAACGGTGCTCCGCCTCGAAGGGCGCGAGCCCCCGGTAGGGATTGCCGGCCGCGAGCGGCGCCGCCGAGTACATCTGCTCCAGGCGCTCCAGGGCCTCGCGGAGGAGGTCGGCCGACGCGGGGCGCTCGGCCGGGTCGGGCGCGAGGCAGTGGCGGATGAGCGTGGCAAGCTCCGCATCGACGTCCGGCGGGAGCGGCGGCGGTTCGCTCTCCGGGCCTGTCACCACCGTGCCCCCGGCGCCGCTGGACAGCATCCTGGCCGGAGCACCCGGCGGCACGCTGCCCGTGCACAGCTCGTAGAGGGTGACGCCGAGCGCGTAGAGGTCGCTCTGGGGGGACGAGGGCTCGCCGCGGAGCAGCTCGGGCGCCATGTAGCGCGGCGTACCCGCGTGGGCGCGCGCTCGGGCGGGCAGCGCGGAGGCGTTCAGGTCGAAGTACTCGGCCAGCCCGAAGTCGAGCAGCTTCACCACGCCGTCATCGGTGACGAGTGCGTTCGACGGCTTGAGGTCCCGGTGCAGCACGCCCTGGCGGTGCGCCGCCGCGAGCCCGCGAGCAAGGCCCAACCCCAACGTGAGCACCCGTCGCCAGGGCAGGGGCAACGGCAGCTGCGAGAGGCTTCGCCCGAGGATGTACTCGGAGACGATGTACGGCTGGCCCCCCGCCGTGCCGATGCGGAACACCGTGACGACGTTGGGGTGCTGCAGGCGGGCGATGGCCCTCGCCTCCGTCTCGAAGCGCGCGCGGACCGAGGCTCGGGGCTGGTGGGAGGAGGCAATGAACTTCACCGCGACGCGCCGGCCCAGGGACTTGTCACGCGCCAGGTACACGACGCCCATGCCGCCCCGGCCCAGCTGCGGCCCGAGCTGGAACTCGTCGAACTCGGCGGGAGGTGTCCATGGCGCCCCGGGAGGTGGCACCGCTTCGGCGGGAGGCGGCTTCGCTTCGGCCGGGGGCAACGCCGCCGGAACGGCTCCGGGCAGTGTCTGGGTATGGTCCTCCGGACGGACTGCCTGCACTTCCGCCACTCCGGCCAGGCCACCCCGGGCGACGGTGGCCATCAGGGTCCGGCAGGCCTCACACCCGGCGGCGTGGAGGTGGACGTCGGCCAGCGTGGTGGAAGACAGCCGGCCTTCAATCAATGCCACCAGGAGCTCATCGGACAGACAAGGGGGGCCGGCCGCCCCCGCGTGGGCCGGGTTTGACGAAGTCATGGTGAGTGGTGCGAGAGTCTCGCAAACAGACTGACAGCTTTTCAACACCCCCCTCGCCCGCCGACGGGGTGCGAGGGGATGGGGCACACCATGGGAGACGCGCCGGAGCTGGTGGCAACACTTCTGGCACATGCCAGGGGACGGCAGGTGGCTCCAGGGGACATCCCCGCGCTCGAAAGTCTTCTCAACCGTGCGTGGAATTCCTCACGCGCGCGGTGGAATACCGTGTCGCTTCCTCCCGCGCTGTTCGTGAAGCACCTCGCCGAGCGGCTGCCCGAGGCGGGCCCCGACACTTCCATCACCGCGCTCCTCGAGCTGCTCTCGCTGGAGGAGCTCTATCTCGCGTGCGCGTGCGTGCAGGGCCTTCCCACCGCGACGGAGGTCTTCGAGCAGCATTACCTGGCGAAGCTGCCGGGACTGCTCGCCTATCTGAAACAGTCCTCGGCGGAGCTCGATGACGTCTGTCAATTGACGCGCGTGAAGCTCCTGCTCCGCACGCCCGACAACGCGCCGCGAATCCTGGACTACAGCGGCCGGGGCGCGCTGATGAGCTGGGTGCGGGTCACCGCCGTGCGCATTGCCCTCAAGCTCCGCGCCGCCGACAGGCCCGCCTCCGACGAGCACGTGGCCGAGGTGCTCGAGGCGCTCCCCTCGCCGGGCATCGACGCGGAGCTGGACCTCATCAAGCAGCGCCACCAGGTGGAGTTCCGCCAGGCCCTGCGCGAGGCCTTCGCCACGCTGTCCTCCGACGAGCGGCACCTGCTCCGCCTCTACTTCGTCGACCGGCTGTCCACCACGGAGTTGGGCGCGCTGCTGCGGGTGAACCAGTCCACCGTGTCGCGCTGGGTGAAGAGCGCGCGGCAGCACATCTACGAGGAGACCCGGCGCCACCTGCAGGCCCGGCTGAACCTCTCCGCCGGAGGCTTCCAGAGCTTCCTGTCCGTGCTGGACAGCCAGCTCGACGTGAGCCTCAGCCAGCTCTTCGGAGAGGAAGACCGGCGCAGCGAGTAGGTTCGACGGCGGACGGCCTGTGATAGTCACTCGCGCAGGCGTCCCCGAGGTCCGGGGGCGGGGAGATTCAATGCGCGCAGCCCGCCTGGCGGCAGTGATGGCATGTCTCGTGGGGCTGGCGTGGGCCGCACCCGCGGAGGCCGGCCGTCGCCCCTTCATCTGGACGTTCGACACCGAAATCACGCCCAAGGGCGATGTCGAGCTGGAGCAGTGGCTGTGGGCCCGGAGCCGCGCTCCCGCGTTTCCCGAGCGGCCCTCGGCGTACTGGATATGGTGGGGCCCCGTCCTCGGGCTGAGCCAGCACCTGGAGCTGGCCATCCCCTTCCAGGTGCGCGCCAACCGCGACGTCACCGAGCTCGAGTCCTTCGAGGCCGACTTCCGCTACCGGCTCTTCCCCCGGGGCGATGACCGCGCCTTCCAGCCGCTGGTGCGCGCGGTGTGGCACCAGGCCATCGACACGGCGGGCCCGTCGCGCGTGGACGTGGACGTCGTCGGCTCGTACCAACTGGAGAGCGGGCTGCGGCTGGTGCTCGACCTCGGCTTGCAGGTGGGCATCCCCGCGCTGCGCGGCGACGGGGGGCCGGCCCGCGTCCTCGGGACGTACTCCGCCGGGGTGTCCTATCCCCTCATCCCGGACGAGCTGCGGCTGTCGCTCGAGTCCTTCGGCGAGTTCGGCCTGCGGGAGCTGGACCAGGACCCGCACCTCTTCGTCGGCCCGAGCGTGGCGTGGTCCTTCGGCCGGACCTGGCTGACCGCTGGCACAATGTTCGGCCTGACGGCCGTGTCCTCCGAAACCCCCCGCTTCATGCCGAGGCTCATATGGGCAGTCGCGCTCTGAAACCCCTCCTCCTGGTGCTCCTGCTGGCCGCGCCGCTCGCCGGGGCCGCCGAGCCGGGCCGCGTCGAGGGCGTGGTGGAAATCTCGGTCATTGGACCGGATGGGAAGCCGCAGCCGAAGGCGGACCGCTCCGGCGTGGTGGTCTACCTCACCGGCTACACGGAAGAGCCTCCGGCCGAGGTGGCGCGGATGAGCCAGCGCGACAAGACGTTCTTCCCCAGCGTGCTGCCCATCGTCGCGGGGCAGAAGGTGGAGTTCGAGAACAAGGACGTGGTGCTGCACAACGTCTTCTCGCGCTCGGTGGCTCGCAAGTTCGACGCGGGCAAGAACCGGCCGGGCGAGAAGTACGTGGAGACGTTCAAGAAGACGGGCATCATCGACGTCTACTGCGACATCCACGAGCAGATGGTGGCGACGCTGGTGGTGGTGCCCAACCGCGCCTTCGCGGTGACGGACAAGGACGGGCGCTTCGTGCTGCGCGGCGTGCCTCCCGGGCGCCATCCCATCTTCGCCGTGCATCGGCGGGACGAGAAGAGCGACATCTCCCGCGCGGAGGTCGTCGTGGAGGCGGGCCGCGCCAGCACGGCCACGCTGCGGCTCGTGGAGACGCGCGTCGACGACAGCCACCTGGACAAGCGCGGCAAGAAGTACGGCCCCCGGCCGGACTACTCGGGCAAGGCTCCCTAAGCGCCGTGACGCTCTCCCGGAAGCTCAGCCTCGCCTTCATGGCGCTCGCGGGGACGGCGCTCGCCTCGGCGCTGCTGCTCACCACCTTCGTGGTGCGGGCGGCGGCGGAGGAGAAGATCGCCAGCTACCTGGAGCGCACGCTGGAGGACTTTCAGCAGCGCGCCCGGGCCAGCCAGAAGCGCACCCGCGACGTGGCCGAGACGCGGACGCGGGACCGCTCCTTCAAGGAGATGTCCCTGTCGGTGAACTCCTTGGACGCCGAGGCCGGGCTCGGCGACGCGAGCTCGGAGACGGAGGGCATCGTCAGCGCCCGCGAGGTCATCGACTCCGCGGACACCGAGGCCTTCGGCTGGAGCCGCGGCGCCCTGCTGCCCTGGGCCTTCTTCAATGCCAGCGGCCGCCTCGTCTACACCCGCGCGGACTCGGAGCAGCTGGGCGACGGGCCGCTGTCCATCCCCCTGCTCGACACGGCGCTGCGCGGCGGCCCGGCCTCCGCGCTCTGGTCTCCCGCCCAGCTCCGCGCGCTGCCCTTCACCTTCGTCCCCCCGGAGCAGCTCCGCGAGGGCGACCTGATGCTCGTCCACGCCCAGCCGGCCACTGGTGCGCGGCGGGACAAGGACAAGGTGGTCGTGGTGGGCGTGGTGCTGTCCGGCCAGTGGGTGGGGGACGTGCTGCTGGAGGACCTGACGGAACCGCGCGCCTCCAGCCCCCAGGTGGCGGACACCCGCGCCCGCTTCGCCGTGCGCGCCACGGACGGAGCGCTGGCCTCACAGGTCCCTGTCGGCACCCGGTTCGAGAGCGACGGCTGGCAGCCGGGTCAGGCCCGCGACTTGTACCTCGGGGACACGCACTACCTCGTGCGAGAGGACGTGCTGCGCGGCGTGGACGGCGCCAGCATCGGCCAGGTGTTCGTGCTGCGCGACTTCGACGCGGAGATCAACCCCATCCTCCAGCGCTTTCATCGCTGGTTCATCCCCACCGCCGTGGGCATGGCGCTCTTCGCGCTGGCGGCGGCGGTGTTCATGGCGCGGAGCATGGCGGCGCCGCTCGTGCAATTGGAGGCGGCGGTGGACCGGGTGCGCCTGGGGGACCTCTCCGTCGAGGTGCCCGTGCGGGGCACGGACGAGGTGGGCCGGGTGGCGCAGTCCTTCAATGAGATGGTCGGCGGCCTGCGGCAGAGGGACCAGATCAAGGGCCTCTTCAAGCGCTACCTCTCACCCCAGGTGGTGGACGAGCTCCTCAAGCACCCTGAGAAGGCCGCTCCCGGCGGCGAGCGGAAGATGCTCACCGTGCTCTTCAGCGACCTGGTGGGCTTCACCTCCATGAGCGAGCAGATGAGCCCGGAAGAGCTCGTCGCCCTCCTCAACACCTACTTCGAGCAGGCGACGGGGGTGCTGACCCAGCACGGTGCGACGCTCGACAAGTTCATCGGCGACGCCATCATGTGCTTCTGGAACGCGCCGCTTCCGCAAGAAGACCACGCGGCGCGCGCGTGCCTCACCGCGCTGGACCTGGTGGCGGTGGTGGAGCGGCTCGCGCCCATGTTCGAGGCGCGGGGGCTGCCCCGGCTCGACTGCCGCATCGGCATCAACACCGGGCAGGCCATCGCCGGCAACATCGGCTCCAGCGTGGCCCAGGACTACACCGTCATCGGCGACGCGGTGAACCTCGCCTCGCGGCTGGAGGGCGCCGCCAAGTTCTACGGCACCCGCACCCTGGTGGCCGAGGACACCCTCACCGCCGCGCGCGGCGTGGTGCGGGCACGCGAGCTGGACCTTGTGCGCGTCAAGGGCAAGCAGCAGCCGGTCCGCGTGTTCGAGCTCGTCGGCCGGGCGGACACTCCGCCCCCGCCCCACCTCGCGCGCTTCGCCGAGGGGCTCGCCCTCTACCGGGAGCGCGACTTCGCCGCCGCGCGCCTCGCCTTCCTCGCGTCTCCGGAGGACAAGGCCTCGGCCCGCTTCGCCGCGCGCTGCGAGTCCATGCTCCTCTCGCCGCCGCCCGAGGACTGGGATGGCGTCTTCGTGCTCGACAGCAAGTAGGGGATTCGGATGCCCGGTGAGTTCGACTTCATCCGCCGCTTCCTGAGCCACTTTCCACGGGCCCGCGTGCCCGTGGGGCCCGGGGACGACTGCGCCGTGCTCGCCCCTTCGCGCGGCGCGCTGTGCGTCACCACCGACGCCGTGGTGGAGGACGTCCACTTCACCCGCGCGGCCTTCTCGCCCGGGGACATCGGCCACAAGGCCCTGGCGGTGAACCTCTCCGACCTCGCGTCCATGGGCGCCACCCCGCGCTGGTTCGTCTGCGCGCTCGCGCTGCCGAAGGACTTCCCCCTCCGCGACCTGGCGGGCCTCGCGCGCGGCATGGCGGCGCTGGCCCGCGCGCACAGAATCTTCCTGGTTGGCGGCAACTTCACCTCCGCGCGCGAGCTGTCCATCACCCTCACCGCCGCGGGCGAGCTGTCCCGCCCACCCCTCACCCGCGCGGGGGCCCGGCCTGGAGACCTCCTCTATGTGTCCGGCACCCTCGGCGACGCGCGCCTGGGTCTGGTGCACCTGCGCGCGGGCCTGAAGCGCGGCCCCGCCGTGCGCCGCCAGCGCCGTCCCGAGCCTCGCGTGGCGCTGGGACGGCTGGCCTCCCGCTTCGCCTCCGCGGCGCTCGACGTGTCCGATGGCCTGGCGCAGGACCTGGGCCACCTGTGCGCGGCGTCACGGGTGCGAGCCACGGTGGAGCTGGAGCGGCTGCCCATGACGGCCGCGGTGCGCAAGGCGCTCGGGCCCCAGGGCGCACTGGCCGGAGGCGAGGACTATGAGCTGCTGCTGGCCGTTCCCTCGGGACGCAGCCGGGCATTCGAGCGCGCGTGCGCCCGGGCGGACCAGCCCGTCACCCGGATTGGCCACTTCTCCGAGGGGAAAGGGTGGGTTTGCCAGGATGCGACAGGCCGCGTTCTCCCACCACCGCAGGGGTTCGACCACTTCCGCCAGCCTGTCGCCGGATTGACCCTGCCGAACAGCAAGGCTAAACCCGTGACGCTTCTTTCCCCCTGAAAGCAACCCGTGCGCCGTCCCCTTCGTGACGACACCTCCCCCGGACTCACTCCCCGCCGCGAGCCCGTCCAGCGACTGCTGCGGGCCGTGGACAGCCCCCGTTCCACGCGTGAGGTCTCCCTCCACCGGAAGATTCTCAACGGCTACGTCGTCCTTGGGATGCTCCTCACCGTGTGGATGTTCACCTCGGACATCCTCTTCCGGGAGCTGGCCCCCGGGCCCGGCATCTGGAAGGACCTCGTCCGTGGCGGTGTCGCCATCTTCATCACCGGCGCCGCGGCGGCGCTGCTGCCCTCGCTGCTCGCGCGCGTCACCCGCGTGAAGGTCCTCAGCCGCTCCGCCTACGAAATCTCCCAGGGCGACCTGTCCAAGCCGGTGGCCGCCGAGGGTGGCAGCACCCGCGACGAAATCGACGAGCTGACCGGCGCCATCACCCGCATGCAGGAGAACCTGCGCGAGCTGGTGGGCAAGATTCAGGAGACGGCCAAGAGCGTGGCCGATACCGCCATCGACCTGCAGCGCTCGGCGGAGAACGTCAACGGGTCCACCGAGGAGGTGGGCTCGTCGATGAACAAGATTGCCTCCGGCGCCGAGTCGCAGTCGCAGCTCGTGTCCAAGGCCTCGAAGGTCATCACCGAGATGGCCGGCAGCATCCAGCGCACCACCGCCAGCGCCGAGGACGCCGCGAAGACGACGGCCGAGACGAGCGGCGCGGCCGAGGATGGCTCCAAGGCCGCGCGGCTGGCCGGCGACAAGGTGAAGAAGGTCTTCAACCGCATCGAGTCCGCCAGCCAGCAGGTGTTCGCCTTCGGCGAGAAGACGCAGGAAATCTCCAAGATTGTCGACGCGATTACCCAGGTGGCGCAGCAGACCAACCTGCTCGCGCTCAACGCCACCATCGAAGCGGCCCGCGCCGGTGAGTACGGCCGCGGCTTCGCGGTGGTCGCCGATGAGGTCCGCAAGCTGGCGGAGAGCGCCGGCCGGTCCGCCGAGCAGATCTCCAAGCTGGCGCGCGACATCTCCGGGCAGTCCTCCTCCGTGGTCAGCGCCATGAAGGAAGGAATCGCCGAGCTGGCCGAGGGCCGCGAGGACCTGGGCAACATCGTCCGCTCCATGGGCGCCATCACCGACACCATCCGCAAGGGCGCGGAGAAGGTGCACCTCATCTCCGACAGCACCCGCGAGCAGCTCAAGGGCAGCGAGGAGATGGTGAAGGCCATCGAGGAAATCAAGCTGGTGGCGCGCAACAACGCGTCCTCCACCGAGGCCATCCAGGAAGTCATCCAGGAGCAGACGGCCGCCGTGTCGCGCATGACGTCGCTGGCCAGCGAGCTGACCAACCTCTCCGTCGAGCTGCAGAGCGTCGTGCGCAGCTTCCGCCTGAGCCCATGAGCACGATTCCCCTCACGAATCCGGACCCGAAGCTGAAGGCCGCCGAGGACCGCCTGCGCGAGGTGATGCTCGCGCTGCCCGAGGCCACCGAGGACTTCCCCTGGGGCCACCGCGCCGCCAAGGTGAAGGGGAAGATGTTCGCCATCCTGGTGCTGGAGGACGCGGGGCTCACCGTCACCACCAAGCTGCCGGACTCCAACGAGGCGGCGCTGACGCTCCCCTTCACCGCGCCCACCGGGTACGGCATGGGCAAGAGCGGCTGGGTGACGTCCACCTTCAAGGTCGGCGACGACGTCCCCGTGGAGCTGCTCGGCCAGTGGGTGCACGAGAGCTTCCGCGCCGTGGCCCCCCAGCGGGTGCTCAAGGCGATGGGCGGCGCGGCCAACGTGGTGTCGAAACCGGCCGCCGCGAAGAAGGCCCTGTCGAAGCCGGCCCCCGTGAAGAAGACTCCGGCGAAGAACGTGGTGGCGAAGTCGGCTGCGGTGAAGAAGACTCCGGCGAAGAAGAACGTGGTGGCGAAGTCGGCTGCCACGAAGAAGGCGGCGGCGAAGAAGGTCCCGGCTGCCGCGACGCGGCGTGGCACGGCGGCTGCGTCCCGGTCCAAGCGATAGCGAGAGGGCTCCGCGTTCCAGCCATTTCAAAGCTGATAGAACGTTACTCCTGTGCGGCACGTCATCTTCCGGGTGGAGAAAGAGCGCTACGGGCTGCCGCTATCGGCGGTGCGGGAGGTCGTCGTGCCTCCGGAGCGCTTCACCCGGGTGCCCCGCGCCCCCTCGGCGATTACCGGGGTGATGAATCTTCGCGGCCGGGTCGTGACGGTGGTGGAATTGCGGCAGCTCCTGAGCCTCCCGGAGGGCCCCACGCCGTCGGCACGGGTGGTGCTATTGGACCGGGGCCGGCGTGACTTGGGGCTGCTGGTGACGGATGTAGACGGTATCGAGGCGGTGGAGAGGGTCAGCGCGGCGCCCGGGAAGCTGACACCCGCCATCCGGGGAGTCGCCCGGTTGGGTGGTCTGGGAGTAACCGTCCTGGACCCCGAGGGGCTGGACGCCGCGGTGGTTGCCTTGTTCACCCATTCCAAGTGAGTAGCCCCCTGGAAAGCGCGGATGCTAGTGTCCGCGCTCCTCTAGGTGATTCGGAGGCGGAGTTCTTCACATGGCTAAGCGGGTCCTGGTCGTCGACGACGCCATCTTCATGCGCAACATGATCAAGGACATCTTTGCGTCTGGAGGTTTCGAGGTCGTCGGCGAGGCCGCCAACGGGCTGGAAGCTGTCGAGAAGTACAAGGAACTCAAGCCCGACCTCACGACGATGGACATCGTCATGCCGTTCAAGAGCGGCATCGAGGCGACCCGGGAAATCATCAAGGCGGACAGCAGCGCCGTCGTCATCATGTGCTCGGCGCTCGGGCAGGAGAGCCTGGTGATGGAGGCCATCGAGGCGGGCGCCTCGGACTTCATCGTCAAGCCGTTCCGAGCCGAGGACGTGCTGGCGGTGGTGAAGAAGGTCCTGGGAGAGACTTGAGCGGTGTCGCCCCACGGCGGCTGCTCCTCTGGTGGTGACGAGGCCGGGTCATGACGATGGACATGTCCCGCTACCTTGGCCTCTTCATCTCGGAGGCCAGCGACCACCTCGAGGCGCTCGGCAGGGACCTCGTGCAACTGGAGCGCGAGGGTACCGCCAGCGTGGTGGACTCCATGTTCCGCCATGCCCACTCGGTCAAGGGCATGGCGTCGTCCATGGGCTTCGAGTCCATTGCCATCCTCGCCCACCGCGTGGAGGACCTGGTCGACGCCGTCCGGCAGGACCGCGGGCGGCTGGACCGCGACGTGGTGGACCTGCTCCTCACCGCCGCGGACACCATGCTCGCGCAGGTGCGGGCCGTGGCGGAGAACAAGCCGCCCGAGGATGCCTCGGCGCTGCTCGCCCAGCTCGGCGCTCGCGTCACCGCCATGACGGGCCAGGCCCTGGCCGCCACCCGCGTCGCCAAGGTCACCGCGCTGAAGCCGGCCGGTGGCTCCGACGGGGAGGAGGGGGCCGGCGCGTCGGCGGGCACGGGCTCCTCCGGTGGCACCGCGGCGGCTGGCGGCACGGGCTCAGGCGGCACGGGCGGTGATGCGGCCTCCAGTGCGACGGGTTCCACCGCGCAGTCGGGTGGGGTCCGGGTTTCCGGTGGGGATGAGGGCGCCTCCGCGTCCTCGCCCGCATCGCGCCCGCCGGCCGTCGTCGGGCTGGCAGGGGCCCCGGTGGATGTGCCGGGCCTGGGCCTGCCGCCGGACCTGCTCGCTCCGGCCAGTGTCTCCTCCGAGGCGCCGGCCTCGTCCGGGGAGCTCTCGGTGGGGGCCGCTCCAGGCGCGGTGGCCGCCGTCGCGGTGGCGCTGGGGCTGGTGGCTCCGGCGTCGACGGACCTTGGCGATGGACTGAAGGCGTCCGCGAGCGCGCCGACCGCGGTGGCCACCCCCGCGCCGGACACGCGTGGCGCGCTGCAGCGCTGGTCGGTACGGCTGCGCATCTCCCCCACCTGCCAGGTGCCCGGCGTGCGCGCGTTCCTGGTGCACAAGCGGCTCACCAACCTGGGCACGCTGGTGGACCTGCGGCCCGCGCTGGAGGAGCTGAAGGCCGGCCGCATCCCCGACGGCTACATCCAGTTGGAGCTGGAGACGACGGCGGGCGACGCCGGCATCCACGCCTCGCTGAAGAACGTGGCCGAGGTGGACGTCGTCTCGGTGAAGCCCGCGGTGGCCGCGCCCGCCCCGGTGGTCGCGCCCTCCCCGGTGGCCGAGAGCGCTCGCGCCAACCCGGACGCCTCGGCGCGCACGGTGCGCGTGCGCACGGAGCTGCTCGACTACTTCCTGGACACGGTGGGCGAGCTGATGCTCGCCACGGCCCGCCTGCGCGAGGTGGGCAAGGTGCTGCCGGAGAACACCCGCCCCGCGCTGGAGGAGGGCGTCTACCGGCTGCACACGCTGGTGAAGGACCTGCACGACAAGGTGATGACGGCGCGCATGACGCCGCTGTCGCTCATCACCGACCGGCTGCCCCGCGCGGCGCGAGACATCGCCCGCCGCAAGGAGCGCGAGGTCGACCTGGTCATCACCGGCGCGGAAATCGAGCTGGACCGGGCCATCCTCGACGAGCTCGCGGACCCGCTGATGCACCTGCTGCGCAACTGCATCGACCACGGGCTGGAGTCCCCCGAGGAGCGCGTCGCCGCGAAGAAGGGCCCGCGCGGGCGCGTGCTGGTGGCGGTGAAGCGCGCCAGGGACCGCGTCATCGTCGAAATCGAGGACGACGGCCGGGGCATGGACCCCGCGAAGCTGAAGACCTCGGCGGTGGCCAAGGGGCTGCTCTCCGTGGACACCGCGGCGCGGCTGACAGACCGCGAGGCCTTCCTGCTGTCGTGCCTGCCGGGCGTGTCCACCGCCAAGGACATCACCGACATCTCCGGCCGCGGCGTGGGCATGGACGCGGTGAAGCGGGTGGTGGAGAACGTCGGCGGCACGCTCGAAATCGACAGCGAGAAGGGCCGGGGCACGCGCTTCACGTTGCGGCTGCCGCTGACGGTGGCCGTGGTGCACCTGCTGCTGGTGGAGGTGGGCGAGGAGGTGTTCGGCCTGCCCATCGCCAAGGTGGTGGGCGCGACGGAGGCGGACGGCGACCTGCTCAGCCGCAGCCGTGAGACGGCGCTGCTGCCCCATGGCAACTCGCTGCTGCCCGTGCATTCGCTGGACACGCTGGTGGGCGTGCCCGCCCCCGTGCGTCAGGGCGCGCGGCCCTTCGTGGTGATGGACGCGGACTCCGGGCGGGTCGCCCTGGCGGTGGACCGGCTGCTGGGCCAGGAAGAGGTGGTGCTCAAGCCGCTGTCCCGGCCGCTCGACTTGCTGCCCGGACTGTCGGGCGTCACCATCCTCGGAAGTGGCCGCCCGGTGTTCATCCTGGACGTGCCGAGGTTACTGTCCGCGTGAGCCTGCCCCTCCCCAACGACGCGCAAGTGGATGCCCTGCGCGAGGTGGCCAACATCGGCTGCGGCCACGCCGCCAATGCGCTCTCCCGGCTGATGGGCGGGCGGCAGGTGGACCTCTCCATCCCCCGGGTGCAGCTCGGTGGCGCGGACGTCGGCGCGCTGCTGGGCCCGGACGCGCAGGTGGTGTCGGCGTCGCTGGGCATCCGCGGCGAGCTGCACGGCACCCTGCTGCTGGTGCTGCCCCGGGCGGATGCCGGCGCGCTGGAGTCGCTGCTGCTGGGAAGCCAGTCGGTGGACCAGGCCGAGCGCGACAGCGTGGTGGCGGAGGTCGCCAACATCGCGGCGAGCGCCTGCCTGTCCGCGCTGGGACGGCTGACGGGCTGGAAGCTGATGCCCACGGTGCCCACCCTGCGGCGCGGTGGCACCGGGGGCGCGCTGGCCCTGGCGACGGCCGACATGGCCCACGGCGTGGTGCTGGAGGCCCGCTTCCAGGCGGCCACGGTGCCGCCCGTGGGTGGACAGTTGCTGCTGCTGCTGGAGCGGGACAGCGCACGGACCCTGCTGGCGCGGCTGGGCGTGTAGCCCGTTTCGCGGTAGACGGGCGCCCATGGACGAGAAGGCGCTGAAGCAGCTCCTCGGGAGCGTGAAGTCGGGCCGCGTGTCGGTGGACGACGCAGTGGGGAAGCTGAAGGATTTGCCCTTCGCCGAGCTGGGCTACGCGACGCTCGACACCCACCGCAACCTGCGCTTCGGCTTCCCCGAGGTGGTGCTGGGCGAGCCGAAGACGGTGGAGCAGTTGCTGGGCATCGTCGGCGCGCTGGTGGAGCGCAAGCAGACGGTGCTGGTGACGCGGCTGCAGCCGGACAAGGCCGAGGCGCTGGTGGCCCGCTTCCCCAAGGGCGAGTACCACTCCGTGGCCCGCATCTTCCACTTGAAGCAGGGCAAGGTGCGCGCGGGGAAGGTGGCGGTGGTGACGGCCGGCACCAGCGACATTCCCGTGGCGGAGGAGGCGGCGCTCACCGCCCAGGCCATGGGCGCGGAGGTGGTGCGCGTCTATGACGTGGGCGTGGCCGGCATCCACCGGCTGCTGCGGCGCCGGGAGGAAATCCAGGCGTGCCACGTCGCCGTGGTGGTGGCGGGCATGGAGGGCGCGCTGGCGAGCGCGCTGGGCGGGCTGGTGGGCATCCCCGTGGTGGCGGTGCCGACGTCCGTGGGCTACGGCGCCAACTTCGGGGGCGTGTCCGCGCTGCTGGCCATGGTGAACTCGTGCGCCTCCAACGTGGCCACGGTGAATATCGACAACGGCTTCGGCGGCGGCTTCTACGCGGCGCTCATCTCCCGCACGAAGGGACGGCGGTGACATGCGACGCATCCTCTACCTGGAGCCGGTGGGCGGCATCGCCGGGGACATGTTCCTGGCGGCGGGCGTGGACCTGGGGCTCTTGCCCTCGGAGCTTGAGCACGCGCTGAGCGGGCTGAGCGTGCCGGGGTGGAAGCTGGCGGTGCAGCGCGCGGTGCGCCACGCCATCAGCGGCACGCACCTGGACGTGGTGCTGGACGCGCGCGAGGCGCACCCGCACCGGGCCTACTCGGACATCCGGAAGCTGATTGAAGCGGCGCCCACGCTGCCGGCCCGCGCGAAGGAGCGCGCGCTGGCGGTGTTCCGCGCCATCGGCGAGGCCGAGGCGAAGGTGCACGGCGTGTCCATCGACGACATCCACTTCCACGAGGTGGGGGCGGTGGACTCCATCGTCGACATCTGCGGCGCGGCGGTGGTGCTGGAGCTGCTGGGCAACCCGGAGGTGTACGCGGCCCCGCCTCCGCTGGGCAGCGGCACCATCCGCGTGGCCCACGGCAACATGCCCATTCCCGTGCCCGCCACGCTGGAGCTGCTCCGCGACGTCCCCGTGCGCTTCGAGGGCGTGGGCGAGCTGACGACGCCCACCGGCGCGGCGCTGCTCAAGGTGCTCGCGCACATCGGCCACCCTCCGGACTTCATCGTGGAGAAGGTGGGCTACGGCGTGGGGACGAAGGACTTCAAGGACAGGCCCAACGTGCTGCGCGCGTCGCTGGGGCGCATGGAGGAGGCCCGCACCGAGGGGCTGTGGGTGGTGGAGGCCAACCTGGACGACGCCACGCCGCAGCTCCTGGGACACCTGGTGGAGCGGCTGCTCGCGGTGGGCGCGCTGGACACGTGGGTGGCGCCGGTGGTGATGAAGAAGAGCCGGCCCGGGCACCTGCTGGGCGCGCTGGTGGAGGGTGGGAAGCGCGAGGCCGTGGTGGACGCGGTGCTGCGCGAGTCCACCACGCTGGGCGTGCGCTACCACCGCGTGGAGCGGCAGGCGCTGGAGCGCGACTGGGTGGAGGTGGAGACGCCGTGGGGGAAGGTCCGCGTCAAGCGCGGCCTGCGCGGGGGCGCCGTGCTGAATGCGCACCCGGAGTTCGAGGACTGCCGGCAGGTGGCGGAGGCCGCCGGTGTCCCGGTGAAGCAGGTGATGGCTGCGGCGGTGGCGGCGCTCGGCCGGGCGGGCTGAGGCGTTGGAGGGGCTCCGGGCGCTTCGTCCGGAGC
The DNA here is from genome assembly GCF_010894435.1 of Pyxidicoccus trucidator. Taxonomy (NCBI): domain Bacteria; kingdom Pseudomonadati; phylum Myxococcota; class Myxococcia; order Myxococcales; family Myxococcaceae; genus Pyxidicoccus; species Pyxidicoccus trucidator. Next base: position 41,728 of record NZ_JAAIXZ010000012.1, on the reverse strand, counting down.
TCAGTGCCGCCCGTAGGACCTGCCGGGGAAGAACAGAGAGAGGAAGAAGAGGCCCAGCACGAGGCCCCCGAGCTTCGTCAGGCCGTGGCCATAGCGCCAGAGGCCCACCGGCAGGGCGATGAGCGTTGCCAGCATCAACCCCTTCAGGAGCGGATGGGGGAGGAGCGCCAGCAGCGCCGTGCCCACCGTCGAGTGCCGGGCGAAGACGCGCATCCAGCGATACGAGCCTTCCTCCGCGCGCAGCTTCTCCAGCTGGCGATTGAAGTGCTCCGCATCCTCTCGCCGCCGCGCTTCGAGCTGACGCAGCGCCTCGGCTTCGTCCTCAATCGTCCGGCTCAGCCCCTTCTTCCGCTCCTGCCAGAGGCGCTCGTTGAACTCGAGCTGCTCGGGCGTCCCCAGGTCCGCGCCGCAGACGCCGCACGCCTGCGCGAAGCGGCCGTTCTCCGACTCGCACAGCATGCAGCGGGGGAAGCGCCGCACGTCGTCCTCGGGGACGTCCGCGAGCCCCACGGGCGGCTGGCCCTTGAAGCGCTCCAGGTGGGCCTCGGGAACGTCGGCTTCCTGCGTCTCTCGTCGCTCCTGCGGGTCCTCGAAGCGGCCCCCGCTCTGCACCGGGGAGGACGTCTCCGACTCCGGGCGCCCGGTGCGCGCGCGCTCCAGGTGGAGGAAGCGCGAGAGCTTGGACGTCATCGCGGACTCCCGAGAGTGCCGGTCGAGGCCGGGCGGGCACGGCCCCGGGCCCACTCGCGCTGCCGGCCAATCTCGTCCCTCATCGTCACCGACAGGGGGAAGGTGTCCTGGACGACGCGCACCAGGTGCTGCTGGCCCAGTTCCTTTCCCTCGGCGAAGGCCTCGTACAGCCCGGCGATGACCGCCTGCTCTATCTCCGCGCCGCTGAAGCCCTGGGTGAGCGTGGCCAGTTCCTCCAGGCCGAAGGCGGAGGGCTCCCGCTTCCGGCGCTGCAGGTGGATGCGGAAGATGTCCTGACGCTCGGTCTGCTCGGGCAGGTCGATGAAGAAGATTTCGTCGAAGCGCCCCTTGCGGAGCACCTCGGGCGGCAGGCCGTCGATGCGGTTGGCGGTGGCCACCACGAAGACGGGCGCCGTCTTCTCCTGGAGCCAGGTGAGCAGCGTGCCGAACACGCGCGCCGACACGCCGCTGTCCCCCGAGCTGGAGGAGGCCACGCCCGACAGGCCCTTCTCGATTTCGTCCACCCACAGCACCACCGGCGCCACGCCCTCCGCCACGCGGATGGCCTTGCGCAGGTTCTCCTCGGACGAGCCAATCAGCCCGCTGAAGATGCGCCCCATGTCCAGCCGCAAGAGCGGCAGGTTCCAGTGCGCGGAGACAGCCTTCGCGGTGAGGCTCTTGCCGCAGCCCTGCACGCCCAGCAGCAGCAGGCCCCGGGGCTCGGGCAGGCCGAACTGGCGGGCGCGCTCTCCGAAGGCGGCGGTGCGCTGGCTCAGCCACGCCTTCAGGTTGGTCAGCCCTCCCACGTTGCCCAGGCTCTCCTCGGGCGGGTAGTACTCGAGCAGGCCGCTCTTGCGAATCACCTGCCGCTTCTCGTCCTGGATGCGCTTGATGTCCTCGGGGCCCAGCTTGCCGTCGGCGGCGATGGCCTTGGCGAAGGCGTTCTCCGCCTCGGACAGCGTCAGCCCGAGCGCCGCCTTGATGAGCTGGTCCGCGTGTTCGCGCGACAGCTCGATGGTGGCCTTGTTGTTCCTGCGCACCAGCGAGACGATTTCCCGCAGCAGCCGCATCAAGTCGTTGTACCCGGGCATGGGTACGTCGATGACGGAGACCTCCTTCTCCAACTCGATGGGGATGCTGAGCGAGGGGGACAGGAGGATGACGGTGGTGAAGGTGCTCTTGAGGAAGTGGGCCAGCTCCCGCAGCGCCCGCACCACGCCCTTCTCCTCCAGGTAGGGATGGAAGTCCTTGAGCACCACCAGCGCGGGCTCGCCCAGCTTCTCGATGGCGGCCAGCGCGTCCACGGGGGAGCGCGTGTCCTCGGGAAGCGGCGCGGCGCGGGATGAGCCCACGTTGCGCAGGCCCTTGGTGATGGACCAGTGGAAGAGCGCCTTGCCGTGCGCACGGGCCAGCTCGGCGAGGATGGCGTCCACCCGGTGCTCTTCCCAGGACACGAGGTAGAGGAGCGGGTAGCGGGCCCGGACGAGGATGTCGAGCTCCTCGAGCCACGGCTCGGCGAGACGGGAGGCTCGGGCGGGGTCGGCGGGAATGGACGACATGTCGGCTCGCGGGGCGCTACGTCAGGGGGCCATCACGCAACGAATGGGCGCGCGACGCAAGGTGGGTGCTCTCGGGATAAGCGGGTTGGTGGCCGGGCGAAAGCGGAGGGGTGCTGAGCAGGCGGGGGAGCGGGGCGGCGGCCGGGGGCTGTCGGGCGCTCAACGGCACGTGGGCGTGCCGCGAATCGGGGTGAAGAAGCTGGGAGAGGGGTTCTTCAGGTCCTCCAGGACCTCGGCCCACAAGAGCGAGGCGGACTCCTCAATCGCTTCTTCGGAGTCTTTGTACTCGCTGTACGTCGGCAGTCCTTCCTGTCCCTCCGGCATGGGCACGGGCTCGCCCACGCCTTCCCGTCTTGTTTCCCGGGTGAGCTCCAGCTTCAGCGTGTCCCCGTCGAGCGTCCAGGTGCCGTACTTCGTGTGGTCATCGACGAGGAAGGCGAGCGCCCCACGGCCGTCCGGACACAGGTGGTAGGTCTCGTGGGTGCCGGCGGACTCGTTCTGGAGGATGAGGCCGGAGTCGGACGGCAGCCAGGGCGCATGACTCTCGTCTGGAGTCGCCCCCATCACCGCTCGCAGACGGAGCTGCAGGACCAGGAGCTGGCCGCGCTTGTCGGGAACGCCGGCCTTCTTCATCACCTCCAGGCTCTTTGCGAGCGTGCCCGCGCGTGCCCAGCCGAGCAGCCGCGTCTCCGACTGGACGAGGTACCACCCACCGTCCGTGGCCAGCAGGGTGATGGTGCTCCCCGCGCGCAGCTTCGCCACCGTCTCCGCGTCGTCGCGGCGGGTGCGCAGTAGTGGGAAGGAGGTGGCCACGCGTGGCTTCAGGCCCAGGGCATACAGCTCGGGCAGGACCTTCGTCGCGGTGGGCGCCGCCGCTGACGGCGCGGCGGGAGGCGCTTTGTCCAGGTCGGCTTCGAGAGCGGGGGCGGACGGCGCGGCGGCCGTGAGCACGGACGCGAGCACCAGGGCGCATGCGGTGGGCATGCGGCAACTCTGATGCAGGTGCGCCGTGGCGGGCAAGGTGGCCCGTCACGGCGCCGAGGGAGCTACATGCCCTGGGCGAGCGGGGACAGCTTCATCACGGTGAAGGCCGCTCCGGCCGGGTCGGTGACCACCGCCATGCGGCCGTAGGGCGTATCCATCGGCCCGACATGGACCGTGCCGCCCAGCTCCTTCGCCTTCTTCACCGCCGCGTCCGTGTCCGCCACCGCGAAGTAGTTCATCCAGTGCGGGGGCAGGTCGGCGGGCCACGCCTTGCCCATCTGGCTGACGCCGGCCACGGCCTTCGGGCCCTTGTGCATCGACCAGTACTCCATGCCCTCCACCTTCTTCGGCTCCAGCCCGAAGACGGCGGCGTAGAAGTCGCGCGCGCGGGCTCCATCGCGCGTGTTCACCTCGTGCCACGACATGGCGCCGGGCTCGTCCACCCACTGCGCGCCCTTGTGCTTCTTCGACTGCCACATCCCGAAGTGCGCGCCCGTGGGGTCCGAGCAGATGGCCATCCGCCCTTCCTCCATGACGTCCATGGGGCCCATTCCCACGTGGCCGCCGTGCTGCCGGATGCGCGCGGCGAACGCGTCGATGTCATCCACCTGGAAGTAGAGGCTCCACATGGAAGGGTACTCCGCGTCGGGCGGACGCTGTCCCATGCCGGCGACGTTGCGGCCGTCGAGCTGGCACATCGTGTAGTGGCCCGTCTCCTTCGGACCGACGAGGAACTTCCAGCCGAACAGACCGCCGTAGAAGGCGCGGGCCTTCTCCAGGTCCGGCGTCATCAGGTCGATCCAGGTGGGGGTTCCCACCGCGTGCTTGTCCACCGCGGGCATCGTGCGCTCCTCGGAAAAAGGGGGAGGTGCCCGGGTGACTTCGGGCGTGCGGAAGCTACCACCCCTCTTTTCAGGTAGGGCGAGACCTGTCTGGGGCGTGAGTGCAGGGGACTTCGCTGCGCCGGACGGCCTTCATGCCCCCGGGCGCGATTCCAGGGGGATTCGCCGGCCCTGCTCCTCGGACAGCATGGCCGCGGCCAGCACCTCCTGCACCGTGGCGCCTTCCTCCAGCGTGGCCAGCCCGTCACGCGGCCCGCCTCGCAGCACGTCGAGGAACCGACGCGCGCCCTCGACGTGGGCCTGCGCCCAGGGCTCGCGCTCGCCGGGGTGTGGCTCCAGGCCCGGGGCGATGTCCGTCCACGTGCCGTGCTCGAAGCCGCGCACCGGGGACACGCACCAGCCTCCGCGTGACGGCACGTAGCCACCGGAGAAGCCCGCCTCCCACCCGCCCCCCAGCAACGTCCAGCCTCCGTGGATGCCCGGCTCCGGGCAGGCCGCGTGGGTGAGCACCAGCACCGCGCCCGAGGACAGCCCCACGTGCAGCGCGGCGGTGTGGACGGGCCGGCCGGACAGTGACGCCTGCACCCAGACGGGAGCGGCCCCCGCGAGCCACAGCGCCGCGTCGATGATGTGGGACATGCCGCCCCAGTCGCCCGAGGCGCCGAGCAGGGGCCCGGCGGTGTCCCCCTCATCCGACGCGAAGCCATTGCGCAGGGTGAGGGCGAGGTGGCGCACCGGCCGCTCCGCGAGCCACGCCTTCAGCGCGCGCACCGGGGGCAGCATGCGGTAGGGGAAGTTCACCGCGCTCGGGCTCGTGGCGGAGCGGGCGCGGGCCAGCAGCGCGCGAGCCTCCTCGACGGTGCGCGTCAGCGGCTTCTCACAGAGGACAGGAAGGCCCGCGTTCAGCGCCGCCTCCACGTGGGTCCGGTGGACGCCGTCGGGCGAGGCCACCACCACCGCGTCCACGGCGGCGCACAGCTCGCCCAGGTCCGTGGTGGCCAGGGGGATGCCCTCGCGTGCCGCCACCGCGCGCGTGTTGTCCAGGCGCTGTCCGCAGAGGGCCGCCACCTCCGCGCCCGCCGCGCGGAAGGCCCCCACGTGCATGAGGCCCCACTTCGTCCCGATGACGCCGATGCGCACCATGGACGCGAGCCTGCCAGAGCCCGCCGGCCCGTGCGCGTCACATCCACCGGAGCGAGAACCGCCGCAGCCCTCCGCGCGTCGTCACCTTCGCCTCGGTGACAATCTTCCCGAAGCCCATGAGCAGCCCCCGGAAGGTGCCCAGCAGCAGCGAGTTGGGCAGGCGCGTCGTGGTCTCCAGCTCCGCCGTCAGGGGCATGAAGGACACGGTGCGCGTGGAGTCCGTCGCCGGCAGGCCTCTCACCATGCCGCGCACGAGCGCGTCGAAGTCGCCGAACACCTTCTCCACCGAGTCGAAGCCCACCGAGCGCGCCAGCGGCAGCATGCGCATCGCCGAGCGCTGGGCAATCGCCTCCACCGCCCGGTCTCCCAGCGCCGCCTGGAGCTCGCCCGCCATGCGGACGTAGTCCTCCCACGCGTACCAGGTGTCATCTCGCATGCTGTTGATGCGGACCTGGTGCTCGGGGAATCGCGAGGAGGCCGCGGTCATCGAGCCGAGAATGGCCTTGAACCAGGCGCCCTGAATCTCACCGGACATGCGAGCCTCCTGTCCGCGATGAAGCGGACGCCGCGAGGGCTTCAGTGTACACGCGGGTCGGCGTGACACGGGGGGACCGGCAGTCCACGCCTCCGGGCCGCCGCTGCCCATCCGCCCGCCGGCCACACGTGCAGCGGGCGACGCTCTCGGCCCCTCGACACGCCGCTTCCGTCACCCGGTGGATGCCGCGCCCGTGCGGCGCCGGACATCCGGGCACCTGTCCCGACTTCCCCACTACACGGGAAGGCGCACCTGGACGCGCGTGCCACCGGGCTCGGAGAGCACGCGCAGGTCTCCGCCGTGCCGCTCGATGATGCGGCGGCTGACGTCCAGCCCCAGGCCCGCGGCCTCGGGCTTCGTGCTGAAGAAGGGCTCGAAGACGCGCGGCATGAGGTCCTTCGGAATGCCCGGCCCGTCGTCCGAGATTTCCACCACCACGCGCGTCGGCTCGGCCCAGGTGCGCAGGCGCACGCGCCCGCCGCCCTCACCCAGCGCCTGCACCGCGTTGAGCACCAGCTGCGTCCACACCTCTTCCAGCGCGCCGTCCTCCACCTTCAGCCGCGGCAGGCTCCGCTCGTACTGGCGCTCCACGGTGATGGTGCCGCCCGACAGCCGGTGGTCCAGCACCGCCAGCGCGCGCTCCAGGCCGTCGTGCAGGTCCGCCTCCTGGGCCGGCATCGGGTCCAGGAAGCTGTAGGCCTTCATCGCCTCCACCAGGGTGGAGACTCGCGCCGTGCCGCGCTCCACCTCGGCCAGCAGCACGTCGCCCGTCACCGCCGCCACCAGCCACGCGAGCACGTCGCCCAGCAGCGCCTCGCCCACCCGCGTGGACACCGACTCCAGCCACGCCACGTCCAGCCCCGAGGCCACCAGCACGGGCGCCGCCTCCCACGCCTCCGCCACCCCGTGCGACTCCAGCCAGCTTCCCAGCGACTCCTCGCGCACCGCCCTCGCCACGGGCTCCAGCAGCGGGGACGTCCTGCCGCGCTCGGCGGCCTCGCGGGGCAGGGCGAGCAGGGCTCCGCGCTGCGCCGAGGACAGGTTCTGCTCGCCGAGCGCCATGGCCCGCGCCGACAGCGTGTGCAGCGTCTCGCGCAGCCGCGCCGCGCTCCGGCGGGCGGACGAGGAGGGGTTGTCCAGCTCTCCCGCCACGCCCGCCGCCAGCTGCCCGGCGGACAGCAGCTCCGCCTGCTGCCGGGAGCTCGTCTCGTGGGGCTGCGAGCGCTGCGAGGCCAGCTCCATCAGCCCCCGCATGAGCACCGGCGCCACGCGCAGCAGCTCCCAGAAGGTGGCCGGCTCCAGGCGGAACAGCCGCACGTCCGTCACCGCGCGGCCGGTGGTGGGGTGGGGCGAGTTCAGGAAGAGGATGAGCTCGCCGAAGAGGTCGCCCGCCTTCAGCATCGCGGTGGGGACCTCCTGCGCGCCCACGCGGCGCGTCCACTCGGTGCTGCCTTCCAGGATGACGGACAGGCCGTCCGCCGGGTCTCCCTGCGCGGCGATGCGCATGCCCGCCGTGAAGTGGAGCTGCCGGCCATGGTCGGCAATCCACCCGAGCTGCTCGTCGGTGAGCCGGGAGAACAGCGGTACCCGGCGCAGCGCTGTGACGACGTCCTCGCTTCCCATACGTCTCCGATGCTGCCTTTCCCCAGGAGGGTGTCCATCTCCTGACCTCGCCGGGCATGTCCGCCCGGAAGGAGGACCGACCGGCTGCCCGCCCGCTACCGCAGCGGCTGGCGTTCCAGCGCCCGGGCGAAGGCGTCCGTCCGGTGCCCGGCCACGCACACCGATAACCCCTCTATCACGCCACAGCGCGCGCCCTGCTGAAGGAAGGATGCGAGCGCCTCGGGCGCCACCACATACGCTGTGTCCGCGTCCACGCCCCCGGGGCGGAGCGGCGCCTGGCACTCCCGCGCCAGCTCCGGCGGGGTGCGCGAGGCATAGCCGCTGTTGAAGGTGAGCCCCAGCCGGTAGGCCGTGTAGCCCAGCGCGTTCACCACCGGCTCGTCATAGCGGCACACCCACTGGACGTGCGGCGGGAAGAGGGCGAGGTGGCGGTAGGCGCCCCGCAGCTCCTGCCACTCGGGCGCCTGGAGCCGGCGGAAGTCTCCGGTCCGCTGCAGCGGGCTCCGCTCCGCGCGCCAGTCATACGCCTGCACCGCGACGGCCAGCCCCAGCGCCACGGTGCCCACCCAGGGACGCTCGCGCCACAGCCGCAGCCACAGCAGCATGGCCCCCGTCACCAACAGGTAGCACAGCGGCCACACGAAGCGCCCCGACGAGCGGAAGGCCGACGTCAGCCGGGAGAGGGGCCCATACAGCGCGCCCAGGTCCGCCACCTGCTGTCCCGTCCACGTCACGCGCCAGGACAGCGCGTAGACGGCCATCAGCAGCACCACCACCGCCAGCGGCACGCCCCTGCGCCAGGGCACGGCGCGCAATTCGCGGAAGCGGAACACGGTGGCGACCAGGGACAGGGTCAGCAGCAGCAGCGCGCCGGCTCCGAGGTAGCCATAGCCCTCGCCCTGCCTCGGCGCCGCCCGCAGCGTGGGCAGCAGCCGAGACCAGCCCATGGGGTTGAACAGCGCGGCCAGGTCCGCGGAGAAGTCGCCGAAGCCTTCTGCCCCCAGCCCGCTGCCGCCGAAGTAGCCGAAGAGGGCGAAGACGAGCACGTCCAGCACCAGCACGCCCACCGCCGCCGCCAGCGCCGCGCCCCACCCGAGCACCCGGCCGAGCGCCAGCCGCACGGCCAGCGCCACCGCGAGCGGCGCGAGCATGGCCACGAGGTACGGGTGGGTGCCCGCGCCCACCGCGTTGAAGAGGGCGGCCAGGGCCAGCGTCCGCCTCGCGGCGCGGGCATCCGGCACGTCGCGCAGGTGCAGCCACAGCATGGCCACCAGCAGCCAGTGCGCGCACAGCGTCGGGTGGCCGAAGCGCGCCGCCATGGGAGGCGCGAGGGCCAGCAGCAGGCCCCCCAGCACCTGGGGCACCGGGCGCGGTGACACCAGCGCCACCAGCCGCGCGCCGAAGTACCCCATCAGCGCGAAGCACAGCCCCAGCCACAGGCCCGTGTACTGGAAGTCCGCGGGCAGCAGCGGGCTGAAGGGCTTGAGCAGCACCGCCACCAGCGGGTTGCCGTCCGTGAGCGCCACGGAGGTGCCGTAGGGGTAGAGCTGGTTGGGCGAGGACGACAGCGGCAGGCCCCAGGGGGCGTTGCGGTAGAAGAGCCAGCCGAAGATGTGGCCCGCCCAGTCCTCGCGCATCATCCAGGCGATGCGCGTGGGCGGCAGCACGTTGCCCCCGCCCAGCCACAGGAACCAGCCCAGCCCCCCAAGGGCGGCCAGCCAGGGGGCCAGCCGGCTCGCGCGAGAGGGCACCGGAGCGGGGGAGGGAGGCGGCGCGAGCGCGGGAGGGGTGGGCTCCATCAGCGCCGGCGGACTCGGGTTCGACATGGCGACCTGGGCACGGGTGGCACTGTAGGGCCGCGCTTCCGGCACGGGCAAGCACCGCGCGGAAGCGGTGCCCGTCCTCAGGACTTCCAGCCGCCGCCGCGCCTACGGGCCGCAGGTGGCGACGTCGTCGTTGCCCTCGATGACCTGGTCGTCCGGCGAGCCCTTGTAGGCGGACTCCGCCAGCGACGCGGCCAGGCACCGGGGCAGCTTCGGGTTGTAGGCGACGGTGAAGCGCGTCGACACGGTGGCCAGTCCGTCCAGGTCCAGGCGGAGCAGCTCCGCGTTGTCCCGCACCGTCAGGTCCTCCAGTTCGCGCAGGCCGGCCAGCCCGCTCAGGCTCGTGAGGGCGGCGTTGTTCGCCACGGTGAGCTGCTTCAGGCGCAGCAGCCGCTCCAGGCCCTGCACCTGGGTGAGCAGCGGGTTCTCGGAGATGGACACGAGATTGCCCACGTGGGTGAGCATGGGAAGGTTGCTCACGCTCACCAGCTTCGGGTTGCCCTGGATGGCGAGCCCGTAGTCGATGGACTCCAGCATGGGCAGGTGTCCCGCCGTCTCCAGCTGCGCGTTGTCGAAGAAGGCGAGGTGGCGCAGCCGGCGCAGGTGGCCGAGCCCTTCGGTGCTCAGGAGTCCGTCGTTGCCGTGCACGCGGAGGCTCTCACCGACGACGTGCAGGATGGGCATCCCCGACAGGTCCACCAGCGCATCATTGTTGGTGATGACCACGTCCTCTCCGACGGTCCTCAGTCCGCTGAGGTCGCCCAGGGCGGTGAGCGAGTCGTTGTCGGAGATGTGCAGGACCGCGCCGATGGCCTCCAGCTTCGGCAGGACGATGCGCGGGAGCGAGACATTCCCGCTGATGGTGAAGCTGCCCGTGAGCACGGTGACCTGGTCGAGCCCTTCGAGCGACTCGAGGGAGGTGTTGCCGCTCACGGTGAGGTTGCGCGCCGGGGCCACGAACCGCAGCCCGCTCAGGTTGAGCAGCCGGGGGTTGGACGACACCTCCAGGTCGGTCTCCACCGACAGTCGCCGCTCGCGGGCACCGCCAAGCTCCAGCGTCTCCAGGACGGGGTTGCCGCTGACGTCCAGCTGCTCACCCACGTAGCGCAGCGAGGTGAGGGACGCGCGCAGCAGGTCCGGGTTGGACGTGATGGAGAGCCGGCCCTCCACGGACACGAGGCCCGGGAGGACCACCTCCTGGAGCGCCGTGCCCCGGATGAAGAGGCCCCCGCGGATGCGGGTGATGCCCTGGAGCACGGCGAGGTCCTCGGCGCCCGCCACCTCGTACGTCCCATCGAAGGTGTGAGCCGGCTCGCAGACGTAGAGCTTCTCATGGGCCTCGTCTTCGCCGAGCGTCCCGTCTCCGTTGCTGTCCACGCCCACCAGCACCGACGTGCCCGTCACCGTGCACTGGCTGCCGGCCGGCTCCGGGCGCTGCCGCGCCCAGACCGCGAGCGTGTTCAGGCACAACCGCGTATAGGCCTGGACCTCGGAGGCATCGAGCACGCCGTCCCGGTCCACGTCCGGGCCCGCCTCCACCTCGGTGCCCTCCGAGTTGCAGAAGCCGGCGAGCGGGGGAAGGGTGGAGAGGCGCACGAGCACCGGGGCCGTCTCGGTGCAGCCGTACACCTCGCGGGTAATCTCGCCGTCGTCGAGGACACCGTCGCCGTTGGTGTCGTTCCCCGCGTGGGAGACCTGGCCGCCGTTGGGGCACCGCTCCCCGGGAGGCACCTGACGGGTGCGCACCAGCAGGCCGGGGACGGGCGTGGCGCAGACGTACTCGGTGCTCGTCACCTCGACGTCGTCGAGTACGCCACTGGCGTCCAGGTCCACGCCGCTCCGCACCGCCTGGCCGCCGTGCTCGCAGTGGACGCCGGCCTGCTCCTCGTGCACGAGGGTCAGCACGGTGGCGCAGACGTACTCGGTGCTGGTGACTTCGGCGTCGTCGAGCACGCCATCGTCATCCAGGTCCAGGCCGCTCTGCACCGCCTGGCCCCCGTGCGGGCAGTGGACGCCGGGCTGCTCCGGCATGACCCGCGTGCGCGCCGCATGCTGCTTCAGGAGTTGCTCCAGCTCGATGCCGCCGCACCCCGCCGCCAGCACGAGCACCGCCATCCAGGTCCAACGCATCGCTACGTCCCTCCAGGCGGGCCATACGGCCGAGGCCTTCGTCGCGGTGGCACGGCTAGCGCTCACAGGTCGCGCCATCGTCATTGCCCGTGATGACCCGCCCAGCGGGGAGGCCGTGATACACGGCGCTCGCGAGCGTCGAGGCCAGGCAGGTAGGCAGCTTCGGGTTGTCCATGACATGGAAGAGCGAAGTCACCCGGGCCAGCTCGTCCATGCCCAGGCGGGTCAGCTCCGGACTCCTCAGGATGAACAGCGACTCCAGCTCACGCAGGACCTTCAGGTCGGCCAGACTCACCAGCGCATCGTTCTGCCGCAGGTCCAACTCCTTCAGCGACAAGAGCCGCGCGAAGCCCGTCAGACCCGTCAGCAGCGGGTTGTCGCCGATGAAGAGCCGCTTCACGTGCCGGAGCAGGGGCAGGCCCTCCACGCTGGTCAGCTTCGGGTTGTTCTGGATGAGGAACTCGTCCCTCACGAGCTCCAACGAGGGTATGGGGCCCACTCGCAGGAGGACGGGGTTGGTGCTGATGCGGAGGGAGCCCGCCTGCTTCAGCCGGACGTCGCCCAGCTCCGCCAACAGCGGGTTGGACAGGACGGAGAAGCTGCCGCCCACGCTCTGGACCCGGAGCCCCGTGAGGTTGCGCAGCGAGGCGTTGTTCTCGATGTTGACGTCTCCTCCGACACTTTGCAGGCGGAAGATGGAGCCCAGCGAGGTGAGCGACGGGTTGTCGAGGATGTACAGCGACCCGCTCAGCGTTTGCAGGTTCGGCAGCGGGAGCGTCCGCAGGGCGGGGTTCTTGAAGATGGACACGCCCTCGAGGTTCATGATGTTCGGCAGCTCCCCTGGGTCCTGGAGCATGTCGTTGGAGCCCAGGGAGAAGGACCAGCGGGGCGCCACGGGGGCCAGTCCCGCCAGCGTCTGGAGTCGCGGGTTGGAGGAGATGTTCAGGCGGAAGCCCACCCAGACCGGATACAGCAGGGGGTCCTCCGCGTCCGAGCCCACCACCAGCGTCTCGAGCTGGCCGTTGTCGTTGATGCTCAGCTCCCCGCCCACGAAGCGCAGGCCCCTCAGCTCCACGCGCGTCAGGGCCTGGGTCATCCAGATGCGCAGCGAGCCCTCCACCGCGACGAGTCCCGGGAGCACCAGCTCCGTGACGGACTCGCCCTCGACGGTGAGATGGCCGCGCACGTGGGAGACGCCCCGCAGCGCCTCGAGGTCCGCCGGGTCGTCCACCCGGTAGTCGCCTTCGTACGTCAGGGTGGGATGGCAGACATACAGGCGGGTCACCACCTCCCGCTCGTCGAGCGTCTCGTTCCCGTCGAGGTCCTCGCCCAGGCCCACCAGGGTGCCACCGCGCACGCACGCGGCGCCGGCCGGCTCCGGACGCTGGAGCAGCCGCGCCTGGTTGAGGTTGATGCAGGCCCCGCGCTCACCTCGCACCTCGCTGTCCTCCAGCGCGTCGTTCCCATTGAAGTCCTCGCCCGCCATCACGGTGGTGCCGTCCATGCCGCACCCGTCGAAGGCACGGAAGGGCCGCACGCTCAGCCGCGCGAGCACCGGGGCCGTCTCGGTGCAGCCGTACACCTCACGGGTCACCTCTCCGTCGTCCAGGACTTCGTCGCCGTTGGTGTCGTGCCCGGCATGGGTGACCTGGCCTCCAAGGGGACATCGCTCACCCGGAGGCACAGGCCGGGAGCGCACCAGCAGGCCGGGGATGGGCGTGGCGCAGACGTACTCGGTGGTCGTCACCTCGATGTCCTCGAGCACGCCACTGGAGTCCAGGTCCACGCCGCTCTGCACCGCCTGGCCGCCGTGCTCGCAGTGGGCGCCGGCCTGCTCCTCGCGCCTGCGAGTCAGCACGGTGGTGCAGGAGTACGTGGTGCTGGTGACTTCGGCGTCGTCGAGCACGCCATCGTCATCCAGGTCCGGGCCGCCTTGCAGCACCGTGCCCCCGTGCGGGCAGTGGACGCCGGGCGGCTCCGGCGTGACGCGCGTGAGCGAATCGTGCTGCTTCACCAACTGCTCCAGGTCGATGCCTTCGCAGCCCGTGGCCAGCGCGAGTACCACCATCCAGGTCCAACGCATCACTGCCTCTCTTCTTCGTCCCGGAGGACGTGGCCCGGCCAGCCGCGCTCAGTCACAGGTCGCGGTGCTGTCGTTCCGGGTGATGTCGGGTTGGCCCGGGAAGGTCCGCGCCGCGAGTGTCGTGGCCCAGCACGTGGGCAGGCGCGGGTTCTCCACGACCTTGAAGGCGCGAGTCACCCGCGTGAGGCCGTCCAGGTCCAGCTTCGCCAGGTATCCGTTGAAGGTCACCCGCAGCTCCTCCAGGTCCTGGAGCCCGCTCAGGGCGGCCAGGCTCGTCAGCCCGTTGCTGTTGTGGATGTGCAGGAGGCCCAGGCTCCGGACGTGCTCGAGCCCGCTCAGGCTTTTGAGCAGGGGGTTGGCCATGATGATGAGGCTGCCCGTGTGTCGGAACGTGCCCAGCGTGCCCAGGAAGGCCAGCTTGTCGTTGCCGCCGATGTAGAGCTCCTGCTCCAGCGTCTGGAGCGAGAGGAAGTCGCCCGCGGCTCCCAGGTTCGGGTTCCCGACGATGGAGATGGCCCCGGCGCGCGTGAGCTCTTGCAGGCCGTTCATGGAGTGCAGCGCCGCGTTCTCCCGGACGTCGAGCCTGCCGTTGATGGACGTGAGCTCCGACAGGCCGAACAGGTCGCCCAGCACGTCGTTGCCCTCGATGCGGAGGTCTCCACCGACAGTCTTCAGGGGCATGCCTGCAATGGAGGTCAGGGCGTCGTTGTTGAGGATTTCCAGGGTGCCGCCCACCTGCTCCAGGCTCGTGAAGGGCAGGGCCAGCAGCCGCGGGTTGTTCCGCAGGGTGACATTGCCCCGGAGCTCGTAGACGCGGTCAAAGGAGCCCGCGACCTCGAGCAGGGGGTTGTCACCCACAGTGACGCCGCGGTCCGGGATGATGGTGCTCAGGCCGGCAAGGGTGGAGAGCCGGGCGTTGTCCTCCACCGTCAGGTGGCTTCCCAGCCACAGCGCCTCCTCGTGCGAGCCCGCCACGAGCGTCTCCAGGAGCGGGTTCCCATGGACGAGCAGGTCCCGGTCCACGAAGCGCAGCCCCCGCAGCTGGACGCTCTTCAGGGCCGGGTTGCCGCGGATGACGATGGTGGCCTCCACCACCATCAGGTGGGGGAGGTCCACCTCGGTGAGGGACGTGGCGATGACCTCGAGCATGCCCCGGATGCGGGAGATGCCTTGGAGCGCCGCGAGGTCCGCCGCGTTCCGCACGGTGTACGTCCCGTCGAACGTCTGGAGCGGCCGGCACACGAACATGCTCATGGCCACCTCGTCGCTCTCGAAGGTGCCGTCTCCGTCGCGGTCCGTGCCCACGTCCACGCGGGTGCTCCCGGCAGGGCACGCCGTGGTGGTGGGCTCCTCGATTTGGTGGAGGCGAATCGCGGACGCGTCCTCGCAGGAGAAGACCTGGGCCCGGCGCTCGCTGTCGTCCAGCACGCCATCCCGGTCCAGGTCCGGTCCGGCCTCTACCGCGTGGCCGGCGACCTCGCAGAAGTCCTGCTCCGGAGGCAGGGCGCGCACGCGGGTGATGACGGCCTCCGGCTCCGTGCAGCCGATGACCTCGCGGGTGACTTCAGAGTCCTCCAGCTCGTCGTTGCCGTTCAGGTCATGCCCGGCGCGGAAGAGCTGGCCGCCGTGCGGGCACTGCGCTCCTGGAGGAATCGACTGCCGCCGCACCAGTACGCCCGGGAGGGCCGAGGCGCAGACGTACTCGGTGGTCGTCACCTCGGTGTCCGCGAGCGTGCCGTCTTCGTCCACGTCCAGGCCCGTGCGCACGGAGTGCCCGCCGTGGGGGCAGTTCGCCCCCGCGGGCTCCTCGGCGAACCGGGTGAGGGGCGGGTGTTGCTTGACGAGCTGCTCCAGGTCGATGCCGTCACACCCCACGGCGACCAGGAGCACCGCCATCCAGCTACGTCCCATGACTCAGTCTCTTTCGAGGGGCAACCGGCCCGCCCCGTTTAGCGCCGCAGCGCCAGCTCCACGCCGTAGGACGGGTCCCAGTAGTCCTTGCCATTGAGGGTGACGCGGTCCGCGGACAGCGTCGCCGCCAGCCGCAGCCTCAGCCCCGACACCTTCGCCATCACCCCCGCCGCCGCGTGCGTGGTGAGCACCAGCGGGTCGCCCATCCGCAGCGCGCCCTTCGTCACTCCCAGCACGCCCCAGCCCGCGCCTGCCTCCAGGAACAGCGGCGTGCGGTACAGCCCCTCCGTGCCCACCAGGCCCTGCACCGTGGCGCGGTGCAGGCGGAAGCCGTCGCGGGCCACCGGCGTCAGCGCGTAGGTGCCCCGCACGCCGTAATAGAGGAAGGGCGCCAGCTCCAGGCGCAGCGCCACGCTGGGCCCGGTGGACAGGGTGTTCAACCCCAGCGGGGCCCGCAGTGCCGTCAGGCCCAAATCCCACCCCCTCGCCGGCTGGCGGAGCAGCGCGTGCGGCAGCGTGCCGCCCTCGGCGGGGGGAAAGGCCCGGGCCAGGTCCACCGGCACCAGCCCGGCGGCGGCGACGTATTGCTCGTAGAAGTGCTTGTCCAGGGGCACCGCGAACAGGCCGCGGCGCAGCGCCTCCTCGGCGGGGCCGCGCTCCTGCAGCTCGCGCGCGGCCATGGCCGGCACGCCGGTGGACAGCTCCGCCAGGGTGATGCGCGCCTCGGAGTCCGGGGTGCGAATCCAGTACACCTCGCGTTCGGGCAGGCGCAGCAGCACGTACTGGTCCTCCGAGCGCCGCACGTCCGCGAGCCGCCGCCCGTCCGAATCCTCCACGGAGATGCGCGAGTGCTCGAAGCCGGAGGGCAGGGTGAGGCTGGGGCCCCTCGGCGCGGGGCCCACCAGCGGGCGCCGGGGCTCGCCGGTGGGCGCGAAGGCGTGGATGGTGAGCCGCGCGGGCAGGCCCTTCACGCCCTGCAGCGACGCGGAGACGAAGGCGCCCAGCTCGCTGTACTCCACGCGGCCGTCGCCGTTGATGTCCGCGGCGCCCATGAGGCCCGAGCGCGCCACGTGGCTGAAGACGCCGGCGCGGATGCGGGACCACTCGTGCGTCTCGCCGTCGTCGCTCTCGGCGAAGACGGCGCCCACGGTGGGCCGGGTGGCCAGTTGCTCGCGCGCGAGCATGCCGCGCAGCTCCGCCAGCACCGCCGCGTCCGTCCCGCCACCGCGGCTGCCCACCACGCCCGAGGCGCGGCATGCGTCGACGATGACGTGCGTGTAGTCCGCGGCGAGCGGGTCCACCACGTCGGCATAGAGGCTCGCCTTGTCCAGGCGGCCTCCGGCGAGGGTGAAGTAGGCGCGTCCGGCCTCGTCCGTGTTGCCATGGCCCACGTAGACGACGAGCACGTCCGTCTGCCTTCCCAGCTCGTCATCGGCCAGGCTGGCCGCGCGCAGCCGCGCCACCTCGCGCTTCACCTCGTCTGGCGTGGGCGGGCGGGCGCCGGCCAGCACGGGCCGGGCCCCGGCGCGCGTCACGTCGTCCGGGTCCACCAGCAGCGTCGTCTCCACGCCCAGCCGCTGGAGCGTCTCCGCCCACAGCACGCCGTCGTCATCCGCGAAGCGCAGGTCCGGCAGCGACGGGTCATCGCTCCCGTTGTGGGCGATGACGAGCGCGCGGCGTACCACCGCTCCCTGCGCCGAGGCGCCCTCGGCGGAGAGCAGCGCGACGGCTCCCAGGAGCAGTCCCAACTTTCTCATGGGCCGTCCTCTACCTTTACCTCCTGCTTCAGCACCACAGACCCTTCGTGCTGCTCACCGCGGAGGGCCGCCAGGGCCGCGGCCGGGCGGTCCGCGAAGGCCGCGGTGACTTCCACCACCCCGGCCGCCTGGGGCATGGGGACGGTCAGCTCCACGGGGCCTTCCTTGCCTACAGGGCCGGTCAGGACGAAGGGGCCGGCCATGACCTCCGCCTTCTTCGCGCCGCGGACCTGGACAGCGACGTGGGTGTAGGGCGAGTTGCCACCCGCGGCGAAGGCCAGCATGGCGCCTGCCTGGCAGCTGTCCCCCGCGTGCAGCTCGCGCAGGGGCTGGCCGGCGGTGGCGCAGAAGATGCGCAGCGCCACGGCGGGCGGGGGCGTGCCCGCGCCGCGGACGCCGAACTCGTTGGGGGTGATGGTGGGCACCAGCACCACCGCCAGGAAGGCGGCGGCCAGCGCGCCGCCGAGCAGGGCCAGCGAGGGCCAGCGCGCCGAGGACTCCTCGGGAGCCGCCGCGGCCAGGGCCGCCGCCAGGCCGCCCTCGGTCAGCGCCATGCGCTCCGCGGACGAGGGCTGGTCCAGGTCGCCGCCCTCGAGGCCGCGGTGCGCCTGGGCCCAGCGCTCGTACCGGAACCCGCAGCGCGTGCACGCATGAGCATGGCGCAGCAGGCGGGCGGACTCGCGGGAGGACAGCGCTCCCTGAGACCAGCGCGGCAGGCTGGCGTCGATGTGTCTCTCGTACCACCTCATGATGGCATGCTCCCTATCGCGCACAGGGCGAGCGAGGCCAGGAGGACTCCCAGCTCCATCCGCCCGGGCTCGGCCGAGGCTTCCAGCCAGCCCGAGGCCTTCAGATGCTCCGTGAACTGCGTCCGCAGCCGCTTCTCACGCACCCGGACCTCTCCCCGGGTGAGCTGGAGCTGCTCGGCGGCGGATTCCTGCGACAGCCCCTCCACGAAGCGCAGCTGCGCCAGTGCGCGCCCCTCTTCCGGCAGGGCGTCCAGGAAGCGGCGCACCAGCGTGCGCACCTCCGTGCCCAGCGCCTCCTCTTCCGGGCTCCGGCTCTCGGTGGGCAGGTGCGTCAGCTCGGGAGCGTCGTCCATGGCGACGGCCTCGCGCGCCACGCGCCCCGACGCCCGCATCAGGTCGATGGCCGTCGAGCGGGCCACCGTCAGCAGGAAGCCCAGGTAGGGGCGTACCCCGTCGTAGGCCTGCCGCATGTTGGGGCGGAAGGCCCGGACGAAGGTCTCCTGGTGCGCGGCATCCAGGTCCAACGCGGAGAGGGCCACCGTCCGCGTCCCTCCGTCGCCCCCTACCGCGAACCGCCGCGAGAGGTACCGAAGCACCTCCGGCGAGTAGGCCCGATAGACCTGGGTGAGCACGGCGGCGTCCCCCCGGCGGAACGCCTCCAAGACGGACCTGTCGTTTCCTGGCAGCACGGAGTCTCCGTCCCAGCCGAGCCGGCTCGGGCCCCGTGCCCGGCTGTCCGTCTCCCTCACAAAAAGGGATACGGACTGTGCTCCACATCTGGGTCGCCGGCTGGAACGAAGAGCCGTCGATTTCTTGAAACGGAGGCCAGAATTCGTTGCGCGGAGGCGGTCATACGGCCGCAAACGACCTGGGGTGGGGACCCCTCACCTCTGCACGTGCAGAGGTGAAGCCCTTGAGGCCGGGAGGGGGCCCTTACCTCTGCACGTGCAGAGGTGAAGCCCATGAGGCCAGGAGGGGGGCCCTACCTCTGCACGTGCAGAGGTGAAGCCCTTGAGGCCGGGAGGGGGCCCTACCTCTGCACGTGCAGAGGTGAAGCCCATGAGGCCGGGAGGGGGCCCCTACCTCTGCACGTGCAGAGGTGAAGCCCTTGAGGCCGGGAGGGGGCCTCTACCTCTGCACGTGCAGAGGTGAGGCCCTTTCGGCTCGTGGACCCCGCTCGGGCAGGGGCCACGCCGGGAACCCGGTCGCCCAGGCCGCGTGGATCCGGGTGAGCAGCTCCGCCCGGACGCGCTCCTCCATCCCCTGCGCCTGCGCCGGGGTGGACTCCCACCAGCCCGCGTTGCAGAGGACAGCGGCCTGACAGGCGTGGAGCACCTCCCCCAGCCGCGCGTCGGACACCCCGGCCCGCTCACCCAGGCCGCCCAGCTGCGACTCCAGCGGCCCCAGTGGCGAGTCCGGTCCCCGGTAGGCCGGGCCGTACCAGACTTCGGTGAAGCGCACCGGGCCAACCAGGTGGGCGTTGAAGTCCTCCAGCTCCTCCGCCGGCACCCACAGCTCCTGGTGCCCCCGGGCGCCCACCGTCCGCACGGGGAAGCGGGCGAGGTACGCCGCGTCCACGTCGAAGGCGGTGACGAAGCCCACGTGCCCCGAGCCCGCGTCCGGCGCGTTCCAGTCACGCGCAATCTGCCGCGCGTAGGCCGCGTTCATGACGGGGTAGAAGAGGGGTTGGTCCGGCAGCCGGGGCGGGAAGCCCGTGCAGCCCCTGGCCAGCACGAGCTCCGTCTCCTTCAACCCCACCGGGCGGTACAGCGTGAGCGTCTCCACCATGGCGGGCCCCTCCTTATATAGAGGCAGGGCCCGACCACCGGAGGGAGCGCCTGCTCCGCCGGGGCACGGGCCCGTCCGGGCCGACGTGGGCGGACCGCCGCGCCTGACCGCTGCGCGCGCCGGAACACCGTGCTCCCGGGGAGTGGAACCTTCCCTCGGGAGCGCCCTCCCGCCTAGAACGCCGAGCCGTTGGCGCGCCGACCGGGCGAGGCGGTGAGGCTGGTGGACAGGGTGGTGTGCAGTACCCAGGAGTCGGTGGAGCTGGCGTCCGGGCTCCGGTTGTAGGACGTGCCCTGGATGGTGTCCGCGTAGCTGGTGCTGTCCTCCACGGTGCCGTCCGGCAGGACGAGGTATACGGAGTCGCCGATGCCGCCCACGTTGCGGCCCCGGTCGAAGCGCAGTCCGGTGTATTGCCCATTGGTGCTGTTCACGCCGTTGGCGAAGGTGGCATTGGTGGCGCCCGTGGGCACGGCGGTGGCCCCCGAGTAGACGGTGTACACCCGCCCCGGTTGGAGCACGGTGCCGGCGGGGAAGATGTGTCGCGCGGGGTCCGTCGCGGGGGTCGCACCGACGTAGGACTTGTCGTCGTGAAGCTTCCAGCCGCTGATGTCCACGGCGGTGGTCCCCGTGTTGAGCAGCTCCACGAACGTCTGGTCGAAGTCCAGGGTGCTGGTCCCCGGCTTGAAGTTGGGCTGAGGCAGGTACTCGTTGATGAAGACCCGGGGCGCGGTGCGGTTCAGCAGGAAGGTGCTGTCGCTGGCATCGGAGAAGCTGGCGTCACCCGTGTCGCTCACCTGCACGCGCGCGCCGCCGGACTGCGCCGTGGGCACCGTCCACCGGTAGCTCCCGGAGGCGGCGGGCGTGGACGCGACGAGGTCATTCCACGTCTGGCCGTTGTCGAGCGAGTACCGCAGCCGCACCGTGTCGATGCCGTTCGACGTCCAGGTGATGTCGTACGTCGTGCCCGAGGTGAGCGTCTCGCCGCCATTGGGTGCGGTGAGCCGGAGGGCCTTGCCCTGGCCGAAGTCGAAGCGGCTGAAGATGGGGTAGTGGTCCGACGTGTTGGAAGAGTAGCCGGTGAATGTCGGCCGAATCACCCGGGTGGAGCTGGGGACGTAGTTTGCCATCATCTCGTTGGTGGCGAGCTGGTGGTCGATGAAGGTGGAGCGCCGTGCCGTGCTGCCCTCGTTCGCCAGGGACAGGGCCTGCGTGGTGAACGTATAGCGGGACGTGTCGTTGACGAAGTTGCGGAAGGGCGTGTCCAGCCCCGACACCGTGGACGTGTCCACGTCGTCATTCCAGTCGCCCACCACCATGACCCGCTGCGTGGGCAGCTGGTCGTCCAGGTAGCTCTTCAGCCGCCCGGCCGCGGCCAGTCGCCGGGCGTGGTCGTCCGAGGCAGGGCTGCTCGTGGTGGCCTTCAGGTGCACCACCATCACGCTCATGTCCACGCTGGAGCCGTTCCGGGTGACGCGCAGGTCCACCCGCAGCGGGGGCCTCCCGGCGAAGTCGAAGTTGTAATCCGTCAGGACCACCTCGGCCCGCAGCACCCGCACCACGTCCGACTTGAAGAGCACGCCCAGCTTCTGCTCGCCGGAGCTGTAGTAGCTCGAGCCGGAGGACACCTGGCTGGAGTCGTCCGCCAGGAAGCCGTCGTAGCCGGGCAGCCGCGCCTTCAGCTCGTTGAACTGCGCGGTGCTGACGATTTCGGCCAGACCCCAGATGTCCGCGCCCGCGTCGGCGATGACCGCCTGGGCATTGGTGAGCTGCAGCGCATCGTCGGCCGGGTCCTGCACCGGGTCCCCGAACCACTCGATGTTCCAGTTGGCCACCGCCACCGGGAAGGTGGCCGGCTTGGGGCCACCGTCCGGATTCCCGCCCGGGGCCAGGACCGCCAGCCCCTGATGCGCCTGGGCCGCCGCCCCGCTGGCGTCCTGCACGCGCAAGGTGAAGGAGTAGGCGCCCTCGCCCTGGGGAACGCCGCTCAGCACACCCTCGGAGCTGAGGGACAGGCCGGTGGGCAGCGTCCCCCCCGCCACGGACCAGCGCAGCGGCGGCTGGCCACCCACCGCGACGAAGGAGTGCTCGTAGCTGGCGCCCGCGGTGGCGACGGGCGCGTTGCCGTCGGACAGCGCGGGCGCGGGCCACACCTTCAACGCATAGGTGCGGGTGTCCTCGCTGCCCACCGAGTCCCGGACGCTCACGGTGATGTTGAACTCGCCGGACTCGCTGGCCGGGCCCATCAGCCTCGCCTCGGACGTGTCGAAGGAGAAGCCCGGCGGGGGCGTGCCCCTGAGCGAGTAGCTCAGCGGCGCCGCGCCCCCGGTGGCCGGCAGCCGGGCCTCGTAGGGGACACCCACCGAGGTGGGGGACAGCTCCACGGCGGACAGCAGGGGGCCATCCGTCGGTTCTCCGCGACCTCCGGAACAGGCGCTCAGCAAGACGAGGACGGCGAGCGTCCCGGCCATTCGGGCAGACAGCATGTCGACGGGCTCCGGCGCGGGCTCCAGGGAGGGGAACCCGAAACGGGCGAACTCTACCGCTTCCCGGCCCGCGCGTGCACGGGCTCGTGACACATGCGCCACACGCCCCTTCCTGGCGAAAGGCAATCGACACGCCCCTCATGCGTGATTCCAGAAAGCCCAGGAAGGTTTTGCGCTCCCCGTGGGCGTGAAGTGGAATGATTCGAAGGGGGCCCCGTCGCCCCACGGAGGACACAGCAATGGCCGAGAAGTGGGACAAGCAGCTGATGGACTTCCTCAAGCGCACCGGTGACGAGCTCAAGCGCACCACCGATGACCTGCGCGGTGAGGCCCAGCGCCTTCTCCAGGAGGTGAAGGACCCGCAGAAGCAGGCCAAGGTGAAGGAGGGCCTGGAGCAGCTGCGCACCTGGGCCGCCACCACCAGCAAGGTGGCGACGGAGAAGATTGAGACCGCCGTGCGTCAGGTCGAGGGCGCCGTCGAGCGCGCCTTCAAGCCCGAGGACGCCGGACAGGAGGGCGCGGGCCCGAAGGCCAGCACGGCCTCCACCGCCACCAAGCCCCCCGCCTCCACGCCCGCCGCCGGGACGCCCAAGGCAGACACCCGCGCCGCGAAGAAGGCCGCTCCCAAGTCGATTGGCCGCAAGAAGGCCGCCGCCAAGAGCCCCGTCGCCCGTCCAGCGGCCAAGGCCGCGAAGAAGGGTGCTTCGAGTTCCAAGAAGACGATTGGCCGGGCGAAGAAGCCCACCGCCGGAGCGTGAAGTTCCGTCAGGTGTGAAGCCAGCCCGCTCGCACCCCGGGGCTGGGTTCTGCCAGTCGTTTCCGCCAGTTGGAACGGCCCCGAGCGCGTGACATAGTGCGCGCCGTGGCCGGCTCGAACGAGAAGGGCAGCATCCAGACGGACATCGGGCAGGACGTCATCGACGCGGCGGTCGCCAGCGTCGAGCGTCACATGGACGATGAGGAAGAGGTGACGGTCATCGAGGTGCAAGCCTCGGACCCGGCCTCCGCGGAATCCACCGAGGAGGCGCCTCCTGCCGAGGATGGCGCGGCTCCCGCCGTGGCACCGTCCGAGGAAGTGGCGGCGCTGCGGCAGGAGGTGGAGTCGCTCAAGGCACAGCTCGAGTTCAGCCAGGCCAAGAGTCGCGAGACGATGGAGCGCCTGCGCGAGACGCACGAGCGCACCAAGGACGCGCAGGAGCGCACCGTCCGCGCCGCGGCCGACCTGGAGAACTACCGCAAGCGCGCGCAGAAGGAGAAGGAGGAGGTCCAGCGCTTCGGTTCGGAGAAGCTGCTCAAGGACCTGCTCCCCGTCATGGACAACCTGGACCGCGCGCTCGACGCGGCCTCGAAGTCCCCGGACATCGACAGCTTCCAGAAGGGCGTGGCCATGACGCGCAAGTCCTTCGAGGACGCGCTCGGCCGCCATGGCGTGAAGGCCTTCAGCGCGAAGGGCCAGCCGTTCGACCCGCGCATGCACGAGGCGATTCAGCAGGTGGAGACGGCGGAGGTGCCCGCCGGCCACGTGGTGTTCGAGGTCGTCCGCGGCTTCTTCCTCAATGAGCGGCTGGTGCGTCCGGCCATGGTCGTCGTCGCGCGCGCGCCCGAGCCCGTGGCCGAGCCTGTCGCGCCCGTGGCCGAGCCTGTCTCGCCCGCGGCCAGCGAGTCCACGGAGGCCGCGTCGGCCTCCACGTCTGTCGCAGAGGGGACCACCGTGCCCCCGAAGCCCGAGGATTCTCCCGGGGGGAGTCAGTAACCATCATGGGCAAGGTGATTGGAATCGATCTCGGGACGACCAACTCGTGCGTCTCCGTCATGGAGGGCGGAGAGCCGGTGGTCATCCCCAACAGCGAGGGCAGCCGCACCACGCCTTCCATGGTGGGCTTCACCGACTCTGGCGAGCGCCTCGTGGGGCAGATTGCCAAGCGGCAGGCCATCACCAACCCAGAGAACACCGTCTTCGCGGCGAAGCGGCTCATCGGCCGCAAGTTCGACTCGCCCGAGGCGAAGAAGGCCATCAGCGTCAGCTCCTTCCGCGTGGCGCCCAGCCCCAACGGCGACGCGTGGGTGGAGATTCG
This sequence comes from Pyxidicoccus trucidator, assembly GCF_010894435.1. NCBI lineage: Bacteria > Pseudomonadati > Myxococcota > Myxococcia > Myxococcales > Myxococcaceae > Pyxidicoccus > Pyxidicoccus trucidator. Next base: position 17,553 of record NZ_JAAIXZ010000012.1, on the reverse strand, counting down.
CGGCAAGGGCTACAGCCCGCCGGAAGTCTCCGCCATCGTCCTGATGAAGATGAAGCAGACGGCGGAGGACTACCTCGGCGAGCCCGTCACCGAGGCGGTGATTACCGTCCCGGCCTACTTCAACGACAGCCAGCGCCAGGCCACCAAGGACGCGGGCCGCATCGCCGGCCTCAGCGTCCTGCGCATCATCAACGAGCCCACCGCGGCGGCCCTGGCCTATGGCCTGGACAAGGTGAAGGACGGCGGCACCGAGCGCATCGCCGTCTACGACCTTGGCGGCGGCACGTTCGATATCTCCATCCTGGAGCTCAACGCCGGCGTGTTCGAGGTGAAGAGCACCAACGGCGACACCTTCCTCGGCGGCGAGGACTTCGACCAGCGCCTCATCGACTACCTCGCCAAGCGCTTCGCCGAGCAGAACAACGGCCTGGACCTCCGGAGGGACCGCATGGCCCTCCAGCGCCTCAAGGAGGCCGCCGAGCGCGCCAAGCACGAGCTGTCCAGCGCGCCGGAGACCGAGGTCAACCTCCCGTTCATCACCGCCGACGCCAGCGGCCCCAAGCACCTCACCGAGACGGTGGACCGCACCACCTTCGAGGCGCTGGTGGCGGACCTCATCGACCGCACGATTGAGCCCTGCCGCATCGCCCTCAAGGACGCGGGCGTGCCGGCGCAGCAGATCAACCAGGTCCTCCTGGTGGGCGGCATGACGCGCATGCCGCGCGTGCAGCAGAAGGTGAAGGAGTTCTTCGGCAAGGAGCCCCACAAGGGCATCAACCCGGATGAGGTCGTCGCCGTGGGCGCGGCCATCCAGGGCGGTGTGCTCAAGGGCGAGGTGAAGGACGTCCTCCTGCTGGACGTGACGCCCCTGTCGCTGGGCGTGGAGACGGCGGGCGGCGTCTTCACGAAAATCATCGACAAGAACACCACCATCCCCTGCAAGAAGAGCCAGGTGTTCTCCACCGCGGTGGACAACCAGCCGCTGGTGAGCGTGCACGTGCTCCAGGGCGAGCGCGAGATGGCGGCGGACAACAAGACGCTGGCGCGCTTCGAGCTGGTGGGCATTCCCCCGGCGCCGCGTGGCGTGCCGCAGATTGAGGTGTCCTTCGACATCGACGCCAACGGCATCGTCCACGTCAGCGCCAAGGACCTGGGCACCGGCAAGGTGCAGCAGGTGCGCGTGGTGAGCAACTCCGGCCTCTCCGAGGCGGAAATCCAGGGGATGATTACCGACGCCCAGTCGCACGCGGCGGACGACAAGAAGAAGAAGGAGCTGGCCGAGCTGCGCAACAACGCAGACGGGCTCATCTACACCACGGAGAAGAGCCTGGAGGAGTACGCCAGCCTCCTGTCGGAGAAGGACCGCGAGGAAATCAAGGCGGACCTGGAGCGGCTCAAGGGCCTGCTCAACACCGCCGACGCGGTCGCGCTGAAGGACGCCTTCCAGCGGCTGGAGGGCAGCGCCTACCGCATCGCCGACGCCATCTACACGGGCCAGGCGAGCTGAGCCGGGCCCCGGCCGGGCCCGCCTCTCCGGGGGCCTGCAATGGTTTCCACGCCCGGGCGTAGACTGCGGTGACCCCGTCGTCCGCCCGAGGCACCGCCATGGACCCCACCGAAGCCATCGTCACCGTGCTCATCGTCGCCATGACGATTGGCATCCCCTTCGCGGGGCTCACGCTGCGTTTCTCCCTCAAGCCGCTGGTGGAGGCCTTCATCCGCCTGCGTGAGGCGCAGCTTGGCGTCACCGACACGGCGCTGCTGCGTGAGCGCGTGGCGCATCTGGAACGGGTGCTGGAGGCCCACGGCCTCCTGGACGAGCGCCATCCCATGCTGCGCCAGGGCTCGTCCGAGCACCTGCCCTCCGGTGTTCCCCTGAAGGACCGGGAGCGCGTGTAGTCCCGCCGTACCCCGTCTTCCCGGACTGGCGCCCGCGGGTGTTGAATGCACCCGTGGAATTCCCTTCATTGCAGACAGAGGTCGCGTTCCTGCGCGGCCTGGTGGCCGTCCACCGGATGTCGGACGACATCCTGGAGGACTGCCTGGAGCGCGGGCTTGATTTGGACGCCGGGCTCGACGTGTTCCTCACGCAGTGCGCGCGGATGGTGCACGCGCCCGCGGGCTTCGTGTCCCTGCGAGGCACGCGGGGCCCGGTGCTGACGCGCGTGCTGGGGGATTTGGGCGTGGACGTCTTCGAGGCGGCGCACTGGACGGGGCCGCGCCGGCTGAAGAACGGGCGGATGCTCTTCTGCACCCGGCTGAAGCTGGGGAAGCTGGAGCTGGGGGGCCTGGGGCTGGCGGTGGAGGGCGGCTTCGAGGACGGCGGCGGGCTGGTGATGAAGCTGGTGGAGGCCATCGGCGAGCAGCTCGACACGGCGGTGCTGAGCTTCCTGGCCCTCACCGACGGGCGGAGCGCGCTGGAGCGGCTGGACGAGCTGTCGCTGGACGACACGCCGGTGCCCCGCGGCCGCATCGGCAAGTACGAGGTGGTGACGCCGCTGGGCACCGGCGGCATGGCGCAGGTGCTGGTGGCGCGGGCGCGCGGGCCGGAGGGGCTGGGCCGGCTGGTGGCGCTCAAGCGCATCCTCCCGCACCTGACGGCGGACCCCTCCATCGTCCAGCAGTTCCTGGACGAGGCGCGCATCGGCCTGCGGCTGTCGCACCCCAACCTCGTCCACGTCTACGACTTCGGCGAGGCGCAGGGCGCGTACTACATCGCCATGGAGCTGGTGCGCGGCGTGGACCTGGACCGGCTCATCCGCTTCCTCAAGGGGCCGCTGGAGCCGGCGGCGGCGGTGGCGGTGGTGGTGCAGGCCCTGCAGGGGCTGCACGCGGCGCACGGCCTCAAGGGCGAGGACGGCGCTCCGCTGCAGCTGGTGCACCGGGACTTGTCCCCGCACAACCTCATGGTGGGGTTCGACGGGCGGGTGAAGGTGCTGGACTTCGGCGTGGCCAAGGCGCGGGCGCAGCGCACGGTGACGCTGCCGGGAATCGTCAAGGGCAAGCCGCTGTACATGTCGCCGGAGCAGGCGCGGGGCCAGCGGCTGGACGCGCGCAGTGACTTGTTCGCCATGGGCCTCATCCTCTACGAGGCGCTCACCGGGCGCCGCGCGTTCGACCGCGGGGACGAGCTGGCCTCCATGCAGGCCATCTGCGACGAGCGGCTGCCCCGGCCGGACGCCCTGCCGCTGCCCCTGTGGGACGTGCTGGAGGTGGCGCTGGCCAAGCAGCCGCAGGCGCGCTTCGGCAGCGCCCTGGAGATGGCGGAGCGGCTGGCGGACGTGTGCCGCCCGGCGAAGGACGTGGAGCTGTCGCGGCTCACCTCGCGGCACTTCCCGGACCGGCTGCGCGAGTTCAACCGGCTGGACCGCACCGAGGCGGCCGGCAGGCCGGGCGTGCCGGTGGGCATCGAGGGCGAGGAGACGCAGGTGCGCCCTCCCCCCCGGAAGTCCGCGCGCTGACGCTCCGGACGAAGAAAGCCCCCGCTCCTCACAGGGGAGGCCGGGGGCTGGCTTCACGGCTTCACGGCTTCATGTCGCGTCACGGCGTGACGCCCCAGGGTCCGGGGGCCCCGGGGGTTGTGCCGCCGCGTACGACGGCTCAGTAGCCGCGCTTGAGCGGGTCATCCGTGGGCGCGTTCAGGGTGCGCGAGCCTTCCACGTCCCCGTCGGTGCGGACGCTGACGTCCTCGCGGCGGACGCTCTCCGCGACGCGGCGCTCCTCCTCGATGGCGTCCTTGTGGATGATGACCTCCTCGTCCACCACGGCGCGCTTCTGGACCTCCACCTCCTCGGCGCGCAGCGGGACGACGACCGTCTCTTCCTGGAAGGAGGCGTTCATCGCCGGGCGGTCCGGGCTCACGTCGCGGCGCTCCACGCGTACGCGCTCGCGGCGTACCGGGACGTCCACCACCTTCTCCTCCTCGACGACGTCCTTGCGGACGCGGACCTCGCCGGCCTGCGTCTCGCGCTTGAGGACGTCCAGCTCCTCCTTGTGTACGGGGATGGCGATGTCCTCCGTGCGGCCCGTCACGGTGCGCTCGCCGCCGAGCCCCATGCGGGTGTCGGTGCCCAGGCCGCTGCCGGACAGCGACGTGTCCCGCGTCCCCAGGGTGTCCGCGCTCGTGCCCAGCCCCGTGGAGTCGTAGCCCGTGGCGGTGCTCCCCGTGGCCGGTACGCCCATGCCCGCCGTCGTGCCGTAGCGGTTGTCGTCACGCGACAGGCTGTTCAGCGCTTCCTTGCCGTGGTTGAGGATGATTTCGCCGGCGCGGATGTCGCTGATCTCCGTGTACCGGACCAGATAGTCCTTCGGGAAGAAGAGGCCCTTCTCGATGTGGAACTCGCCGTCGCCCACGGCGAAGACCTTGCCGAGCTTCTCGCCGTCGATGCTGCGGACGACCATTCCTTCTCTCACATCGGTACGCTGGAACATGGCTGGCTCCTTGTAACCAGGGTGGGGTGTGCCGGGGCGGCCTCCCCCAAGCCCTGGTGATTGCCTGCCTCGCGCCCCTGCACGAGGCCGGGGGTGGCATGCGCCCCGGGCTTCAACCGGGAAGGTGGGAGCGGGTGGGCGGAACGACAGTGGACGGGCATCGCCGCGAGAGGGCTCGCCAACGCGCCTGCCCGCCCGAACGCACGCATGCCTCCTCGCCCCCTCTCAGGGCAGGGAACACGCCGTCAGGCGGGTGTCCGGGGCCGGGGCTTTCCACCACGTGACGGACCACCCCACCTTCGGTACGCGCGTCCCGACAGGTCGCGAGTGCCCACGCGGGAGACCTTGATGAGCACCCATGAGCAGCGCATGCGGCGGGGAAGCTGGAGCGAGCTGTTGCTGGGCGGCGCGGCGGCGGGCGTGGGAGCCCCCTTCCTGCTTGGAGGCCTGCGCCGGTTCCTCCACCTGCGGCAGGGAGGCTCCCCGGCCAGCGTGGGCTGGACGGCGGGACTGCTGGGGGCGCTGGTGGCCGGAGGGCTCGCGCGCCGCAGGCTCCAGGATGCCCCCGGGCAGAAGGCCGGGGCTCCGGCCGAGCCTCTCCTGGAGGCGCCGGCCCGTCCCGAGCTTCCGGACGCCTCCTCCCTGGAAGGCACGGAGGAGGACGCGGACGAGCCGATGGCGGACCGGCGCAGGGAGGCCCGGCGGCGACGGCGGCTGGCGGTGCTGGCGCCGCGCGCGCCGACGCAGCCGGAGGCGTCCGGACACGAGGTGCCCCGGACGGCGGAGTGGAGGCCCCGGCGGGGGCCCAGCGGCAGGGAACAACCCTGGCACGAGGCGCTGGCGTCCACCCCCGGGTGAGCCCGGGTTCATCCCCGGGTTCATCCCCGGGTTCATCCAAAGTCCGCCGGGCCTCGTGCCGACTCGAGAGGAGCACCTGATGCGTTGGGACGTTCAGGAAGGGATGCGGGTCTTCACGGCGGACGGCGCACGGCTGGGCACCGTGGTGGGCTGCGGCGCGGACACCTTCGTCGTCGAGCGCGGGGTGCTGCGCGCGCGGGACTATGTGGCCCGCTATGGAGACGTGGTGACGGTGCGCGACGGCGAGGTGCACCTGGGCCTCACCCGGGACGAGGTGGCGCCCGGGCCGGGCTCCCGCGCGGAGGTGGACGCCCGGCGCCCGGAGACGCTGCGGACCCACGGCTTCGGGGAGTCGCAGGACATCGTCATCCCCCTGGCCCATGAGGAGGCCGTCCCCCGCACGGTGCCGCACGAGGTGGGACAGCTGCGCGTCCACAAGGTGGTGCGCACGGAGGTGAAGCACTTCTCCATCCCCGTGCGCCGCGAGGAGCTGGTGGTGGAGCGGTTGCCGGCCGCGGAGCCGGGCAGCGAGCGCCCCCGGGCGGCGGAGGGCCGGCCGGTGCCGGGCGGGGTGGTGCCCTTCGAGGAGAGCACCTTCATCATCCCCCTGTACGAGGAGCGGGTGGAGTTCACCAAGACGGCCCACGTCTGGCAGGAGGTCACCCTCGCCAAGACGACCCAGGAGGAGCTGCGGCAGGTGCACACCACCGTTCGCCGGGAGACAGCGGAGGTGGAGGAGCGGGGCGAGGTGCTCCATGAAGGCCCGGTGGATGGGCTCCACTCCTGACTGACGCACCGCACGGCGGGTGTGTGCACGCGGGGGGCCTCGGTTGCAAGCTTGACCCATGGAAGGGGCTCCCCTAGAAAACCGGGGCTTTGCAGTCATCCCCCCTTGGAGGGAAGCCCCGCATGCGACGCCTTGCCCCGATGCTGCTCGCCGCGCTCGCCGTCCTGGCGGCCGCCTGCGAGAAGAAGACGCAGCCCGCCCCAACGGAGGGCGCGCAGACCGCGCAGCAGGGCCAGCCCGCCACCCCGGCTCCGGGCGGTGACGCCCCCGCCGGCTCCGACGTCATCCTCCTCGGCCAGGTGGGCGCGCTCACCGGCGGCCAGGCCACCTTCGGCATCTCCACCCGCAACGGCATCGAGATGGCCATCAAGGAGGCCAACGCCGCGGGCGGCGTGAATGGCAAGAAGCTGGCGATTCGCGTCTACGACAACCAGAGCAAGCCCGAGGAGGCCGCCCAGGCCGCCACCCGCCTGATTACGCAGGACAAGGTGGTCCTCATCCTCGGCGACGTGGCCTCGTCCAACTCGCTGGCCATGGCGGAGAAGGCGCAGGCCGCGGGCGTGCCGATGATTACGCCCTCGTCCACCAACCCCACCGTCACGGAGAAGGGCGACTTCATCTTCCGCATCTGCTTCATCGACCCGTTCCAGGGCTTCGTGATGGCGAAGTTCGCCCGGGAAGATTTGAAGCTGAGCAAGGTGGCGGTGCTCCAGGACAACAAGAGCGCCTACTCCATCGGCCTCACGGACGTCTTCAACCGCAAGTTCACGGAGATGGGTGGCAAGGTCGCCACCACGGAGAGCTACAGCCAGGGCGACACGGACTACCGCGCGCAGCTCACCGCCATCCGCAAGACGCAGCCGGACGGCATCTACGTGCCGGGCTACTACAGCGAGGTGGGCATCATCGCCCGCCAGGCGCGCGAGGTGGGGCTCAAGGTTCCGCTGATGGGCGGCGACGGCTGGGACTCCGAGAAGCTCTTCGAGCTGGGCGGCACCGCCATCCAGGGCAGCTACTTCTCCAACCACTACTCGCCGGACAACCCGGACCCCCGCGTGCAGAAGTTCATCGCCGACTACAAGGCCGCCTACGGCGCCGTGCCGGACGCGCTGGCGGCGCTGGGCTTTGACGCGGCCCGCGTGGCGATTGAGTCCCTCAAGCGGGCGAAGGACCTCACCGGCCCGTCCGTGCGAGACGCCATCGCCCAGACGAAGGACTTCCCGGGCGTGGCGGGCACCATCACCCTGGACAACAAGCGCAACGCCGTGAAGTCCGCGGTCGTCCTGAAGGTCGGGGACGGCAAGACGCAGTACGTCACCACCATCAACCCCTAATGGCGCAGCTCCTCCAGCACCTCATCAACGGCCTGGCCGCCGGCACCATCTACGCGCTCGTCGCGCTCGGCTACACGATGGTGTACGGCGTCCTCAAGCTCATCAACTTCGCCCATGGCGACGTCATGATGGTCGGCGTCTACATGGGCTACGCCACCGCCTTCGCGCTCGGTCGCGAGGTCCGCGGCTCGCTCCTGGGCGTGGCGATCATCTTCGCGGTGGCCATGCTGGGCTGCGGGCTGCTCGGCTTCCTCATCGAGCGCTTCGCCTACCGGCCGCTGCGCGAGAAGCCCCGCCTGACGGCGCTCATCACCGCCATCGGCATCTCCTTCGCGCTGTCCTACGGCTTCCAGCTCGACATCGGCTTCCTGCCGGGCGCGTCCCCGCGCGCCTTCCCGGAGGTCATCGAGCCGAAGGAGTGGATTGTCATCGGCGACCGCGACGTCGTCGTGTGGAACTGGCAGGTCATCAGCCTCGCCATCGCGGTGGCGCTGATGGTGGGGCTCCAGTACCTCGTGTTCCGCACGCGCTTCGGCCGGGCGATGCGCGCGGTGTCCTGGGACCACCGCGTGGCGGCGCTGATGGGCATCCCCACGGACCGGGTGATTGCCCTGACGTTCATGCTCAGCAGCGCGCTGGCGGCCGGCGCGGGCCTGCTCTACGCAATCAAGGACACGTCGGTGAGCCCGCTGATGGGGCTGTACGTGGGCCTCAAGGCCTTCGTGGCGGCGGTGATTGGCGGCATCGGCCACGTGCCGGGCGCGGTGGTGGGCGCGCTGGTGCTGGGGCTGGTGGAGGAGTTCGTGGTGGGCTACGCGGCCAGCACCTGGCGTGACGCGGTGGCCTTCGGCTTCCTCATCCTGGTGCTGCTGGTGAAGCCGGGCGGCCTGTTCGGCCGTGTCGCCGCGGAGAAGGTCTGATGGAGACCCCGGCGCTTCGCGCTCCCGAGGCCGACTCGGTCCTGCCTCCCTGGCTTCGCGGCATCTTCCCCGTGCTGGTGGCGCTGCCCGTGCTGGCCGCGTTCCACTGGCTGCTCAACGAGTCCCCCTTCGCCGTGTACCTCCTGTCGGTGATGGGGGTGAACATCATCCTCGCGGTGAGCCTCAACATCGTGAACGGGATGACGGGCCAGTTCTCCATCGGCCACGCGGGCTTCATGGCGGTGGGGGCGTACATCTCCGGTGTGCTGTCGCTGAGCCTCAAGGAGGTGGCGCTGTCCTTCCTCCCGGTGGCGGTCAGCGACCAGGTGTTCTTCACCGTGGCGCTGCTGGCGGGCGGCCTGGCCGCGGCGGCGTGTGGCTTCCTGGTGGGCCTGCCCTCGCTGCGGCTGCGCGGCGACTACCTGGCGATTGTCACGCTGGGCTTCGGCGAAATCATCCGCGTGGTGGTGCAGAACACGGACGCGTTCGGCCGCGCGCTGGGCCTGTCCGGCATCCCCCAGGTCTCCACCCCCTACATGGTGTACTTCTGGGTCTTCCTGGTGGTGCTGGTGGCGCGGCGCATCGCCGGCTCCAGCCATGGCCGCAGCCTGTGGGCCATCCGTGAGGACGAGGTGGCCGCCGAGGCCATGGGCGTGGACACCACCGGCTACAAGGTCCGCTCGTTCGTCATCTCCTCGTTCTTCGCGGGCATCGCCGGCGGGCTGTTCGCCCACTTCGTGCCCATCATCAACCCCGGCTCCTTCACCTTCGTGAAGTCGATGGAAATCGTCGTCATGGTGGTGCTGGGAGGCCTGGGCTCCACCACGGGCGCCATCGTCGCCGCCATCTTCCTCACGCTGCTGCCGGAGGGGCTGCGCTCGGCGTTCAACCTGCTGGGCACGGAGAGCACCCTGGCGCAGAAGGTGGACCAGATTCGCATGCCCATCTACGGCCTGCTGCTGGTGGTGCTGATGCTGTCGCGGCCGCAGGGCCTGTTCGGCACCCGGGAACTCTGGGACGTGCTGCCGCGGTGGATTCCGCGCCGGCGCAGGGGGCTGTCGTGAGCGCGGCGGTGCAGGCGAATCAAGAGGCCGGGGCCCCGCTGCTCCAGGCGGACGGGGTGAGCATCCAGTTCGGCGGCCTCAAGGCGCTGACGGACTTCTCCCTCACCGTGCGCCAGGGGGACTTGCTGGGCCTCATCGGCCCCAATGGCGCGGGCAAGTCCACCGCGTTCAACGTGCTCACCGGCGTGTACCAGCCCACGAAGGGCGAGGTGCGCGTGGCGGGGCAGCGGGTGAACGGGCGCAAGCCGCATCAAATCAACCACCTGGGCCTGGCGCGCACCTTCCAGAACATCCGTCTGTTCCGCGCGCTCACCGCGCTGGACAACGTGAAGGTGGCGTGCCGGGCGCAGGGCGCGCTGCACCCGCACGACCTGGGCGTGGGCGGGAAGCTGAAGGGCGCGGTCGCCAACTACCGCGACTGGTGGCGGGCGCTGCTGCTCACCCCGCACTTCCAGGCGGAGGAGCGCGAGCTGACGCGCCAGGCGGAGCATCTCCTCGAGGTCATGGGCCTGTCCCACCGCCGCGACGAGGAGGCGCGCAACCTGCCCTATGGCGAGCAGCGCCGGCTGGAGATTGCCCGCGCGCTGGGCACGAAGCCCCGGGTGCTGCTGCTGGACGAGCCGGCGGCGGGCATGAACACCCGCGAGAAGGCGGACCTCATGGTGCTCATCCGCAAGCTGCGGGACGACTTCCAGCTGGGCGTGCTGGTGATTGAGCACGACATGAAGCTGGTCATGGGCATCTGCGAGCAGATTACGGTGCTGGACCACGGCGAGACGATTGCCCGGGGGGCTCCGGCGCAGGTTCGCAGCGACAGGAAGGTCATCGAGGCGTACCTGGGTGACAGCTACCTGGAGAGTCACGGAGGGGCGGCGTGAGCGAGGCGCAGGTGAAGAAGCTCGGGGAGCGTCAGTCCTTCCCGCCGCTGCTGACGGTGGACGGCATCAAGGTGCACTACGGCGCCATCCAGGCGCTCAGGGGTGTGTCGCTGACGGTGGGCAAGGGCGAGGTGGTGGCCCTCATCGGCGCCAACGGCGCGGGCAAGACGAGCACCCTGCGCGCGGTGAGCGGCATGCTCAAGCCCAGCGCCGGCCGGATTACGCTGGAGGGCAAGGACACCACGTCCCTCAAGGCGCACCAGCTGGTGCCGCGCGGCATGGCGCACGCGCCGGAGGGACGGGGCGTGTTCCCCAACCTCTCCGTGCAGGAGAACCTGGAGCTGGGCGCGTACCTGCGCAAGGACACGGCCGCCATCCAGCAGGACATGGAGAAGGGCTTCACGCTCTTCCCGGTGCTCAAGGAGCGCCGCAAGCAGATGGCGGGCACGCTGTCCGGCGGCGAGCAGCAGATGCTGGCCATTGCCCGCGCGCTGCTGAGCCGGCCCCAGCTGCTGCTCCTGGACGAGCCCTCGCTGGGCCTGGCGCCGCAGGTGACGGAGACCATCTTCCGCACCCTGCGCGAGGTGAACGCCACGGGGGTGAGCGTGCTGCTGGTGGAGCAGAACGCCCACCTGGCACTCAACTGCGCCCACTATGGCTACGTGCTGGAGACCGGCGAGGTGGCGATGGCCGGGCCCGGCAAGGCGCTGCTGGAGAGCCCCGAAGTCCGCCGCGCGTACCTGGGCGAATAGGGGCGCGGGGGGACTTCCTGGTACGTCCTCCCGCTGACGCTCCCCGACGGCAGAAGTCGCAATGAAACTGGCAAGCCCCTCAATCTCGGGTAGTCAGCAGGCAAGCAGTTCGTCTAGCGTCCATCGACGCACCGCGTTCAACCTCACTTAGGAAGCGTGCCCATGCCCTCGTTGTCCCGTCTCCTCGCCGCCGTTGCCACCCTCGCGCTGATTGCCGCCGCGTGCGCCGGTCAGCAGAAGACCGACAATCAGCAAGCCACCTCCACGATTGAGGAGCTGCCCAACGAGGGCGGTGACACGGGGGGCCCGACGCCCGACCCGGCCTCCCAGCTCACGCCGGTGAACGCGGAAGAGGGCTTCTCGGTGAAGATGCCCGGCCAGCCCCAGGTCCAGCGGCAGAAGGTCACGATTCCCGCGGGCGACGTGGCCACGGCGGCGTACTCGCTCCAGACTCCGGAAGGCGTCATCTTCTCCGTCAGCATCGCGGACTACCCGGAGAAGGTCGTCGCCGCCCGTCCTCCGGAGGCCTTCCTCAACGAGGGCCGCGACGGCCTCAACAACCAGCTCAAGGGCACCGTCAGCAACGAGCAGGAAATCACGCTCGACGGCTACCCCGGCAAGTCCTACACGGTGTCCTCGCCCAACGGCGAGGTGAAGGCGCGCAACTACCTGGTGGGCCCGCGCCTCTACACCATGCTCGTCCTCTACAACCCGAGCATCGGCGCGCCGGGCTCGGACGAGTTCCTCGGCTCGCTGGCGCTGGTCAACCCGCCGCCCCCGGTGCAGCGCGCCGGTGCGGCTGGCGCGGATGCCGGCGTGGGCGACGGTGGCATCGCCGCTGACGGTGGCCTGACGGGCGGGGACACGGGCGGCGCCGACGCCGGCACCGCGGCTCCGGACGCCGGCACCAAGCGTCGTCGCACGAAGTAGTCACTTCCTCCCGGGCGCGCTCCCCTCGAAGGGGGCGTGTACCGGGCGGCAGGCAGGCTGGCGGGCCCGGCGTATGGGGCCGTGTGGTTGTTCTGACCCGGTTTCCGTTCCTGCACCCCCGTCCTAGCTTCCCTCCGGGGAGTTGACACGGAGGGGGACAGGAATGACGGGGCTGGCTGGTGCCCTGCTCGCCACGGTGTTGGCGGCGGGCGGCACATCGCTGGTTCCGGTGAGCGGGGGCAATGCCCTCACGCTCCCGGCCCAGCGTCACATTGTTCGCATCGAGACAGGTTCCGGGCGTCCGCCGACGTGGCTGGTGGCCATCCAGCACGGAGGCAGGGACGGCAAGGGCCTGGTGCTCTACCGCTCCGAGGACGCGCTTCGCAGCGTGCGACGCGTGGCGGACGTGCAGTCGGACCCGACGCACACGGACCGGGCGGAGCTGCTCGCGGTGGGGCGGGACGTGGCGCTCGTCTATTCGTACGAGGGCCCCAGCCTGGCGCCGTCGCGCCGGCACGACGTGTACTTCCAGTGGTGGCGCTACCAGTCGGGCTCGGACACGTGGGTGCCGCAGCCGGCGGTGCGCGTGTTGGACACGCCGGACGACAGCACGGGCTTCTCGCGGGCGCTGCTGGCGCGGGACTCGCACGGGCGGCTGTGGGTGCAGGCCTTCCGCCTGGAGCCGGACGGCAGCTCCACGGCGGTGGTGACGGCGTCCACGGATGGGGGCGCCACCTTCGTACGCCAGCCGAACCTGGGCCAGGTGAAGCGCCGCGGGGGTGGGCGGCTCTTGAGCGTGGGGACGAAGCTCGTCTTCTTCTACGCCATGCACGACGGCTTCGAGCCCACGCGGCTGCGCGTGCGCAACGACTCGGACCCGCTGGACACGTGGTCGCCGGTGCGCGACGCGTTCTCCGACGGCATCTACCACGGCGCGGCGCTGAGCGCGGTGGAGGACGGGAAGGGCGGCATCGACCTCGTCTACAAGGACGAGACGGAGCGCCTCTACTACCGGCACTTCGACGGTACGTCCTTCGGGCCACGCCTCCTGGTGGAGGGCGCGTCGGACTGGGCCATGCAGGCGGCGACCACGCGCATCGGCGACACGCTGTATGTCTTCTACAACCGCATGCGCGTGCTGAACGAGCACTACGAGCTGCGCGTCCGCGTGCTGCGCGACGGAGTCCTCGGAAGCGCGGTGACGCTGGACGGAGACACGACGTTCAAGGGCTACCTCAACGCGGTGGACGTGCTGCCCGCGGAGAGCACCGAGGTGCCGTGCCTCTATGGCAACGCGCCCGATGCCGCCTCGTGGGGCACCGTGTCCCGAGTGGCGCTCTCCGTGACGCCACAGCCTCCACCGGATGGCGGCTCGGATGGCGGCACGCCGGATGGTGGCTCGGGGAGTGATGGCGGCACGCCGGGCACGGATGGCGGCACGGGCACCGACGGTGGCACGCCGGGCACGGATGGGGGCACGGGCACCGACGGAGGCACCCCAGGCACGGACGGAGGCACGGACACGGACGGCGGAACGCCTCCGCCGGACGGAGGCACGTCGGGAAGCTTCACGCTGGAGCCGGTGCACACCAACACCACGCACGAGGTGCTCGCGGTGGACGGCGCGGGTACGGTGTACGCGCTGGCGCTCGACGGCGGCCGCTCGAACCTGGTGGCGAGCACGGACGGTGGGCGCACCTTCACGGCGCGCGGGCAGAATGGCGGCAACCTCTGGGTGGTGGCCGCGATGAAGAACGGCACGTTGCTGGCGGTGGCGAGCCGCAGCGGCGTCTACCAACTCCAGCGCTCCACGGATGGGGGACGCACGTGGGGCAACGCGGTGAGCCTGGGGAGCTACCGCGCCTACGGCCCGCGAAGCTTCGCGGAGCTGGGGAGCACGTTCTTCTTCCTCGAGTACCAGACCTTCACTTCCGCCAACGCGCCGACACGCCTGTGGGCCAGCACGGACGGCGGGGCCACGTGGACGGTGCGCTCCACCCTCACGGCGCACCGGCATGGCTACTCGCTGTTCACGGAGCCGACGACGGGCGCGCTGTGGGCCACGCTGGGGAGCAGCAAGAGCCAGTCGGCGGTGCTCCGCTCGACGGATGGCGGGCGCAACTGGACGTCGATATTCGGAGGGTACGCGGCCAACGGCGTGGCGGGTGGGGTGCAGGCGGACGGCTCGCTGCTGCTGGGCCAGTCCACGCTGTACGAGCCCGAGCACCCGAAGCTGCTGCGCCTCTTCCCGAGTGGCCGCGTGGACGCGCTGCTGGAATTGCCGGGCCCCGCATACTCCCTCCTGCCGGTGCCTGGGGGCGGCTGGGCCATGGGGACGGGCTGGGCGAGCGCGGGAGACATCCACGCGCCCGGTGACGTGTACGCCCGCCTCTTCACGAGCGGGGACGGGGTGACGTGGCGCGAAGCGCTGCGCTACGAGCGGCTGAGCAGCACCGCCTTCGCCCTGGCGGACGTGTGGGGCGTGTTGCCCTCGGGCGACCTGGTGGTGCGGATGGACAATGTGCGCGGCTTCGGTACGTCCGGCCGGGGCTTCCAGGTGCTGCGAGTGAAGCGCTGAGCAGCCCGGTGCGCTACACCTCCTGGCGCGATGTCAGCCGCACCGCCAGGAGGTGGCCGCCATGTGGGACCCGACGCAGTACTCGCAGTTCCGGGACGAGCGGAAGCGTCCCTTCTTCGAATTGCTGATGCGGGTGGACGTGGACGCGCCCGCGCACGTGGCGGACCTGGGCTGCGGCACGGGAGACCTGACGCGCGTGCTGGCCGGGCGGTGGAAGGACGCGCGGGTGTACGGCGTGGACTCGTCCGACGCCATGGTGGAAGAGGCACGCCGCCGTCCGCCCCCCGAGTCCCTGCGCTTCGAGGTGGCGGACCTCGCGGGCTGGGAGCCGCCCGCGCCGCTGGACGTGCTCGTCTCCAACGCGGCGCTGCACTGGGTGCCAGCGCATGATGCGCTGCTGGCGCGACTGGTGGCGAAGCTGGCCCCGGGAGGAGTGCTGGCCTTCCAGGTGCCGGCCAACTTCGAGGCGCCCTCGCACCGGCACATCGACGAGGTGCGGGCGTTACCGCGCTTCGCCGCGAAGCTGGAAGCGGTGCGCCGGGGACACGCGGAGTCGCTCGCCACGTACGAGGCGCTGCTGTCCGGCCTGGGGCTGACGGTGGACGCGTGGGAGACGGCGTACCTGCACGTGCTGCCGGGCGAGGACGCGGTGCTGGAGTGGCTGCTGGGCACCACGCTGCGGCCGGTGCTGGCGGCGCTGGGGCAGGAGGAAGGGCGGGCCTTCCTCGACACGCTGAGGCCGCTGCTGCGCCAGTCCTACCCGAAGCACGAGCGGGGCACGCCGTTCCTCTTCACCCGCCGCTTCGTGGTGGCGCGGCGGGGGCGCTGAGTCTCGTCACTGGGGCCAGTGGAGGATGGCACCATTTTCGCCCACCACCCAGAGGTCCGCGGGGCTGGTGCCCGCGATGTCGTTGATGCGGAGGCTCGTGTCCTCGAAGACCTCCTCCCAGCGCTGGCCGTTGTAGCGGTAGATGCGGCCGTTATACGCGGTGGCGTAGGCCAGGTTGGCGCCGAAGGCGATGACGGAGGTCAGGCTCTCCACGTTGTCATCGGGAAAGTCCATCTTGCTCCAACTCGTTCCATTCCACCTCAGGACGGAGTTGGAGTTGCCCACGGCGAATGCGACCCTCTCGTTGACGACCCAGACGCCGTTGAGTCGGGCCAGTCCGGGGATGGATTGCACGTTCTCCGTCTGCCACTGCCCGGTTGTCACGTTGAAGCGGTAGATGCGCGGCTCAGCTGCCCCTACGCCCGCGTCGTAACCACCCACGGCGAAGAGCGCGGCGCGGGAGACGCCGTGGACGTCGTACAGCGGGGACACTCCCGTGGTGCCGTAGGTCAGGCCGGTGCCACCGTTCCAGATGAACGTGGAGCCATTCACTTCGAGGCCGGCTGGAGAGGTGACTCCGTGAAGCTCGAGGCTGCCGCCATTCCTGATGCCGACGAGACTCTCGACCGGACGGTCGATGTCGAGCTGCGAGGCGCAGTTCTGATTCGTCGTGTCCTGATAGACCAGCCGTCCCCCGGCGGAGCCGAAATAGCCGCGGCCATTGTTGGCCTCGTCGAGCCACAAGGTGTTCCAGCCGCTGTTGGTGGGGTTGCAGCCGGTCGTCGTTTCCTGAAAGGTAGTTCCCCCCGGCAAGAGCCTGGCGCGGGCGTCGAAGTGCCCCACGACCCCTACTTCACCTGAAGCCGAGGTGAAGACGGACTGCCACGACCGGGAACTCGGGCCCACGGTACGTTGCTGCCAGGCGGGTGCGCCCGCCGGACACACGGCGGCAGCCTCGGGCTGGTTGTCGCAGTCATTGTCGAGCCCGTCACACACCTCCGCTCGGTTGGGGTGCCTGAAGCGATTGCCGTCATCGCAGTCGCCACCCTGACTGACGAAGGTGCCCGTTGGCTGCCCACACGTCTGCTGCGCGTCACTGTTCCGCCCATACCCGTCGCCATCGTCATCCGGGTACAAGGTGGGAATGGGCTGGGTCGCCACACACGTGACGCTGTTGGTTCCGTTGCACTGGAACTGCCCGGCGCACTGGCTGGCCGGGTCGGTACACGCCGTTCCGAGCTGGGGAAAGGTCTCGTCCTCGGCCTCGTCGCAGTCGTTGTCCAGGCCGTCGCAGAGCTCCGGCGCTCCAGCGTACACGGTGACACTGTTGTCGTTGCAGTCATCGTTCGGGCCGGTGACGTAGCCAACCGGAAGCCCGCTGCAGAAGGTCTGGGCCTCGGCGTTCTTGTCCCCGTGTCCATCCCGGTCCACGTCCGGGTACGCGAGGATGGCGTTCGGCACGGAGCAGACCACCCGGCCGTTGTCGCCACACTGGCGCACGCCCTCGCAGCCCGTGCCCTCCGTGCACGTCTGCTCCAGCCGGAGCTCCTCCCGGTCCGACTGGCCATTGCAGTTGTCATCCACGCCGTTGCAGCGCTCTTCCGTCACGCCCGGATTGATGGCGGGCACGTCGTCATTGCAGTCCGAGCCACCGGTGCGGATGGACACGTAGCCATCCTGGTCGTGGTCCGTCGCGAGCAGCTGCAGCGCCGCGGGAGTCGCCTCGCCCGCTACCACCGTGACGCGCTGTGAGCTGCTCACCACGGGATTCCCTGCGCAGATTCGCTCGAAGGCCTGGGCCTCCACCTGAATCGTGCTGCCCCAGCCGTCCTGGGGGAACACGGCCACGATGAGCGAGCCGCCCTCGGGGCCGCCCTTGCCGTCCAGGTCCTCGGAGAGCGGCTCACCCTTCCCATCCGCGTCCCGGGCCTGCACCCGCACGCAGCCGGGTTTGAATCCCTCGTAGGTCACCGTGACCTTCACGGCACCCTGGGCAGTCTCTTTCTTGCAGCCAGCAAGCGCGAGGAGGGGGAGGAGCAGCAGGACGCGTCGCATGTGGCGCATTCTAGTTGAACTGCGCGAGATGCGGGTATGCGGCCTCATCGCATGGGGTTGCGGACGCGGTGGCGGGGAGGAGCGCGCCGTCCGTGTGCGCGCCAGTGGCCTCGGCGCGCTGACTCGTTGCGCTGCGC